>QHUC01000161.1:9698-12131 GCA_003221045.1 Gemmatimonadota bacterium | reverse complement strand
GCCGGTGTTCGTCGGTGACGACGTCACGGACGAGTTCGGGTTCGCCGCGGTCAATCGGCTGCACGGTCACTCCGTCAAAGTGGGGAGCGGGCGGACCGTGGCCCGGTGGCGCCTGCGGGACGTGCGTGCCGTGCGCGAGTGGCTCGAGCGCGGGTTCGAGACGCCGTGACCTCGCTCGATCTCGGATTGATCGGGAACGGCACGATCGGCGCCCTCACGAACCCGCTCGGCGAGATCGTGTGGGCCTGCTTCCCGCGCTTCGACGGCGATCCGATGTTCTGCTCCCTGCTCCACGAACGGACCCGCGACACGGATTTCGGTTTTTTCACGGTGGAGCTGATCGACGTCGCCACGCACGAGCAGGAGTACTTCCCCAACACCCCGATCCTCGTCACCCGGCTCCACGACCGCCAGGGTGGCGCGATCGAGATCACGGATTTCGCGCCGCGGTTCCGCCAGCACGGCCGCATGTTCTGCCCGATGATGCTCGTCCGGAACGTCAAGCGCATCGCCGGCAACCCCCGGGTGCGCGTACGCGTCCGGCCCGCGCGCGACTACGGCCGCGCGCGCACGGAGATCACCTGCGGCTCGAATCACGTCCGCTACCTCGGTACAGACCTCGTGCTGCGCCTCACGACGGATGCCTCCATCACAGCGATCGTGGAGGAGACACCCTTCTTCCTGGAGGACGCGATCACCCTGCTGGTGGGACCGGACGAAACGGTCCAGGGCGCGGTGGGTGAGATCGGGAGTCGTTTTCTCGAGGAAAGCGCGGGCTACTGGCGGGACTGGGTGCGCTCGCTCGGGATCCCGTTCGAGTGGCAGGACGCCGTGATCCGCGCGGCCATCACGCTGGAGCTCAACGTCTACGAGGACACCGGCGCCATCGTCGCGGCGATGACGACCTCGGTCCCCGAAGCCCCCGGAACCGCCCGGACCTGGGACTACCGCTACTGCTGGCTGCGGGACGCCTACTTCGTGGTCAACGCCCTCAACCGACTGGGTGCCACGCGCACGATGGAGCGCTACCTCGGTTACATCGTGAACGTGGTGGCCGGTGCGGAGAACGGACGTCTGCAGCCGGTGTACGGCTTGAGCGGTCGCTCCCTGATCGAGGAGCGGGTGATCGACTCGCTCCCCGGCTATCGGGGCACGGGCCCGGTGCGCGTCGGAAATCAGGCCCACCGCCAGGTGCAGCACGACGTCTACGGTGCGGCGATCCTGACGGCGACCCACGTTTTCTTCGACCGCCGGCTGGTGCGTCGCGGAGACCAGATCCTGTTCCGCCGCCTCGAGACGCTCGGCGAGCAGGCCGCCAGGCTCTACGACCAGCCCGACGCCGGGATCTGGGAGCTGCGTGGCACGCCGCGCGTGCACACGTTCTCGAGCGTGATGTGCTGGGCCGGATGCGACCGCCTGGCCAGGATCGCGGCATATCTGGGGCTCGACGACCGGGCCGTCTACTGGCGATCCCAGGCGACGCGCATCCACCAGTTCATCTGCGAGCGCTGTTGGAACGCGGAGAAGGGCAGCTTCGTGGCGGCCGTGAACCACGACGCGCTCGACGCGAGCCTGCTGCGCCTCGCGGAGCTGGGGTTCGTTGCCGAGGACGACCCGCGCTTCGCGGGCACCGTCCGCGCGATCGAGCGCGAGCTGCGTCGCGGCGACTTCGTGTTCCGCTACGTGGAGCCGGACGACTTCGGCCGGCCGGAGAACGCCTTCCTGGTCTGTACCTTCTGGTACATCAACGCGCTGGCGGCGCTGGGGCGGCGCGATGAAGCACGAGCCCTGTTCGAGAACCTGCTCGCGTGCCGCAACCGCCACGGCCTCCTGGCCGAGCATATCGACCCGCGGACCCGCGAGCAGTGGGGGAACTTCGTGCAAACCTACAGCATGGTCGGGCTCATCGGATCGGCGATCCGCTTATCGGTGCGTTGGGATCAGGCGTTTTAGGTTTCAGCCTTCAGCACCCCTGTCCCCGTCCCCCTCCTGCCCATTAGCCCCCACTCTGTGTCCCTTCGCCCACCTTTATTCCTCCCGTTAGTCCTCACCCCCTGTCCCCCTCTCCGTTCATTAGTCCTCACCCCCTGTCCCGCTCTCCCTTCGGGAGAGGGGGGACTATGTCCAACCTCCTCGGCAGCGAACGGTTTCGGTCCCCGGCACGGTATTTCGATACCCGTCGACCCTGCCCGTCACGCGAGTTTCCCGCGTGGACCCGCTCCGGCACGTCACGCTCGCCAAGAAATTCGCCCTCGCGCGCGAACTGCGCCGGGCGCCGACGCCAGCCGAGCGCCACGCGTGGTACCTGCTGCGGAATCGTGGCATCCTCGGCCTAAAGTTCCGCCGGCAGCACGTCCTGCACGGCTTCATCGTGGACTTTCACTGCATCGCGGAGCGGCTCGTTATAGAACTCGAGGGTGGCCCGCACGACGA
>QHUC01000161.1:0-9534 GCA_003221045.1 Gemmatimonadota bacterium | reverse complement strand
ACCGGAGAGAAGAAGACCGCGGTGGAGGACGGACCCCCTCCTCCGCCGCGAGTGCCAGCGCCACGCCGTTGGTCCACCCGAACCCGTCCTGCGTCGGGTACTCTCCCCCGCCCGCGCGCCGCCGGACGTCGACCACGTCGTACTTCTCGGTCATCTTCCCCGTCGCCACATAGATCCGCCGGTTCAAGGCGAGCCACCGCTCCCGCGCGACCGCCGCCAGGTCGGCGCGCCCGTAGCGGCGCACGCCCTCGATGGTGAGCCACTCGAGCGGCGGCCAGCCGTTCGGGGCGTCCCATTGCTGTCCCGAGGCGATCAGCGTCGTGACAAAGCCGCCCGGCTTCAGGAAATCCCGCCCCAGCCGCGCGGCCACCGCGCGACCCTGCTCGGGCGTGGCGAGCCCGAAGTAGAGCGGTGCGGCGGCGGCCAGCGTAGGCCGGTCCGTCACGCGCTCGCCGCTGCGCCAGCGAACGTCGTAGAAGAACCCAGTCCTGGGATCAAACGCCGCCGCAAGCAGCGCCCGCCGCCGATCCTCGGCCGCCGCCGCGTACCGCCGTGACGCCTCCGCGTCGCCGGGCTGGCGACGCGCCGCCCGGAGCGCCGCGATGATCCGCTCGGCGTGATAGAGCAGGCTATTGAGATCGACGGGCACCAGCTCCGTCGTCTCGAGCGTCCGCAGGTCTTTGGGGTCACGCATCCACCGGCTCGAGAAGTCCCAGCCGCTCTCGCCCGTCGCACGGACGTTCCGGTAGAAGAGCTGACGTCGTTCCTCCGGCAGCGTCTGACCGAGCTCGTAATCCTCGCGGAAGGACTCGGGCCTCGGCTGCGGGCCGTCGTCCCAGTACCGGTTCAGCACCGATCCGTCCCGCAACTTCACCACACGACGGTACGCTTCGCCCGGGGCGAGACGCTCCGCGCCATCCATCCAGAACGCGTGCTCCGCTTCGAGCGCATCGAGATAGCGCAGCGCCTGCGCGGTATCCGTCGCGCCCGCGTAGAGCCCGACCATCGCGGCGAAGTACGGGGGCTGGCTCCGGCCCAGATAGTACGTCCGGTTGCCGTTTGGAATGTGCCCGACCGTCCGGACCAGGTAGGCAAAGTTGTCCAGCATGCTGGCCACCAGGTCGGTCCGGCCGCTCTGAATCAACCCGAGCATGGTGAAATACGAGTCCCAGTAATAGACCTCGCGGAAGCGGCCCCCCGGGACGACGTACGGCTCGGGCAGCGGAATCAGAGACGAGCGCCCCGCACCCGTGTCATGAGACGGCGCCCGCGTGAGCACGGGCCAGAGCGCCCGGATGTGTTGCTCCATCGTCTGCGAGCGGTCCGAGTGGAAGTCCGCCGCGACCGTCGGGGGCATCTCGAAATACCGCTGGACGAACGCCTGCAAGCTGAACCCCGGAGCGCGCCGGGCGGAGTCATAGCGAGCAACGATCTGGGCCGGGGCGACCAGCGGACGGGCGTCGACGAACGTCTTCGAGTCCGGAAAAATCCCCGACAGCTCGACGGCGGTGAACAGGGGGCCGAGGTCGCGGGCGGGAAAATAATAGGCAGGCTGGTGGAGGCTGGTGGAGGTTTTGGAGGTTGTGCAGGTGATGGCCGTGCACGCGACGGCGGTCGCGAGCATCGTCCTCCACCAACCTCCCCAACCGCCACCAACCTTCCTCACCCTCTCGAGCGGCCTCATCCCCTGACCTCCTCTCCGTTCCGGAGAGGGGGGACGCAGTGAATTCCCCCTCTCCCGAAGGGAGAGGGGGAGAGGGGGTGAGGACGTCATCTGAAGATGATCCACAGCACCCCGATCGTCGCCGCGAGAACGAACGACAACACGATGCTCAAGGTGCCCGGGCCCGCCGGTACCGGGACGGCGGTGACCTCCGGCGTTCCATACGTCAACCCGACGGTCTTAACCGCGGGAGGCGGGGGCGTGGCGAGGCTGACGGCGATCAGGATCCCTGAGCAGAGCGCGAACAGCAGGGCCGCAAAGTGGAGGAAGTTGACGCCCGCGAGCCAGGCCCACACCGTGCCGCTCGCGAGATGCGCCTTTGCGAGCTCGAGCACCAGGCGGAGCGTGCCGAAGACGAGCCCCGTGAAGAGCGCGGCCACCGCGCCGGTGCCGTTCAGCCGCGGAAAGAGCACGCCAAGCAGGAAGCACGCCGCGATCGGGGGCGCGATGTAGGCCTGCACGCTCTGCAGATAGATATAGATCTGCGGTGAGATGTACTTCATGAAGGGAATCCAGAGCAGGCCCAGCCCGACGAGCAAGACGGTCGTGAGCCGTCCGACCGCCACGAGGCGCGCCTCGCTCGCCTCGGGCCGGAGTTTGCGGTAGACGTCCCACGTGAGCAGGGTGGAGCAGGAGTTGAATGCGGAGGCGAGCGAGCTCATGAGCGCCGCCAGCATCCCCGCGAGCACGAGGCCCTTGAACCCAGCCGGGAGGAGCCGCGTAACGAGGGTGGGATACGCCGTGTCGGCCGCGCCACCCCGCACATCCGCGTAGAGGGCGGCCGCGATGATCCCCGGCAGCACGAAGATGAACACCGGCAGAATCTTCAGGAATCCCGCCAAGATCGTCCCGGTGCGCGCCTGGCTCACGTTCCGCGCCGCCAGGACACGCTGCACGATGTGCTGATCCGTACACCAATACCACACCCCCAGGATCGGCGCGCCGAATACGATGCCGGTCCACGGGAATGCCGGGTCGCTGATCGGCTTCCACATGGAGAAGAACGCCGCCGGCACGCGCGCTTCCAGTCCGCTCCAGCCGCCGACCGCTTGCAGCCCCATCACGGCGAGCACCGCCGAGCCGATGATCAGCACGACCGCCTGCATCACCTCCGTGTAGATCACGGCGCGCAGTCCCCCCAGCACTGTGTAGAGCCCGGTGATCACGATCAGCACCACAGCGCTCGTCCACACGCTCCAGCCCGTGACCGCCCGCACGACGATCCCGCCCGCGAACAGGGTGACACTGATCTTCGTCAACACGTACCCGATGATCGACACCCAGGTGAAGTACGAGCGCGATGCCGGATTGAACCGGCGCTCGAGGAACTCCGGCATGGTATACACGCCGCTCCGCAGGTAGAACGGCACGAACAACCATCCGAGGAGCAGGAGGATGAGACAGGCGAGCCATTCGAAGTGGCCCACTGCGAGCCCGCTCGCCGCGCCCGTACCCGCGAGGCCGACGAGGTGCTCGCTTCCGATGTTGGACGCGAACAGGCTCGCCCCGACGGCGAACCAGCCCACGTCCCGGCTCGCGAGAAAATAGTCGGCGCTGACGTTCTTCTCCCGACGGGCCGCCCAATACCCGATCCCCAGCAGGAGGAGGAAGTAGGCCGCGATGACCACAAGATCGAACAGATGCAGAGAGGTCATGGTGTCTGGCGGTTGAGGAGATACTGGACGGCGAGGTCAGTGAGGCTCCACAGCTGGACGTCCGAGCTCGTGCCGTAGCGCGTCGGCACGAGCCGGCCGTTGTCGATTCGATAGCTCCAGAGCTCCGCGTGCCGCAGCCCGGAACGGTCCACCGCGGTCACGGTCCGTTGCAGCGCATCCGCGAGCGGAGCGGGATTCGCGCCGGACGGGAGCGCGGCGATCTGCAAGGCGAGCCCCGCGAGGAGCACGTTCACGTCCCGGCCCCACACGACGGTCGGCGAGTGATACGCGTGCGATCGCGCCCGAGCGGATCGAGCAGCAACGCCATGGCGGGATCGGTATTCACGATGGGGATCGGCCGCCCGGCGGCATCGAGCGAGAGCGCGAGGAATCGGAGCGTGTCCTTCCCTGCACCCTGGGCACGCGCCCCCCCCCGCACGCCCTCCCAATAGTCCCGCTCCGGCTGCGGCAGCCAGTTCACTCTCTTGGAGACCCGCTCCGCCACGGCACCACCCGCGAGCGTAACCTGGAAATGACGCTCCGCCCCCTTCCATGTGGCGACCGCACGCGCGAGCGCCGCCCGATCCTTCGCGAACGTGGCGAGCGGACCCTTCGGGATCGCGGGCTTCAGACCGAGCTGGCTCAATGCGTCGAGGATCGTGCCGATGCTCTCCAGGGCGTGCGGTACCCAGAGGACGTTGACGTCCATCGCGAACCGGCCGCCGCCGTATCCCGCATGGCTGTCCCGCCAGCTCGCCGAAATCCACCCGCGGCCGTCGGGCGCACGGGGAAAGCTCACGAGCTTCGTCGCCCCGGGGTCGTGGGCGTAGGGCGCCGCGAGGCGCGCCACGTAGTCGAGGTTGGCGACGAGCCGCGCAAGGCGATGCTCCTCGCCGAGGAACCGGCGCTTGCGATCGGCCGGCACGCGCTGGTCCGATAAGTAGCGGGCGACGACGACCGGCAGCTGGAAGTCGTCGTCGATCATGATGTAATTCTCGCGCGTGGCATCGAGCCGGGCGAGCACCGTGCGAGCCTGCATGAGCTTGCCCGCCGCCATCAGCCGGTTGTATTCCGCGGCGTTCTCGCGGATCGCCTGGCCGCCGAGCGCCTCCTCGTGGCTCACGTCCCCGTCCGGCGCGAGCTTCGCGAGCGCGCTCGCGATCACGTGCTCCGGCATCTCGGGCGCCCACACCGGCTGCATCAAGAGGGCGGTCATGAACATGTCGCGCCCGAAATACGTCGCGAAGTTCGGCAGCCCGGCCATCAGCTTTTCACCGGAGCACAACAACTCCATCCCCCGAACCTCACGCTCGAGTCGGCGGAACCGCTCGGCATGGCCGGTGTCCGAGCGGACCGTCTCGTAGAAGCGTCGGAACTCGTCGTTGAAGATCTCGGTGCGGGAGAGGGGCACGAGCGCCGGGGCATCGGTCGTCACGCGGACGCTGATGCGCACCGGTCCGCCGGCCGGGCGGCGGATCGTGACCACACTTCCCGTGAGTGCGGGGGCCGTCTCGCGCGAGTCTCCCGAAATCTCGAGCCGCAGGTGGTGCTTGCCGTCGAAGCTCGGCTCCTCCACACGGACGGCCCACGTCGTGTCCCCGCGGTCCATCGCCACCTCGGGCCTGAGACGGGCGCGCAGCCCGTCGACGGTCTTCGCACCCAGAACGGCCAGATGACGGGCGCGCTCGGTAGGCGGGAGGCGCCCGATACGGTCGATCAGCTCGGTCAGCTCGTGCTGGGGGAACGCTGCGGCATCGAGCGGGAGCGTATCGCGCCGCGCGTACTGCAGGTCCCGCTCGACCCGCATGGATCCGAGCAGGAAGAGTCCGATCGTCACCGACGCGGGGGCTTCCAGGCCGTACGTGAGCGAGCGTATGCGACCCGCGAGCGATTCGGTCACTTCCGCGCGGGCCGTCCCCCACGCGACCTCGGCGGGCTTCCCGCCCGAATCCCGGACCGTGAACCCCACGCTCTCGTCGAGCGCGTCCGCCCACAGGTTCACGACCCGTCCTGTGGCGGCGTTCACGTAGACCTGGAAGGCGTTCCCTCGCGCGTCACGGAACACGCGCGTGCTGTAGCCCTCGTACGCTGCCGGGTCGTCGAGCCCGGGCTCTGGGAAGGACAAATAGGGCGGGACACTGTCGCGAGTGAACTCGCGGCGCGGCACCTGCCCGTAAACGGGCAGGGCGCAGCCGACGGCCACGAGCAGCGCGGCGAGCCCGATCATCTCGGCACGAACCGCGCCGAGTCGCCCTCGACCATGATGTCGTACGTTTTCCCTCGAACGGAGACGTGCCGGAGGACGAGCTTCGTGATCCGGGACGGGAGCACCGGCCGAAACACCGACCGCAGGCCGGCGTCGGTGAGCCGCAGCCCCGTGTAGCCGTAGATCACCTGCTGCAGGAATCCACCCGCACCGGTCAGGAAGTTCACCGCGTCGTTGCGGGGCGTTTCCGCGAGCGCGTAGAACGGCGGCCGCACGTGTCCCTCGTAGCTGAGCGGGAGCAGCGTGTCGATCAGCGCGCGCTCACCCAGCTCCGCGGCGATTACCGGGTACAGCGTCTCGGTCATCATCGCACCGCCGCCTTCCTTGATCATGAGGCGGATCGCGCTTTGGACGTCGTTCCGTTTGGCCGCCTCACTCATCGGCAGCCCCAGCGGATACGCGAGGAGCGGCACGACGGAGCCGCGTTTCTCCTCCGGCGCACCCTCGTAGGTGGGGTGGTATTGGCCCGCGGAATCGTAGGGGATGTAGAGGCCCTCTGCCACGCGCGCCCACTCCGGGTCGGGAGCCCGGCCCACGCGACGAGCGGCCAGCGCCGCCAGCTCGAGGTTCTTCTGCGCGATGGCGTTCGTGTACGTGTCGTTCCCGATGCCGATGAGCCCCTCGTCCACGGACACGATATGCGTGATGTCGTAGCGCTGCTTCGCGGCGTTGAACGTCGCCCGGCTCGCCCAGAAGCGCGCGGTGGCGCGGAGCACCGGCTCGCCGTAACGCGCGAGCCAGGCCGAGTCACCGGTGGCGAGATAGTACTGCCACTGGGCGAGCGCGACGTCGCCCGTGATGTGATTCTCGTACAGCGCGTTCTGCCAGGCGAACTTGGGCGTCGTCTCCTCACCCGGCTCGTCCGACTCCCAGGGGTACATCGCGCCGCGATACCCGTTGGTGCGCGCGTTCCGCTCCGCCGCCGGGAGTGCCCGGTGGCGGAACATGACCATCGAGCGGGCGACATCGGGATGGAGGACGAGGAGCGCCGGGAACATCCACGTATCGGCGTCCCAGAAGACGTGCCCGTAGTAGCCGGCGGTCGAGAGCCCCATCGGCGGGATGCTCTCGCTCGTGCCTTCGCGGACGCTCGCCAGGAGATAGAACTGCATGGCATGCAGGACACGCTGCAGCTCGGCATCGCCCTCGACCACGACGTCGGTCTGCCACAGGCGGCGCCAGGCGGCGCGGTGCGTCTCGAGGGTCGCATCGTAGCCGGCGGCCATCGCGGCCCGTGTCGCCGCGGAGGCGGCCGCGCGCGAGCGGGCAAGGCCGACGTACTTGTATACGGTGACGGGCACGTTGGGTGACGCCCGGAACGTCACATCTAGCGCGACCCCTGAGTCCAAGATCACGGGGCGCACGGACACGGGCTTCTGACCCGCGGGCCACCCGACCCGAGCGGAGAGCACGACCGGGGTTCCCCGCCCTTCGGTCCGTCCCGCGAGCCAGGCTTCACCCGCCGTCGCTCCCCGAGTCTCGATCTTCACGTGACCGGGGTACCAGACCTTCGCGAGCGTCCAATCCGGTTCTGTGTGCTCAAGCTTGGCGAGCGCGAGGCGCTGGGGCGCGGGTCGGGGACGGAGCGGGAACGAGAGCGTCACCGTGCCGGAATCGTGCGGCAGCAGCACGAGGTTCACGACGGCGAGGCGCGCGTCCGCACGGGAGACAAACGCCTCGACCGACACCGCGGTACGCCGCTCGCCGTCCACCCAGTCGTAGCTCGTGCGCAGGACACCCTCGTGCATGTCGAGCGTCTGGCGATAGTCCCGCAGGCTGGTCGTGTCGAGCGTGGCCTGGCCGAGCCAGTGTTGGCCGTCGAAGACGTCGATCGCGTTCCAGGCGGGGAGGCCGGCGATGCGGGGCACGTCGCCCGGGCCGTGATCGTAGATGCCGGCGGCGAACGAGGGCGCGGCGGTGGTGCCGAGCGGGGCGGAGACGAGGCTGAACGCGCCGTTGCCGATGAAGGCAGGCGCGCGGTACGTGGGATCCCTGGTGGTGACGACGAACGTCGAGTCCTGGGCGGACAACGAGATTGTCACGAAGAAAAACAGCGAGCCAGCCACCGAGATCAATCGGTCTCCGATGGCTGGCTCGCCGAACATCACGCCGCGGTCACCCGTGGCGCCCGACTAGAACTTGTACCCGAACGACACTTGCAGCGCCCGCGGGAGGATCGGGCGGGCGAGGAACAAGTTGCTCGTGCGACCGCTGGGAAGAAGGCTCAGACGAGGGTTACCCTCCTCGAGACCCTGCGACTGATACACGTTCCACAAGTCGGCGCGAACCGTGACGCCGCTGGTCGGGAAGACGTATTCGGCTCCCAGGTTGAGATAGCTGTAGGTGGGTAGCTGGTTGACACAGCTACCGTTTGCCACTCGGCGCGCAGCCAGGTCCAGTTCGTCACGGCGCTGAACCCACTGTTGGGAAGATGACCCGATCCCTCGAACTCGAGCCCGTACGAACGGACCTCGGGACTCGATTGAACGATCCAGATGGACTGACCCGTGCTCGGGTCAACGACCAGACCCTGGCTGACGATGTCCTTCAGGACCGTGTAGAACCCATCGAGCGTGACGCCGAAGTTGCGAGCGGCGTGCTTCACTCCGACCTCGCCGGTCCAGTTCCGCTTGGACTTGAACAGGGAGACTTGCTGTTGGGCCGAGGCGTTCAAGAACTCGTCCAGGGCGGGCATCTTGTATGCACGGCTGCCGAGCGCGTACAGAGAGGTCTGATCCGTGAGCGCGTAGTTCAGCCCGATCGAGCCCGCCCAGTCACCGATCGTGCGGCTGAAGTGCTTGTACGAGGAAGGGACACCCCAGGTATCCTGGTCGAACAAGGTTAGAGAGTTGAGGGTGTCGCCGTTGACCGGCCTCGTGGTTGAATTCTGCGAAGTCTGTACGTAGTCGTCTCTCTCGTATCGCACGCCCAAGTCCGCGCGTACCCGATCACTCAACTTGAAGGATCCTCCGAGCACCGCCGAGAACACGGTCGTCTGCCCCTCGCCGTTGACGTAGTTCGACACGAACTTGCGGAAGCCGTTCTTGGTTGCCGCGAAATTCGCTGGGAGAGTGAACGTTGTACTATCCTTGACGCCCGCCGCCGTCGTGTCGCGGAACACCACGGTGGCGTTGTTGACGGTCAGGTCCACGAAGTGCGGGTTGTCCTGCACGTCCATCAGGACGTCTGTGAAGTACCACTGATTAGTCTGCGAATAGTTGGCGAAGTAGAGGCCCAAGGAAACATTGTGCCCCCCCTCGAGCGCCTTTTTGAACGTCAACTGGTCCTGGAACGCGGAAAGGGGCTTCGAGATATGCCACTCGCCGCCTGGCGAGAGCAGGCCGTTAGGATTGTTATAGGGCGTCGGCTTCCCCGAAGCGTCGAGCACGTTGGGGTAAGTGAGCGTGACGGTCGGAGTCCCGACCACCCCCGCGCCGCCTGGGCAATTAGTTCCGTTGGACCCATTGCACATGAAGCGGCCCGCCGGAATCGTCCCGTTCTTCTGGAGCACACCGAACGCGTAGCTGCCCCAATACTGGGTCAGCCACGAGGTCACCGCGGTGGAGGCATCCTGAACGTCGAACGGCAGGATAGCGTTCCATTCCTGCTGGTCATTCATGATCTGCGCGCTGTTCTCGACGTTCCATCCCTTCGCGAAATTGAAGCCCGCGGTAGCGGTCAACCAGTACGCCTTGGTCTGGAGTCCGTGATCCAACGGCAGGAGGAGCTGACCGTCGGGAGTCGGAACCTGGATGTTGTTGCCCTCGTTCGTGTTCATCGACCCGTAGTCCGAGAACCCAGGGACGTTCTGGTAACTCTTTAGATTCGTCGCATCCGGGTAGAGAAAGGGCAGATCCAAGATGAACTGGTTGCGGTCGTTGATGATCTTG
>QHUC01000160.1 GCA_003221045.1 Gemmatimonadota bacterium | reverse complement strand
CGGTGAGACCCGCCCGCTCGAGGGCTTTGTCGCACGCGTCGGCCATGGAGAGCACGGCGGCCTTGAACACCTCGCGGCCCGCCATCTTGATGTAATACGAATGGTCGGTGAGCAGGGCGGCGTCGGGCGGATGTGCCGCGCCGCCCCCGGGCCGATACAGCAATTCGGCGAGCGTGCCGTCCGATTTCAGGTAGCTCGAGAGGATCCCTCGCCGGTTGGCGCTCTTGCGGACCAATGTCGCGCCCGCGCCGTCCCCGAAGAGCACCGCCGTGCTCCGATCCGTCCAGTCCATGATGGACGTGAGCTTTTCCGAGGCGACGACGAGCACTTGCTCGGCCTGCTCCGCCGCCACGAGCCCTTCCGCGACGCTCAGCGCATACAGGAATCCGGTGCAGGCCGCCTGCACGTCGAAGGCCGCCGCACGCTTGGCCCCGAGCAACGCCTGTAAATCGCAGGCCTGCGACGGGAGCAGCCGGTCCGGTGAGCAGGTCGCCACCACGAGGGCATCGAGATCGAGCGGAGAGAGACCGATTTCCTTGAGCACCTGATCCGCTGCCGCCTTGGCCATGCAGGCATTGGATTCATCGGGTCCGGCCACGCGCCGCTCCCGGATGCCGGTCCGCTCGCGGATCCACTGGTCCGACGTGTCGAGCATCTTCGAGAACTCGTCGTTGGTCATCACCCGCTTCGGGGTGTACCGGCCGGTTCCCACGAGCTCCGCGATCGGGCGCTTCATCGAGACGCGCCCCCTTCGGCCAGCTCCGCGCCGATATCCTGATCCACGTGGCTTTCCACCATGTGGGCCGCGACGCGGACGGCGCTCTTGATGGCCCGGGCGGGCGAGGCGCCGTGGCAGATGATGACCACGCCCTTCACCCCGAGCAGCGGCGCGCCGCCGTATTCGGAATAGTCGAGGAATCGGAACAGCTGCTTGGCTTCGGGTCGGCCCAGCACGTCGGGGAACGCCTGTTGCATCATCCCGTTGAACATCCGGCCGGCGGACTCGTAGAACTTGAGCACCACGTTGCCCACGAAGCCGTCGCAGACCACCACGTCGATGCGGCCGTGCTTGCACTGGCCCGCGAGGATATCCCGCCCTTCGACGTTGCCGACGTACCGGATGCCGGAGGTCTGCTTCAGGAGCTGGTTGGCTTCCTTGACCGTCGCGTTGCCCTTCTCGTCTTCTTCGCCGACGTTGAGCAGCCCGACCCCGGGCTCCGGACGGTCGAGCACGTCGCGGACATACACCGAGCCCAGGTGCGCGAAACCGACCAGTTCGCGGGCGTCGCAGTCGACGTTCGCGCCCCCGTCGAGGACCAGGACCGGATGCACCGCCGTCGGAAACAGTGCGCCGATCGCCGCCCGCTGGACACTCTCGTGCAGGCGCAACATGAGCGTCGCGGCCGCCATCACCGCCCCGGTGTTGCCCGCGGAGATGAACGCGTCCGAGTCACCCTGTTTCTGGAGGCCGAGGCCGACCGCGATGGACGAGCGCGGCTTTCCCTTCACGGCGGCGAGCGGCTTCTCCCCCATCCCGACCACTTCGGGCGCTTCGACGATCTCGAGCCGATGCCGATCGACGTCCCCATGTGCCTTGAGCGCGGCCTCGATATCGGCGGTGCGCCCCACCAGCTGGATGCGAAAGGTGGGTGGGAGCTCGCGCAGGGCCTGGACCGCCCCCTCGACCTCCACCCGCGGCGCGTTGTCCCCTCCCATCGCGTCCAGCGCGATGCGAATCACACTCAGGCGTCCTCCACGGCCACTCGCTGCTCATCCCGGTAGTATCCACAGGTCGGGCAGACGTGGTGCGGGCGCTTCAGGTCGCCGCAGCGCGGGCAGGGTTGCAACGCGATCGGCGCCGCTTTGTAATGGGTGCGGCGCGCGCGCTTTTTCCGTTTGGAAGTTCTTCGCTTCGGTACCGCCATGGATGGGTCCTCGGTTGTCAATCGCGCAGCTTGTCCCTCAAGGCGACGAGCCCGTGCCAGCGCTGGTCGACGGCTGGCGGGCAGCTGCAGGGGCCCGCGTTCAAGTCTTTGCCACAACGCGGGCACAGCCCGCGGCAATCGTCCCGACACACGACCCATTGCGGGACGGCCAGCAACAACTCCTCCCGGACGGCCGGCCGGAGGTCGATCGCTGTCGCATCGGGCGCCAGGAGATAGGAGCTCGGGTCCTCCAGGGCGTCCGGATCACGGGAAAATAGCGCGTCGACGTGCGCCGTGACCGCGACCGGCACCGGCGCGAGGCAGCGCCGGCACTGTCCGGCCATTCGCGTCGTGAGCGAGCCGCGCCAGTAGAACCGTCCGTCCCCGGCGTCCTGCAAGCGGCCTGCCACACGCACGGGCTCGGACAGCTCGACGTTGACGCCCTCAAACAGGGGATCTGTCCCTGGGACGTCCGCCCGGGTGTCCACCGGGCCCCGGGCGAGCTCCCGCAGGTCGATCTGTAGCATGGGCAAACGAAGCTAAACCCTTGTGGCACTTGCGTCAAGCTAACTTGCTACTGCGCGCCCGAAAGCCCTCGTAGCTCGCTCTCCGGGAAGAAAAAGGCGATCTCACGCCTGGCGCTCTCGTCCGAATCCGAGGCGTGGATGGCGTTTCGCTCCTTGGACTCTGCATACAGCTTCCGCACCGTGCCGGGCTTTGCCTCGGCAGGGTCGGTGGCGCCGATCACCTGTCGCAGGTGCGCCACGGCGTCCGCGCGCTCCAATGCGAGCGCGAGCGCCGGTCCCGACGTCATGAAGGTGACGAGCGGGCGGTAGAACGGGCGCTCGCGGTGGACGTCGTAGAACGCCTCCGCCTGCGCGGTCGTGAGCCTGACGAGCCGTGCCGCGCGCACGCGGAACCCGGCGGCCTCGAGGTGCGCGAGAATCTTGCCGGCGAGCCCGTTGTGCACCGCGTCGGGCTTGATGATGGCGAGTGTGAGCATTGAGGCGGGTGCCAGGTGTTGGGTGTTAGGTGTCAGGCGCAATGAGGCGGCGGATCACGTCCGCGCGCGTGAGGAAGCCGACGACGACGCCCTCGCGTACCACCGGGAAGCGATCGACGTCTTTCCCGCTCATGAGATTCGCCACGTCGGCGAGGGTCTGATCTTCGGCCAGGCAAAGCACCGAGCGCGCCATTGCTTCCCTCACGGGAATGAGCTGTGGATCGGCCGAGCCCCGCAGCACCTGCGAGCGCGAGGGGGCCCGGAACTCGCCGGTCTTGGTGCGTTGGATGAACGAAGGGATGAGGAACCGCAGCAGTTCCCGGTGGGTGACGATTCCGATGAGCGAGCCGCCGTCATCCACCACCGGCAAGGCCCGGATGTCCTGCTCGACCATGAGGCGCGCGGCCTCTCCTAGTGTCCACTCCGGCCCGACCGTGATGGCATGTGGAGTCATCACGTCCCGCACCGTGAGCTGGTTCGGGAGCTCGGTGGCTTCGAGCGCCGCGAGTGTGGCGACCTGCTCCGGGGTGCGCGCGGCCAGGAGCGCGAGGACGGTGTCGGGATCGGCGAGCGTACGGGCGAAGGCACCGACGACCTGCAGGTAGAGCGCGGCGTCGCGCAACGGCGCCACGATGAAGATCACGATCCGCGCCGTCCGGTGGGGGTCCTTCTCCCAGCGGATCGGCGTCGGGGCGATCCCGACCGCGGTAACGAGACTCCGCACGGCCTCGCTCCGGAAATGTGGCAGGAATGCGTGCTCCCCCACGCTGACCATGTCTTCCGGCCACGTGTGCCGGATGACTGCGGTCAGGCGCTGCGGATCGGCCACCGCCCCGGTCGTACTGAGCCGCTCCGCCAGCCGCTCCGTGGCTTCCTTCACCGTGGACGCGCGCAACGGCACCAGTACGTGCTCGGCCTTGAGCACATCGCGGAGCTTCACAACCGTTCCTGGAGCAGGGGCACCACGTCCGCCGGCCGTTTCATGACCGAGATGCCGGCCCGGGAGAACGCGGCCATCTTTTCCGCCGCCGTGCCGCTCGAGCCGGAGATGATCGCTCCGGCGTGGCCCATCCGCCGACCCGGGGGCGCCGTCTGTCCCGCGATGAATCCGACCACCGGCTTCGTCATGCCCGTCTGCACGAACTCGGCTGCCTGTTGCTCGTCCGTTCCCCCGATCTCGCCGATCATGACCACCGCGTCGGTCTCGGAATCGGCCTGAAAGGCGGAGAGACAGTGGATGAAGCTCGTTCCGATGAGAGGATCCCCGCCGATGCCAATGCACGTCGACTGCCCCAACCCGTGGGTCGAAAGCTGGTGGACGATCTCGTAAGTGAGCGTGCCGCTGCGGGACACCACGCCGATCCGGCCCGGGCGGCAGATGTTGCCGGGGATGATGCCCACTTTGCTCTTGGATGGCGAGATGAGGCCGGGGCAGTTCGGGCCGACGAGCCGGGCCCCGTGCTCATGGAGATAGGGGAG
>QHUC01000094.1 GCA_003221045.1 Gemmatimonadota bacterium | reverse complement strand
GGGGAGGCGGACGGCCTCTACTACCTCGCGCTCGAGTGGGCCGAGGGGAAGTCCCTCGCCGATTACGTACACCGTGTCGGCCCGCTGGCTCCGGCGGTCGTGGGTACCGTGGTCCGGCAACTGGCCGACGCGTTGGCCGCCGCGCATCAGGCGGGCATCATTCACCGCGACCTGAAGCCCGAGAACATCACCTACGATCCCGCGGGGCGGCGCGCGAAGCTGCTGGACTTTGGAATCGCCCGCGATGCCGAGTTACCGCCCGAAGAGCGGCTCACGCGGACGGGGTTCTTTGTCGGGACGCTCAAGTACGTGGCGCCCGAGGCGCTGTCCGGAGAGCTCGTGGATGGCCGCGCCGATATCTACAGCCTCGCGACGATCGCGTACTGGCTGCTCACGGGCAGGCACCCCTACGCCGGCCGCAGTCCCCGGGAGCTGTTCCAGCAACTCCTCACCCAGCCGCCGCTGCCGCTCAACCAGGCCGTGCCCGGCCGACGCTTCGCCATCCCACTCGAGGCTGCCGTGATGCGCGGCCTCGAGCGCGACCCAAACCGGCGGCAGCCGACCGTGACCGCGTTCGCCGACGAGGTGGTGGCGGCCCTGTCCGGCAGCGGCCTCCCGAAGTCCGGTCTGCTCGACCGTCTCAAGCGCGCGATCGGGCGGACGGAGCGATAGTAGTAGCGACTACTACTACTACTATGACCATGGGCGCCACAGCAGACTTAGAGCAGCGCCTGCGCGAACTCCTCCGCGAGCGGTCGGTCATTCGCGGTGATTTCACGCTCGCCTCAGGAAAGCGTTCCAGCTTCTACATCGATGCACGCCGCACGACCATGTCGGGGGAGGGGCTCGCTCTGCTCGGCGCCCTTGGCCTCGCCCGCCTCGCCGCCCGCGGCTGGGTCCCCGAGCTCATCGGCGGGCTGACCCTCGGCGCCGATCCCATCGCCTATGCGATCGCGGCCGCCGCGCGCGCCGGCGGCCGCCCGCTCGACGCGTTCACGGTTCGGAAACAGGCCAAGGCGCACGGAACCGGCAAGCGCATCGAAGGGTGCTTCCGGCCCGGCGCCACCGTCGTGGTGGTGGAGGACGTGATCACCACGGGGCAGTCCGCGACGGATGCGATCGCCGCCGTGACCGCAGCGGGAGGACGGGTGCTCGGCGTGCTCGCAGTCGTAGATCGCGAAGAAGGCGGACGGTGAGCGCACCACCGTCGTCCCCGTTCCGAACGTCGCTGGCTTCGCGCGTGCGAGGTTGGAAAGACGACGCCACCGGCCTCGAGCAACGACTCAAGGACCTCGAGACGATCGCGCGCAGCCACCGGCTGCGCCGCATCATGATCATCGTTGGATTCGTGTTTGGCCTCGTGGGGTGGGGGTTCGGCGCGGTGAAGACGCGCCCGACGAACATGGTGCTCGTGGCCGGCGCGGCGGCCATTCTGAACGAGTTCCTGGGCCTCATCAACGAGCGCGGCTGGTACCGGTGGTGGCTCGTGTATGCCCTTTCGCTCCTCGACGTCATCCTGGTCGCGGTCCTGATCGTCTGGTTTGGGCACGGCGGACTGATTGCGGCCTTCTTTCTGGCAGTGCTGCCCTACGCGTTCGACCAGGGCCATGCGGTCGGCAACTTCCTCGTCCTCACGGCCGCACTCGCCTACCTCGGCGCGAGCTTCCTGCACGAGACGTTGTACGGTCCCCGCGGCAGCCTCACGGCGGCCGGGCTCGAGACGGTGGTGTTCATCTTCGTGGCGATGGCCCTCAAGCGGATCCCGGCCACGCTGATCGCGCGCATCCGGCACGCGCGGAGCGTCATGGGCGAGGCCGAGCGGGGGTACCTGGCGGTGCGCGCCCCGGCCGGGGAGTCGGACGAGCTCGGGTTCCTCGAGCGCAGCTTCAACAAGATGATCGAGGAGATCGGCGGCACGATTTCCACGGTGCAGCATGAGGCCGACGAGGTCGCCGCGTTCGCGGAAGAACTGGCCGCATCGGCCGAAGAGCTCCACGCGACCTCCGAGACGGTCACCCACACGGCGCAGGGCCTGGCCGGGGATCTCGTGCACCAGCGGGACATGGCGGAATCAGCCCGGGGCGAGAGCGCCAAGGCAGCCGAGCAGGCTGAATCGCTGCGTGCGCGGGCGGAGCTGATGCAGGTCGACGCGGCGCGCCTCGTGGCTGCGGCGGAGCGGGGTCGCGAACGGGTGGCCCGTGCGAGCCAGACGCTGCGGGCGGTGGGGGAGGAGGTTCGGACGACGGCGTCGACGGTGGCGGGCCTGTCGGGGATGTCGGAGCGCATCGGTGTGTTTGCCCAGACCATCGCCCGGATCGCCCGGCAGACGCACCTGCTCGCGCTTAACGCCGCGATCGAGGCGGCGCGGGCCGAGGAGCATGGAGAGGGCTTCGCGGTGGTCGCGGACGAGGTCCGGGCGCTCGCGGCGGAGGCGGGGAAATCGGCCCGCGAGGTGGCCGAGCTTGTGTCCGAGCTGCGCGCCGGGATCGATGCGGCGGGGCGAGCGATGGCCTCGGGGGAGACCAAGGTCCGCGACATCGGCGCCGTGGCAGCCGAAGCCGATGGAGCACTGCAGGAGCTGCACCAGGGAATCGAGCTGGTCGGCGATCTGGTGGACGCCACCGCCGAGGTGTCCCGAAGCCAGGCGAAGCGGCTCGCCGACCTGGCGCAGGCGCTGCAGCAGGTGGCTGCGATTTCAAGCGCTTCGTCACAGAACGCCGACGGCGCCGCGGCTGCCACTCAGGCCGAGATCACGTCGATGGGCGACCTCACCGCCACCTCCCAGCAGCTGGCGCAGCTCGCCGAGCGCTTGCGCGCGAGCATCGCCCGCTTCTCGGTGCTGCACCGCGAACAGGACACACGGCAGCGCCCCACGCCGCGGGCGGCCGCAGACTGATCACCCCGCCCGGGACACGCGGCTCGCGCTCGGTCCTTGGTCCCACAGTCCCGCATTGAGTGGGCGAAACGCGCGCAGGGTCTCCCGGTACGGGGTGATGAGCAGGTCGATGTAGCGCTCGAGGGACACCTCGAAGGGGAAGCGGCGGCGGAACTCCCCGGCGGTCACGCCGAGCATCGCCTTGAGATGGCGCCCGAAGCTCTGGGGGGAAGAGTAATCCAGGCGATACGCCACGTCCGCCACCGACAGCCCCGGGTTAGCGAATAGGTACGCAGCGTGCAACAGGCGCATGCCGGCCAGGTAGGTTTTCGGGGACGGCAGGCCCGAACGGTAGAACCGGGACATGAGGGTGCTCGAGCAGATGCGCAGGTGTCGCGCGAGGCCGCGGACCGTTGTGAGCACCGGCGCGAGCCGTGCGACCGCTTCGAAGAACGCGCGCACGTCTCCCGTCGCCGCGCCGAGGCTTGGCACGAGGCGCGCGAGGATGCGGACTGCTACGGGCGACGCCGGGTGGCCCACCAGGTCACGCAAGCGCCGCCAGCCCGCGGGCTCGGTGCAGTCGACCGCCGAGCGGACGCCGGTGGCGCCGAGCTTCAAGAGCGTCTCGGTCGCGTCGCCGTCGTGGTGCGAGACCAGGGCCACGGCGGGGATGGCGGGAAACTCCCGCACGAAGCGGGCGACCGCCGGCAGCTCCTCGCCACGGCACGCGTGCACGGAGAGCACCAGCGCATCCACCCGACGGCGGCGCGCCGCTCGCATCGCATCGCGGAACGACGTGGCGTGGAGCGTCAGGAAGCAGCCGTCACCGGCGGCGTCGAGACGCGGACGCTCGAGCGGCGGCAAGACAGTGCAGACGGTCACCATGCGGGAGGAACGCTAACGTGACCCCGTCAATGCCGGCTCAAGGTGGTCCCGGGCCGGGCGCCAACTCGCCGCCGGGAGCACGCGCGGCCTCAACCACGGGTCAACGCGGCGAGCTCGCCGACCGGTTGCGGCGACACGTGGCCGCGCTCGAAGGCATCCGACACCCGACGGCGACGCCCGAGCGCCACCGCGCAGCCCGGGACTACGTGGCCGCCGAGTTCAAGGCACTCGGACTCGAGGTCCAACTTGCGCCCTTCCTGTTTCGAGGGCGCACGTACCACAACGTCGTCGCCGTCTTGCCCGGACGAGACGAGCGGCGCCCCCACCTGCTCGTCGGCGCTCACTTCGACTCGACGGCCGATACGCCAGGGGCGGACGACAATGCGAGCGGCGTCGCCGTGCTGCTCGAGTGTGCCCGGCTGTCATCCGCCCCCGCCCGGCAGCCGGACGTAGGAGTGGAATTCGTCGGCTTCGACCTGGAAGAGCTGCAAACCGTCACCGGCCGCTACCGCGTGGGGAGTCATGCCCTGGCGCGCGAACGGCGCGCGCGGCGGGAGACGATCGCCGGCGCGCTCGTCCTCGAAATGGTGGGCTATCGCGATCCCACACCGGGGGCCCAGGTGGTGCCGCCGTTCCTCGGCATCGACGTGCCGCGCACCGGCGACTTTCTCGCCGCGGTCGGCGACGCCCGTTCGAAGGATCTGCTGGAGGGGTTCGTCGCGGGAGCGCGGACGGCCGCGCCTGGGCTCCCTCTCGTCCCGTACCGCACTCGCCTGCGTGGCTGGCTCCTCCCGCTCACGCGCCTGTCGGACAACGCCTCGTTCTGGGACCAGGGATACCCGGCGCTCATGCTCACCGATACGGCCTTCCTGCGAAATCCGCACTACCACGGCTCGACCGATACGGGCGCCACGCTGGACTTTGCATTCATGGCGCAGGTCACGGAGGCGACCGTGGGGGCGGTCGCGCGACTCACCGATGCAACCTGACGACCCGACCAGCTCTGCACGACGAGCGCGCCGCGTGGCGCTGGTCCTGCTCGGTGCGGCGCTCCTGGTCGCGGTGGGCGGCGCACTCTGGTTCACGCGGTACGCCGCACACGCGCGGCGTGACCCGGGGCTGGTCTATCGCGATCCCGCGACCCTCGAGAAGCTCCTGCAGCGGGGGAACGAGGCAGAGCGCGCGGGCGACCGCGCCACGGCGGTAACGACGTACCGCTTCGTCCTGGCCGTGGGGCAAGGAGGCGGAGTCGCGCTGGAGCCGTACGTGGCGGCGGCGCGCGCCGGGCTTACTCGTCTAGGAGTCGGCGATACACTGCCAGGTCCTGCGCGCTGAAGCAGACGAACCGCACCAGGTCCACCGAGGTCGGCGTTCGCAGCGCTTCCCGCGTCGCCGTGACGGCAATCGCTGCCGCCTGCGAGACCGGATAACCGTACGCCCCCGTACTGATCGAGGGGAATGCGATCGAGCGGACGCCGTGATCCGCGGCCAGTCGCAGGGCATTGACATAACAGCGACGCAACAGCTCGGCCTCGCCGCGGCCTCCTCCAGTCCAGACCGGACCCACCGTATGGATCACGTGCGCGGCCGGAAGCCGGTAACCGCGCGTGATTCGTGCCACGCCGGTCGGGCACCCCCCGATCGTGCGGCACTCGTCCAACAGCTCGGGGCCCGCCGCGCGGTGGATCGCGCCGTCCACCCCGCCGCCGCCGAGCAGGGTCGTATTGGCCGCGTTGACGATCGCATCCACCTGCTGCCCGGCGATATCGCCCTGGACGGCTTCTATGCGGGCCATGCCGGGATAATCTAGGCGGGGCGGCCACAAGCGCGGGCACCGTGCGGAGTAGCCGCCCCGGGCGCCGCCCGGTATCGTTAGCTCGTTCCGCGGGCGTCGGTGCGG
>QHUC01000093.1 GCA_003221045.1 Gemmatimonadota bacterium | reverse complement strand
CGTTCGAGGTCGCCTGGGACGAGCGGTATCTCAGGGACTAGATCGGAACCGATGCCCGGGGCGAGAGTCGAACTCGCACGGGGTTGCCCCCAACGGCTCCTAAGGCCGCCGCGTCTGCCGTTCCGCCACCCGGGCCGCTTCCAATCTAACCGGTGTCGCTCGCCGCGCGTCGGGAAACGTCGTCACCCCTCGGGCCGTAAGGCTGCCACGCCATCTGCACCGGAGGCCACGTGAACGTCGCGCCGCTCATCTTCGCCGCCACTATGCTGCAGGCTCAGGGTGACTGGCCGGTCTACGGCCACGACGCCGGCGGCACCCGATTCTCGCCGGCCGCGCGAATCACGCGGGACAACGTGAGCCGCCTTGTGGTGGCCTGGACCTATCGCACCGGGGAGACCGATCCGCGGTTCAAGACGGACAAGGAGACCTCCTTCGAGGCCACGCCCCTGGTGGTGGATGGGACCATGTACCTGGACACGCCACTCGGGCGGGTGATCGCGCTCGATCCGGCCTCTGGCCGAGAGCGGTGGGTCTTCGATCCGAAGATTCGGCGGGACGTCCGCTACGGCGACTTCACGAGCCGCGGAGTCTCGACCTGGCTCGATGAGGCCGCGCCTGCGGGCGCTCAATGCCGCCGCCGGATCTTCGTCGCCAATGCACAATCTCAGCTCATCGCGCTGGACGCGAAGGACGGTCGGCCCTGCGCTGGTTTCGGTCGCGACGGCCGCGTGGATCTCAAGGCCGGGCTCCGGATCGCGCCGTTCGAGCCGGGCGCGTACTCGATCACGTCCCCTCCCGTCACGATCAATGGGTTGGTCATCACCGGGTCCTCGGTCGCCGACAACAGCCGGCCCAATCCGGCGAGCGGCGAGGTGCGCGCGTACGACGCCAGGACCGGGGCCCTCAAGTGGACCTGGGACCCGATCCCCCAAGACCGGAGGGATCCTGCATACGACCAATGGCGTGGCGCGATGGGCCACAAGACCGGCGCGGCCAACGCGTGGTCGGTGCTCATGGCGGATCCCGAGCGGGACCTCGTCTTCGTTCCCACTGGGAGTGCCGCTCCCGACTACTACGGCGTCTTGAGGCTCGGCGACAATCGCTACGCCAACTCGATCGTCGCCCTCCGAGCGTCGTCGGGAGCGCTGGTGTGGGCGTACCAGACCGTGCATCACGACCTCTGGGACTACGACAACGCCTCGCCTCCCGTGCTCGTGACGCTCACGCGCGACGGCGCCCAGCGGCCCGCCGTCCTGCAGGCCACGAAGACCGGCATGCTGTTCATGCTCGATCGAGCGACGGGCGAGCCGATCTTCCCCGTGGAGGAGCGCCCGGTCCCCGCGAGTGACATCCCGGGCGAAGAGGCATCCCCGACACAGCCGTTCACCGCGGTGACGCCGCCGCTCTCCCCGCAGCGATTCACCCTCGACCAGGTCTGGGGCGCCAGCGATGTGGACCGCGCCGCGTGTCACGCGGCCATCGACAGCCTTCGGAACGAGGGGATCTTCACCCCGCCGAGCATCCGCGGCACGCTCGCGATGCCCTCCAACATCGGCGGAGCCCATTGGGGCGGCGTCGCGGTGGACCCTGTGCGGCAGATCGCGGTCGTGCCCGTCAACCGGATCGCGGCCGTAGTGCAGCTGATTCCGAGAGAGACGTTCGACCATGAGCGTGCCATGGCCGAAGACAAGCGGTTGGGGCGCGACTACGAATACAACGGCATGTGGGGGACGCCCTATGTCATGCGGCGTCGCATGATCTTGAGCCCGTCCGGCTTGCCGTGCACGCCGCCTCCCTTCGGCACCCTGGTCGCGATCGACCTGAAGACCGGTGGGCGCCTGTGGGAAGTACCGCTGGGCTCACTCACCCGGCCGCTCACGCCGGCGCAGGCGGAGAAGATCCCGGGCGAATGGGGCTCGCCCAATCTCGGGGGCCCGATCGTAACGGCGGGCGGCATCGTATTCATCGGTGCCGCGCTCGACCGCTGGCTCCACGCCTACGACATCGAGACGGGCCGCGAGCTCTGGCGCGGCCCGCTGCCGGAAAGCGGCAAGGCGACCCCGATGACCTATCAGCTCGACTCGGGCGACCAGTTCGTGGCGATCGCCGTGGGAGGGGGCGGAGGGTTCGGCGCGGGCGATTACCTGGTGGCGTTCCACGTCGGCCGCTGAGCCGAGGTCAGTGCCACAGGTGCCAGACCGTGTAGATGAGAAGTCCGACCAAGCCACCCACCAGGGTGCCGTTGATGCGGACAAACTGGAGGTCCCGTCCTACCGCGAGCTCGAACCGCCGCGCGGTCGCTTCCGGATCCCATCCGGCCACGGTCTGCGCGATCAGGTCGCCGATCTCGTGACGATAGCGCTCGACCACCCGGGACGAGAGGTCGATGATCACGTCGTCGATCTCCGCGAGGAGGGCCTCGTTGGCCAGCAGCGCGGCACCGAAGTCGGCGAGCCCCCGCTCGAGTGGCGTGGGCGCCGTGCCGTCCTCCCGGGTGGCGTAGTCGACGATCGCGCGTCGCGTCGCCTCCCACAGGCGGGCGGACAGCTCGGCGACTGAGGGGTCGGCGAGCCACTCTTCCTTCATCGCCTCCGCCCGCGCGATGACGTCCGGGGAGTACTGCAGGCGATCGACGAAGTCCCGCAACGCGGAGTCGAACGCTTTGCGCAGCGGGTGATGCGGGTCGGCGCCGATGGCGCGCAGCAGCGCCTCGGTCACCTCGATGATCCGCTGGTAGATCTTGTCGTCCACCACGCCCGGCACCCACCAGGGACTCTCAGCCCGCACCCGCTCGCGGATGAAGTCCCGGCTGTCCGAGATGGCCTGCGCGGCGAGACGGACCGCCTCGTTGAGGAAGCCCTGGTGGTGGTCGCCCTCGAGCACGAGCGCCAGCGTGCGACCCAGCGCCGGCGCGACGCGCGTGGCTCGCACTCGCGTGCTCACGACCTGCCGCACGAGCTCCCGTGCGTCTTCGTCGGGGAGTGCCTCGAGCGTCTTGGCGAGACCGCCGGCGAGCTGGCGGGCGATCTGGCGGCTGTGCGCGGGGTCGGAGAGCCAGCGGGCCGCGCGCTCCGCGGGGTGCACGGCGCGCAGGTTCAGGGCGATCACGTCCCGCGACAGGAAGTGATTCTGCACGAAGGTGCCGAGGATGCGCCCGATGCGCTCTTTGCGTGTGGCGACGATCGCGGTGTGCGGAATGGGTATGCCCAGCGGATGGCGGAACAGCGCGGTGACGGCGAACCAATCCGCCAGGCCGCCGACCAGCGATGCCTCCGCCGTCGCCCGTACGTATCCCAGCCAGGGGTAGGTGGACTCGAAGATGCTTGCGCCCGCAAACACCACGGCGGCGAGCGCCAGCAGACCGGTGGCCCGGCGCTTCATCTGGTCGAGCTGAGCCTGCCGGGTCGCGTCGTCCGGCCGGGACCACGCGGGTGTAGACGGGGGGACCCTCGCTACTTCCTGGGCCATTGAGGCAAGATAACGTCCCTTGCCCGGCTACCGGCTCCGGGTCGACTGACCGGCCGCGAGCGCGCGGCGGATCGCTTTCGCGAGCCGCGTCGCGGCCCGGCGTTCCCACCCGAAGAACAGGTGGGGCTCGATCAGCTCGAGCTCCATGAGCACGAGCCGTCCGTTCCGGGTCACGCCATCCACGCGCGCGTAGAGCGGGTCGCCCGGAACCGCCGCAAGAACGCGCTCGGCGTCCACGATCAGCTTGCCGGAAGGCTTGCGCGTATCCGCCGATCCCCCGAACTCCCACTGCACGCGATAGTCGCCGGCGGCGGGGCGCTTGAGCACCGCGTGACTGAACCGCCCCGCGAAGAAGACCAGGGACCACTCTCCCGGATCGCGGACTTCGGGCACGAGCGGTTGAACGAGCACGTCGCCGCTGCGCAGCATCTCGTCGAGCTTCGGCTGATTCGGCGCGGCGCCGGTGAGCGTCGTGCTCCACGTTCCGAACGCGCTCGCCGATACCGCCGGCTTGACGACCGCTTCCCCCCAGCCCTCGTGCCGCAGCACCTCGGCGAGCCCGCACGGCTCTCCTCGCGCGACCCACCGCGTCGGGACGATCGATACGCCGCGTGCCGCGAGGTCCCGCAGGTACCCCTTGTGGCTGTTCCACCGCAGGAGCTCCGGCGGGTTCCACAGCACGCGCTGTCCATCACGTTCGAGCCGCGCGATCCATTCCAGGAACTCCGGCAGCCGCCGGTGGTAGTCCCAACAAGAGCGCACCAGCACGCCCTGGAAGTCGCCCCACGCCATGTCTCGAGAATCCCACACGGCGGGGACGGCCGTGATCCCCTGCTTGTCCAACGCGGAGACGAGCAGGCGGTCGTCGTCGTTCAAGCCCGGAAGGGTCGCATACGTGGCGAGGGCGATGCGCGGCACGGGGAGAAAGGAAACGTCGAGGGCGCTATGTTTGAAGCCTC
>QHUC01000092.1 GCA_003221045.1 Gemmatimonadota bacterium | reverse complement strand
GGCGTCGGCTTGCTCGTGCCGAAGAACAGCGGGCGCTTGTGCACCGCCCGGACGTTCCCGTTCGGCTGTTGCACAAACACCCGCCCCTTGTCTCCTCGGAACGAGACCCCGCCGGCGGCGCTCAAGTAGTAGTCGAGCCCCTGGCCCCGGGCGTAGGTGACACTCCCCGGTGAGTTCACCGCACCCTCCACGCGGACCGTCGGGAGGTATGGCGGGATGTAGAGCGAGTCGCCGTCGGCGAGGAGAATGTTGTCCCGGTTCCGCTTGTCCTTCAGCACCTTCGCGAGGTCGAGTCCCACACGTCCGGCGTTCGCTTCGCGGCGATAGAAGCGGATGCCGTTGGCGTAGGCCTGCGGCGTGAGCCCGCCGGCGCGATCAAGCACGTCGGTCAGGTGGTCACCCTTCGATCGAAGTGCGTACGTGCCCGGAAACCGTACCTCGCCCCGCACCTGCACGGTGCGCTGCAGCTCGAAGTCGGGTTGCTTCAGGATCAGGATTTCGTCGTACGGCTGGAGCGCCACTTCCGGCGCGCCGCCGCCCGGGAACGGGAGCCCTACGGGGCCGATGTAGCGCCCGGTCCGGTCGCGCTCGAGCAAATAGGTGGAATCGATCGGCACGCGCAGCGTGTCCGCGAGCTGGCCCTGCGAGCGGTCGGCGGGAAGCCGGGCGATCTCGGCGTCCTTCAAGTAGGCGCCGATCTTTGGCCCGCGGGCGAGCTTCACGAGGTCCCGCAGCGTCATTCCATCCTGCCACGGGTACCGGCCCGGCTTGGTGACCATCCCTGATATACCGACGTACAGCAAGCTCTCGAGCGGGCCGATGGAATCCACCACCACCGAGTCACCGTTATCCAGCGGCAGAGAGGGAAGGCTGACCCCGCCCAGGGGATCCCCGTCCGCGGGTGCGGCCCCGGCTGCCGTGCCCGGATTCGCGCTCCCGCGCTGATCGCTCGATGGGGGGGCGACTGCGAGCGTGACGTCCAGGGCGGCCCGGGGCAAGGGACCGGGCCGCCGCTCGGCCGCCGGCAGGATGCGATGAATCGCCAACCGGTCCACCGCCGCGTTCGCGCGGAACCCGCCCGCCGCGCGCAACAAGTCCGGGAGCGTCTCGCCCTCCTTGAGCTCGTAAATCGCCGGACGCAACACGGCGCCGGTGACCTGCACCCGCGTGCCGTGCAACGGCACGTATATCACATCGCCGGTCTCGAGACGCACGTCCCCGCGTTTGTCGCCGCGCAGCAGGTAGTCGTACAGATCGAGCGTCGCGACGACGTTGTTCAGCCGGCGGATCTCGATCTGGCGCAGGTTGGCCCGGGCAGTGATGCCGCCGGCGGCGTACAACGCAGTGAGCGCGCTCCCAAGGGCGCTGATCTGGTAGGCGCCAGGCTGCTTTACCTCCCCGATCACGTAGACCTGGTTGATACGCACACGGCTCACGGTTACGTCGAACTTTATGGTCGGGCTCGGGCCACGCAGCTTCGAGTACACCCGCCCCAGCCGGTCGAACAGGAGGCCGCGTGCGGACTCGAGCGTCAAGTTGTTGAGGTAGATCAGGCCGACCTGCGGAATGATGACGAACCCCTCGCGATTTATGTCGAGCAGGTAGGACTGGTCGATGGCGCCGCTCAGCACGGCGACGAGGACGTCGCCCGGCCCGAGGCGATACATCGGATCGACCGGACCGGTGAGCTGCGGTAGGAACTGCGTCGTCGTGCGGCGAAACACGTCCACGCCGAACACATAGTTGCCGCTCGCGAGCGAGTCGGCATGGAGTGACTCGGCCCGGACCCGAATGAATCCGGTGTCGATGTGTAGCGATTCAGGGGCCGGCGTCAGCGTCCCCATGCCGAGTGCCTGAACCGCGGCCAGTGTCTGGGCGCTGGGGAGCGGCGATGGCTGGCCGGGTTGCGCGCCGCCGAGATACGCATCCAGGAGGTTCGGAGGATATCCGGCGGCAGCGAGCTGCGCGCGAATCTGCTCGGGCGTGAGGCCCGACTGCTGCAGCTTTTGGCGGATCACGTTGCCCAGCTGCGGATTCTGCTGCAGCAGCTGAGCCAGCTGGTCCGGGGTCATGCCGGATGGCAGCCCACCCGGCAACTGCCCCTGTGTGGGGACCTGGGCGTAGGAGCGAGTCGGAACCACGGCGCAGAGCGTCAAGGCGCCCAGCGCCGCCAGAGTGCGCAGTTTCATCCTTTTTCCAGCTTCCCCAAGGGCTCAACGGGACAAGGCTGAAGCTGCGCCCTAAGTCACGAGCCGTCAAGACGTTAATTACCCCCGAAAGGCCTGAATCCAGTTCGGGGCCCCCATCCCCTTCGCGGCGCGGAGCGCGCTCGTAGCACGCGCCAGCATGTTCTTTGGCTCGACCGCGGTGTAACGCGCGTTGGCCACGGCGTCGTAGCCGGCGCGGAGGCTCGGGCGCTCCTCGCCCGCGGCGGCGGAGATCGCGCGCGCCAATCGCTCGGCAAACAGGACCGCACCCACGCGATCCGTGCCGGGCGCGACGACCGCAAACTCGCCCGGGCCCACGCGGCCGATCGCGTCCGACCGGCGGCCGGTGGTGCGCAGCACGTGCGCGACCAGGTCCACCACCCCCGCGTTCCGCTCGTCGATGGTCACGGGCGCGAGCGCCAGGCACGCCACGGGCTCGGCGTGGTGGAACGCCTGGAGGGTGAGCTCGTGGGCGCGCAGGGCGAGCCCTTGCAAGGTGTAGAGTCCCGCGTCGTCCAACACGGGGTCGCTGCGGCGCGCGCGGTCTCCATCGAGCTTGAGCAGCACGTAGGTGTCGAGCCGGGCGCCGATTTCCTCAGCATGGAACGGGTGGAGCAGGCACTCCCACACACCGGCGCGCAAGGCCATGTGGTGCTCCTTGGGCGTGGGTTGTCCCGTGGTGATGAGCAGGAGCGGAGTGCTCGGCCCCACTTGCGGGTCGTCACGCAGCGCTCGGCTCGCGTCCAACACGTACATGTCGGGGAGCGAGTCGTCGAGCACGATCACGTCGGCTGGGGCCGGGGCCTCGTGGCTGAGCGCCAACGCCTGGGTGGCGGTGAAGGCGCGACGCACCGCGTAACCGCGCCGCTCAGCCACCTGGGCAAGCTGCTCCGCTGGGGCGGCATGATGGCTCGCGACCAGCAGCTGGGGCGTGCGGTGTGCGGGCATCTCGGAATTATAGGACGGCTGGCCGGGGTGCGCGGGCTGGGGGTCACTTGAGGGGAGCGGGGAGCGGGGAGCGGTACCTTCTGGTGCGCTCCCGGGACTACGTCACGTCAACGCGGCGCGTCGAGTACTCCTCCCCTCTCCCTTCTCACATTTTGTTCTGGTGGCGTTCTGAACCTCGCTCCACAACCGGTCGATCGAGAGCGGCTTCAAGAGATACCGCTCGGTTTCTGTGAACAGCGTCAGCCTCGCCGGCTCGGGCAGCGGCTCCGACGCGATCAGCACGAATCGACCCTCCAGTTCGGGCCGCGCCAGGAGCGCCTGCCGCCACAGCCACAGCCCACCCCGCTCCGGCATGTTGAGATCCGTGATCACGACGTCGACGGGAGTCTTTCGCAGGATCTCGTAGCCCTCGAGACCGCTTGAAGCGGTCATGACGCGACATCCGCGGCGGGCGAGCGAGCGGGCCAGCGCCTCGCGCAAGGCGAAGCTGTCGTCGACCAACAGGACCGAGAGCACGCAGTCCTCCGATGACTAGGGGCTGCTACCACGGAGCCGGCAAGGTGTTCCGACGCGGCCGGTGATGCGTGCGCGCAACGCTCAACGTCGTGCTGCGCACGGTTTGCGCGAGGCACAGGATGTGCGGCGACGCAACGCATGCGTGTGAGTCCCCACCCCCGCTGGGTCGCGGACCTGAACGCGACTCTCGAGCCGATCCAGGAGGCGATCCTCGCGACACCGGTCATCGAGGACGCCGCCGAGAATCGGCTGGTGCAGGGCAAGATCCAGGATTTCCTCGTCGCCTTCTATCCTATTATCCGCGATTTCCCGGCCTGGCTGCAGGTGCTGCTGGACCGCTCGCCCGACCACGGGCGCGCGTTCTTCGAGGACAACATTCGCGTCGAGCGACGCCACGACGCGATGTGGCGCGCCATGGGCGATGGATTCGGCGTGCCGCGGGAGCGCTTTCACAGCCCCGAGTCACCGGTCCCGGAAGTGGAGGTGTTTCACGAGTACCTGACCGCGGCGTGTCATGATGCGCCCTTCGGACGGGCGGTCTCGGCGACCAACTACGCGGTCGAGGGGGTCGCGCAAAAGATCTCCGAGAAGGCGCTGCGTGGCTTGAGCAAGAATGCAAAGATCGGCCCCAAGGGGCGGTGGTGGCTCGAGGAGCATGCCAAGTACGACGACGAGCATCCGGTGCAGGCGCTCGAGATCGTGAAGCGGT
>QHUC01000091.1 GCA_003221045.1 Gemmatimonadota bacterium | reverse complement strand
AGCATGGCCTGGAGCGGGGATTCGGGCTTCTACTACACGCGCTACCCACATCCGGGCGAGCGGCCCGATGCCGACCTCCATTTCTACGAGCAGCTGTACTTCCACAAACTGGGGTCCGCCGATAGTGCGGACGCGTACGTGCTCGGGAAGGACTTCCCCCGCATCGCCGAGATCTTTGTGACGCGGAGCGCGAACGGCCGCCACTTACTCGCGACCGTGGCGAACGGCGACGGGGGCGAGTTCGCTCACTACGTGGCGGGCCCCTCGGGGACGTGGACCCAAGTCACTCGGTTCGCCGACCACGCGACGCGGGCGGCGCTCGGGATGGACGGCTTCCTCTACCTCGTGTCGTTGCAGGACGCGCCGCGGGGCAGGGTGCTGCGCGTCCCGCTGGAGCATCCCGCGCTCGCCCAGGCTGAGGTGGTGCTCGAACAGGACACGTCGTCGATCCAGGACATCGTTCCCACCGCGACGCAATTGTACGTCAGCGAGGTCGCCGGCGGCCCGTCGGGTTTGCGCGCGGTAGACTTGCGGACCCGGCGCCAGACGCGGGTTCCCCTCTCACCGATCTCGTCCGTGCTCGACGTCAAGCGCGACACGGGGAACGCCGTCGAGTATCTCGCCACGAGCTACACCGAGCCGGCGACGTGGTACCGGTATGATCCGGCGAGCGGTGCGGCGCGGCGGACCGCGCTGTTCATCACATCACCGGCGGACTTCAGTGACGTGGAGGTGGTGCGCGCGTTCGCAACGTCCCACGATGGGACCCGCGTGCCCGTGAACGTCATGCGCCGCAAGGGCACGAAGCTCGACGGACGGAATCCGACCATCCTCTCGGGCTACGGAGGCTACGGCCTCAGTGAAACGCCGGCCTTCTCTGCGCGCCGGCGGGTGTGGCTCGATCAAGGCGGGGTGTACGTGGTGGCGAACTTGCGGGGCGGCGGCGAGTACGGCGAGGAGTGGCACCGCGCCGGCAATCTGACCCGCAAGCAGAACGTGTTCGATGACTTCGTCGCCTGCGCCGAATGGCTCATCGCGCAGGGATATACCTCGCCGAGTCGACTCGCCATCGAGGGGGGCAGTAACGGCGGACTGCTCATGGGTGCGGCGCTGACCCAGCACCCCGAGCTGTTCCGAGCCGTAGTCTCGTACGTCGGCGTCTACGACATGCTGCGGAGCGAGCTGTTCCCCAACGGCGCGTTCAACGCGACGGAATACGGCACGGTGAAGGATGCCGAGCAATTCCGTGCGCTGTACGCCTACTCACCGTACCATCGTGTGGTGGACGGTTCCCGCTATCCGGCGGTGCTGCTGCGCACCGGAGAGCACGACGGCCGCGTGGACCCGTCCAACTCTCGCAAGATGGCGGCCCGGCTGCAAGCGGCCACGAGCTCCGGGCTCCCGGTGCTGCTGTGGACGAGCCCGAGCGCGGGGCACGGCTTCGGGACGCCGCTCGACGAGCGGATCGCCGAACAGACCGACGTGTTTGCGTTCCTGTTTGATCAGTTGGGGGTGACGTATCGCCCCGTCGGGGCCGGGCGGCCGGTGCCCTGAGCCTACTCGAGCGTCAGCACCACCGTTGCCTACGCTCATGAATACTGTCCATTCGGGCCGCGAACGGCTCGCTGGATTCTGCACTGAGTTCGGAAAGCCGCGCCATATGTCAAGGCCCACTTAGGACAAGTCCGCTTCGGTGGTACCAGCCGGCTGCGCCGGCACGTCGCCGGGAAGATCGAGCCGCGTGCGAGCCGAGAACATGTGCCCGCGTCCGGGCACGCCGGGCGCGAACGCCTGGAACCCAAGCGGCGGCAGGTTGACGTCGGCGTACACCCCTTCCATCCCGCCGCGCATGCAGTAGACCTCGTGCCAGAAGCCCGTGCCACCGGAGCTGCGAAGGAAGTTCTGCCACCATATGCGGTGGGGTTCCGATCGGGTCCACCGTTCCATCGACGCAAAGTCTTTCCAGTACCACCGCATGCCGACATGCAGCGGGAACAGGCGATAGATGATGTTGTTCTCGAAGTGCAGCAGCCCTTCGGCGCGCCCGGCGCCGGCCTTGTCGATCTGCGGGCCCAGGCCCAGCAACGTCTTGATGCCCGCCAGCGCGCGGACGCGCATGCCGAGATAGATCACTACCAGGTCGGGGAAGGCGCTGAGATCCACCGAGCGCCGATCCACAGGTGAGGGCATAGGCGCGCTCCTTTCGACGGGCGCCAACAAAACAAGACCGGCCAAGCGAGTAGCTCGCTCAGCCGGTTTCGCGATTCGCTCCCCTCGGGGCATAGGCGACCCGCACGACAGCCCCGGGGTTCATGGCATCTGAGATCGATCGAATATGTGTCCGCACCCGGAGCCCGCAAGGTGGGGCTCACCGCGCCTCGTTGCGGCCATCCCCGCGAAAGGCATATTGGCGGGAGCATGTCGAACAACGTTCTGCGCCCCGGCGAGATACGGGTCGACGGCGTGCGCTCGCCGCTGTTGGAAGGTGGTCGTCCGGAATCGGACGAGGCCGTCGTATTCGTCCACGGGAATCCCGGCTCTTCGCGCGATTGGACGCGCCTCGCCACGGCGGCGGCGCAGTTCGGGCGCGTCGTGGCGCTCGACATGCCGGGCTTCGGGCGCGCCGACAAACCCCGGGGTTTCGAGTACACCGTCCGCGGGTATGCCCAGCATCTCGCCGGTGCCCTGGCCCAGCTCCACATCCGCCGGGCGCATCTGGTGCTGCACGACTTCGGAGGGCCGTGGGGGCTCGCGTGGGCCGCAACGCATCCGCACGAGTTCGTTACCGCCACGCTGATCGACACCGGCGTGCTCACCGGCTATCGCTGGCATTATCTCGCGCGCATCTGGCGCACGCCTCTCTTGGGCGAGCTGTTTCAGGCCACTGCTACGCGCCGGGGCTTCCATTTGCTGCTCAAGTATGGAAACCCCCGGGGACTACCGCGAGAGTTCATCGACCAGATGTTCGACGACTACGACAGGGGAACACGACGCGCGGTGCTCAACTGTATCGGGCGACCGGCGATCCGGGGCGGATGGAGGAGATGGCGCGAGCGCTGCGACCGCTCGCCCGGCCCGCGCTGGTCGTGTGGGGCAAGCACGACCCCTACATCCCGGTCAGCTACGCCGAGCGCCAACGCGAGGTGTTCCCAAGTGCAAAGGTCATCGTCCTCGAGCAGAGCGGCCACTGGCCGTTCGCGGACGACCCCGGTGCGGTCGCGCAGGCGGTGCTGCCATTCCTTAGAGGGCAGCTGCGCCGCTGAAAGCCCTGACGCTTTCCTGACGGTTACGGAGAGTACTGCACCGGGGACATATTGCACGGCAACTCGAGACGGCAGGTGGCGCATGAGCCGGACGGTGACCGGCAGGACGCGGCGCGAGTGGTTGCGGATGATGGCTGCGATGGGCGCCGGCGCGCTGGTAGACGGGCTCTTACCCCGCGAGCTGGCCCGCGCGGCGAACCCTCCGCAGGATCCCGTGGCGGCGGCTCGGGCACGGATCGGCGCCATCCCGATACAGGCGCAGCCGCTCGGCGAGAACCTCACCCTGCTCGCCGGTCCCGGTGGCAATGTGGTGGTGCTCCACGGCTCCGACGGTATGGTCGTGGTCGACACGTTCGTGGCGCCCGCGTGGCCTAAGTTCCAGGAATCGCTCAAGGGATTCGCGGTGCCCGTGAAATTCGTGATCAATACGCACTGGCACTTCGACCACACCGACAACAACGCGCCGCTCCGCGCCGGCGGTGCCACGCTAGTGGCGCACGAAAACACCAAGCTGCGGATGACCGAGCCGCACCACCTCGCCGTGCTCGAGCTCGACTTCCCGCCGTCACCCGCCGCCGCCCTGCCCCAGCGAGTCTTCAAGGACGGCTACAAGCTGGAGGCGAACGGCGACCGGCTGGCGGTGACGCACGTCCCGCCGGCGCACACCGACACCGACGTCGTCGTGCGGTTCGAGAAAGCGAACGTGCTGCACGCGGGCGACGTGTTCTTCAACGGCAGGTATCCCTACATCGACGGCTCCACTGGCGGCCGCGTGGACGGCATGATCGCGGCGGCGGACCGCCTGCTGAGCCTCGCGGACAGCGACACGAAGATCGTCCCGGGCCACGGCCCACTCGGCACCAAGGCCGACCTCGCGAAGTTTCGCGACATGCTGTCTACGGCCGCGGACCGGGTACGCAAGCTCAAGGCGTCCGGGAAATCGGTCGAAGAGTGCGCCGCCGCCAAGCCCTTCGCCGATCTCGACGCCGACTGGGGCAAGGGGACGTTCAACGGGGACGCCTTCGTCAAGGTCGTGTACCTAACGCTGTAGCGGGGCGAGATCGAGGGTCCGGCTCTG
>QHUC01000090.1 GCA_003221045.1 Gemmatimonadota bacterium | reverse complement strand
TTCTGTTATTCCCCGATTGAAACTCGTAGGATTGCGTTCCGTCCTTCGCCGAAAGCGAACGCCTTGTAGCGGCTGAGGAAGTCAGTGTAGCGGACGTCTCCCGCGTTGCGCACACGCAGGTCGAGGCGCAGTGGATGACCGCCGATGGCCTGCTCGAGCCCTGCGCCGAGACTAGTCAGGTGGTACGCCGGCGTCTGCGTGTCGAACGGGCCCAAGCGCGTCTGCCGTGCCACGGTCTCGACGTCCGTGCTCAGGTACACGCGGTCGGCCCAGCGCAGCCCCGTCGCGTGCCATTCTGCTCCGACATCCGCGCGCGGCGGCGGCACGAGCGGGAGCGGACCCCCCACATCCTCGTTAGTGCCGCGCACGGCGTCCAACCGGCCGCGGAGGGTGAGAAAGCTCGTCGCGACCACTTCCACTCCTGCTTCCGCCCCCAGGAGCAGCGCCTGGGCCTGTTGATAACGGTAGATCGGGAGCGACGACGCCGAATCTGTCTGGCCCGTCGGAGCAATGTAGAGGTAGTCGTCGATCTGATTGCGGTACACGGCCAGCTCGCCGAGCACACGAGCGCTCTGCCAGCGGATGCTCAGATCCGTATTGAGGCTCACCTCGGGTCGCGCGCTCGGCAGCCCGATCTCAAAACGATCCTCGCCGAGGTGCGGTCCGTTGGTGAAGAGCTCGAAGAGGGTCGGCGCCCGGAAGGCCCGACCGACGTTCACGGCGACGGCAACCTCCGACGCGGGGCGATACACGACACCGGCATCTCCGCTGAACGCTGCGGCGTTTCGCGTCTGCGCCGACATCCTGAGGGATGCGTTGGAATCGGCGCTCAAGTGGCGCGCATCGCCGCGAGCCCCCACCATCACCGTCCATCGACCCCGTGTGAGGGCTTCCAGCGCGAATATGGCGCCGCCCGTCGTGCGCGCGGCCGGCACGAGGGGTATATCGCCGCGAGTCTGGTTGTCCTGGTAGAGCCCGGACACGCCAACGATCCCCGTTAGGCCGCCACGGCCCGTGTGGTGCAGCAGGACATCGGTCGAGTAGGTGTTCAGCAGTAGGTCGAAGGTGGGTGTCGAGTCGCCGTTGCGGCTCTGATCCGAGACCTCCTGGAGGGAATGGCGTTGCCACTGGGACTTCGTTTCCACCCGCACACCGCCGAGCACCGTGTTGCTCGTGAGCTGGAGGCGATTGTCGGACAGGCGCCGCAGTGGGCCGTTGACGTTGTCGTCTGGCACCGGAGGGCCGTCGAGCAACCCAAAGCTGCCGCCGTATCTGGCATACCGGATCGTCACCGTGCTTCGATCTCCGCGCAGACCGGCTTCCGCCTCCCCGTTGATCGCATGGAACCCCGTATTGAACAGCTCGCCGGTGGGTGTGGAGTCGTTGCCAGGCGGGGTGTGGAAGTTGTCGGCCCGGCGCCCGATACCGGTCAAACTCCAGCCCAATCGGCCGGTGGCGCCCTCGGCGCGGAGTACCGTTCCGACTTCGTCGTTGTTCGTCGCGCCGTACGGCTCTGCGGCGGCCCGTGCGAATGGCGCGCGGCCGCGGCCATCGGGCACATCGTTGGGAATCACGTTGATCACGCCGCCAACGGCATCTGACCCATACAGCACGCTGGCAGGGCCGCGGATGACCTCGACCCGCTCGGCGAGTCGGGCGTCCACCGAAGGGCCGTCTTCGTCGCTCCAGGAGTAGTCTTCGAGTCGCTCTCCGTTGTCGAGCACCAGCACGCGCGGCCCAGCGAGGCCACGGATGACCGGCTTCCCGACTTGCTCTCCCGTACTGATCGTGCGGACGCCCGGTAACTCATCGAGAGCCTGAGCGAGTGAGACCTCTTGCGCGCGCCGGAGCCGTTCGCCTGCGAGCTCGTCCGTCGGCAGCGGCGAAGAAAGGGGAGTGATGGCGGATCGGGTCGCGGTGACCGTTACCGCCTCCAGGTGTAGCGCGCTTGGTCGCAGCACGATGGTCACCGATGTCCCCGGAACCGCCGCAGAAGTGACGAGTGGTGCGTACCCCGGTCGGCGCACCACGACCGTGTAGCGGCCGGGCGGCACCCCCGCGAACTGAAACACTCCGTCCACCCGAGTGGTCATCGTCAGGCCGAGCTCGGCCACACTGACGACGGCGCCGGGCACGGGATGGCTCGCGCTATCCGCCACCGAGCCCCGGAGCGTGTCGCTGCCCGCAGCAAGGGATGCGACCAAGACTGAGGTGAATACGATCATCGCTGGTCTCCTCCGGCGCCGACGGCCGGCACGTTGAGATCGTGCAGCATCCTATTGAATGCCGCGAGATCGTCGCTCTCGATAGTCTTGAGGGTCGCGAGCTCTTTGTCGAGCCTGCCCGAAAGCTCCGCGAATGCCTCCAGCTCTTGGGAGGTGGGCGCCGCGTCCGCGCTCTGCACCATGGCGTTGAGCGTCAACAGCTGGTTGTAGATCTGGATCGGCCAGTGCAGCGTCGATTCGTCGGCGTGCGCGTGCGGCTCGCTCAGGCGGCCACGCACGGCCTCGAGCCGACCCTTGAGCGAGTCGGCCTGCGCCTTGATCCGCGCAGCCTCCTGCCGTCCCTTGGTCCATTCCGTCCAGCTCGCGAGCTGCGTCTCGGCCTGCTGAACCCGATCGAGGCCCGCCACGAGCGAGTCGATGCGGTCGTGGATCCGCAGGGTGAGGGCGTATTGCGCCGCCAGATCCGCAAGCGGCGTGGTCACCCGCGGGTCGTTCACCACCGTCAGGGGTTGCGTCAGGCTCTGTCCTCCGACCGTCAGCTTCACGGCGTAGCGGCCCGGCGGCACCACCGGCCCTTCGACCATCCCCTCGTCGATGACGATGTCCTTGGCTTTCTTCGCGTCCGGGCCCCGCAGGTTCCATACGAACCGGTTGGTCCCCGCGCGTACCGGCACCGCCGAATCGCTCGGCGCATACGTCGCGCTGTCGTCTCGGGCGCTCGAGTCGGCTTTCCCCGTGAACGTCCGGACGACCGTGCCGGCGCTGTCGAGCAGCGTAAGCGTCACCTCGCCCGCGGGCCGGTCCTTGAGCCAGTACGTCACGGCGGCTCCGGGCATCGGGTTGTCCCCCACCCAGAACGCGCGGCCGTGCGTGGCGACGATCAGATCGCTCCCGTGGACCGCAATATCCCGCACCGAGCTACGCGGCAGGTTGAGCTGCAGCGATTGCCAGCGCGCGCCGTCGTCGAACGACACGTAGATTCCCATCTCGGTGCCGGCGAACAGCAGCCCGCGCCGGGTCGGGTCCTCGCGGATCGCGCGTGTGTACGCCGGTATGCCCGTCGTGATCTTCACCCAGGTCTTGCCGTAGTCCGCGGTCTTGTAGAGGTACGGCGCAAAGTCGTCCTGCTGGTACCGGTTCGCCGCGAGGTACGCGACTGCCGCGTCGACATGCGAGGGCTCGATGATACTCATGCGGGTAAACTTGCCGAGCCCTTTGGGCGTCGCGTCCTGCCAGGTCGTGCCGCCGTCCGCCGAAACGTGCACCAGCCCGTCATCGGACCCCGCCCACAGCACGCCGGCCTTCACGGGCGACTCCGCGAACGTGAAGACCGTCGCGTACCACTCGGTGCCGGTCATGTCGCGGGTGATCGGGCCGCCCACGGGGCCCAGCGTGGCGGGATCGTGCAGCGTGAGGTCGGGACTGATCGCCTGCCAGTGGGTCCCACCATCCGTGGTCCGGAACACCTTCTGGGCCGTCGCATACAGCGTGTTGCGGTCGTGCGGTGAGAACACGATAGGAAAGGTCCATTGGAACCGGTACGGCACGTCGGCGGCCGCGTGGCCATCGTAGTTGTTGAGCCAGACCGAGACGTCGCGCTCCTGCTTGGTGCGGTAGTCGAACCGGGTGAGCGTCCCCATGTACGTTCCTGCGAATACGACGCTGGGATCGCCGGGCTGGGGCGCGATGTAGCCCGACTCCCCGCCGCCCACGTCGTACCAGTCGCGGAGCGTGATCGCCCCCTCATCGGAGCGACTGGCGATCGAGACGGTGGTGTTGTCCTGCTGCGCGCCGTAGATGCGGTACGGAAACTGATCGTCCGTAATGACGTGATAGAATTGTGCGGTCGGCTGGTTGTACAGGGTCGACCAGGTCTCCCCGCCGTCGAACGAGACAGTTCCGCCGCCGTCGTTTCCCTCGATCATGCGCTTGGGGTTGCCCGGATCGATCCACAGGACGTGGCAGTCGCCGTGCGGCACGCGAATGCGCGAAAACGTCCCGCCCCCGTCGACCGATCGCCACGTGCCGAGGTTCAGGGCGTAGACCGTATTCTCGTCCGTCGGGTCGGCGGTGACGAACGAGAAGTACCACGGGCGAATCATGAACCTTTGGTCGGCGTTGACCCGCTCCCAGCTCTTGCCCGCGTCGTCGGAGCGGAAAATCCCGCCCGTCGAGTCCGGCGCTTCCACGCTGGCCCACAATCGCGACGGGTTGGCGGGAGACACGGTGACGCCGATGCGACCCAGAGGGCGGGGCGGCAGGCCGTGACTCCCGGTGATATCGGTCCAGGTGTCTCCGCCGTCGGTGCTCTTCCAGCGCCCGCTCCGGCCGCCTCCGGCGGCGAAGCCCCAGGGGAAGCGCTGATTCTTCCACAGCGCGGCGTACAGGATGCGTGCGTTGGACGGATCGAGCGCGAGATCGATCGCGCCGGTGGAATCGTCGACGAACAGCACCTTCATCCAGCTCTTCCCCCCGTCGCTCGAGCGGAACACGCCGCGTGCGGCGTTCGGTCCGAACGCGTGCCCCATGGCGGCGACGTAGACGATGTCCGGATTGGTCGGGTCGACGCGGACCACGGCAATGTGGCGCGTATCGTCGAGTCCGAGGTGATGCCACGTTTCGCCGCCGTCGGTCGATCGCCACATGCCATCGCCGTGTGTCAGGTCTTCCCGCCAATCCGCCTCGCCCGCGCCCACGTAGACCACATTGGGGTCGGACCGGGCCACCGCGATCGCGCCTACCGACGCGATGTCGGACGTGCCGTCGCTCACGTTGCGCCACGTCTCGCCGCCGTTGGTCGTCTTCCACACACCGCCATCCACAGCTCCGAAGTAGAAGATCAGCGGGTGAACCGGGTCGCCCGCCACCGCCACCACGCGACCGCCGCGGAACGGGCCGACGAGCCGCCAGTGGAGTGCGCGCAGGGCGGGGTCGGACGGGGTGGCGGCCAGCGCGCGGATCGAATCCGAATGCACGGGGCTCCGTTTGGGCTTCTGCGCGGGCAGCGATACGGCTGAGGGAACGGCGAGGAGCAGCGAGGTGAGCGCGCGGGCGGTCGTGACACTCGACATGAGGGAACTCCAGTGACAGATGACTAGGGACGTGGTCGGGAGGCGAAACGGCTGGCAGCATATCCCGCCGGGTGCACTCTCGCAAGCGGTGGCATCAAAGCGACGGGGCCCGACCTCACGCGTGAGGCCGGGCCCCGGTTGGAGAGCACCGTGCGGTTACTTCGTGGCGGTCACTCGCCGTCGGCGGCCCGCTTGAACATCCAGTATTCGGGGCCCGCGGAGGCTTCCGGCCAGTCCGCGAAGTGCTCTCCGCCGCGCCAGGCATCGTCGCCCGAATCGACGCGCCACGGCTCGTCCCGATGGACGTCGCCACGCCACGACTCGCGGTCCTGGGCGAGCCATCGCTCCAGGTCGTCGTCGTTGCGCCAATCGTCGGAACGCCATCCGTGCGTCATACGTCACTCCTCGTGGGCCGCACCGCGGGGCGGGGGGGGCGGCGAACCCCAGAATCGCAAAGGACGTGCCCGCGCAGGCCGTCCGCGACAAGTAGGCCGGTGGTATAAGGATAGGAAGAACCGAGTGAGGGTCCGTAATCCGCGACACGCTCGCGGAGTCAGCCACCGCGCTGCGCTAGGACATGAACCGGGGCGTGACCCCGATCACCATGTGCCTCTCTGTGACTAGCCGTCTCGTCAGCGAGGGTCGCAGCTATCCCAGCGGGGGCGAGCCGTTTACGTTCTCGCGGACGACTTGCGTGCCGATCACGAGGTAGGCTTTCATGACGTTCCGGTCGGTAAACCCCGCCACGGGTCAGCTCCTGGAGACGTTCGAGGAGACGTCGCCCGCGGAGCTCGACCGAATACTCGAGCGTGCTGACGCGGCGTCCCGGGAGTGGGCCCGGCGGCCGGTGCGCGAGCGCGCCGAGCGGTTGCGTATGGCCGCGCGGACGTTACGCGAGCGGAAGGAGGCGTACGCCCGTACCATGGCGCTCGAGATGGGCAAGCCGTTGGCACAGGGCGTGGGAGAGGTCGAGAAGTGCGCGTGGGCGTGCGAGTACTACGCCGAGCAGGGCGAAGGCTTCCTGGCGCTACAGCCGCGCTCGACCGATGCATCCTCGAGCTACGTGCGATTCGACGCGCTCGGCCCGGTATTCGCGATCATGCCCTGGAATTTCCCCTTCTGGCAGGTGTTCCGCTTCGCAGCACCGGCGCTCGTTGCCGGGAATGCGGGGATCCTGAAGCACGCGCCCAATGTGTCGCGCTGCGCGCTCGACATCGAGCAGGTGTTCCGGGACGCGGGGTTCCCCGATGGACTGTTTCGGGCGGTGCTGCTCTCTAACGAGGCCGCCGGCGCTGCGATCGCCGACCCGCGGGTGCGCGCGGTCACCCTCACGGGCAGCGACCGCGCCGGGAGTCAGGTAGCGGAACAGGCGGGTCGTCATCTGAAGAAGACGGTGCTCGAGCTCGGCGGCAGCGACCCGTTCATCGTGCTCGAGGACGCGGACATCCCGCAGACTGCGGAGACCGCGGCCGACGCGCGGCTGATCAACAGCGGCCAGAGCTGTATCGCGGCCAAGCGATTCATCGTGGTCGAGCGCGTCGCGGATCGCTTCGTCCAGGCCTTCGCGGCGGCCATGGCGGGCCGGAAGGTCGGCGACCCCCTCGATCCGAGTACGGCGATCGGGCCCCAGGCCCGACTCGACCTCCGCGCCAACCTGCACCGGCAGGTGGAGGAGTCTGTGGGGCGCGGCGCTCGCTTGCTGCTCGGGGGCCGGGTGCCGGACGGCCCGGGCGCGTTCTACCCGCCGACGGTGCTCGTTGCGGTGGAGCCCGGGATGCCGGCGTTCGACCAGGAGACGTTCGGTCCCGTCGCGGCGGTGGTTCGCGCCAGGGACGAAATCGACGCGGTCCGCCTCGCGAATGCGTCGCCGTACGGGCTCGGCGCGTCGGTCTGGACCGCCGAGCCGGAGCGGGGGGAGCGCATCGCGCGGGACCTGGAAGTCGGGAGCGTGTTTGTGAACGGGATCGTCAAGTCCGATCCACGGCTGCCGTTCGGCGGCGTGAAGCGGTCCGGCTACGGACGGGAGCTCTCGGAGTACGGGCTGCGGGAGTTCGTCAACGTGAAGACGGTGTGGGTCGCATGAACGTTCGCGTCGGCACGTCGGGGTACAACTTTCCCGAATGGAAGGGGACGTTCTATCCGGTCAAGATGGCGGAGTCCCAGATGCTCGAGTACTACGCCCAGCGGCTCGGGACGGTCGAGATCAACTACACGTTCTACCGCATGCCGAACGCGAAGGCGACCGATCCTGTTTCAGCTGCCGCCGAACTTCAAGAAGGATGTAGACCGGCTGAACGATGTGCTCACGCAGTTTCCGGCCGATCTGAGATGTGCCTGGGAGTTTCGCCACGAGTCGTGGTTCGCGGACGATGTGTACCAGGCGCTGCGCGCTGCCAACGCGGCGCTGTGCGTCGCGGACACCGAGGAGAAGCACACTCCGCTCGTCGCCACGGCCGACTTCGGCTACATGCGGCTGCGGGACGAAGGCTACCAGAAAGAGGATCTGGAGCAGTGGGCCGGAACGGTGAAAGAGCTGGGGAAGGATTGGGGGGACGCGTTCATCTTCTTCAAGCATGAGGAGTCGGGTATCGGCCCCAAGCTGGCGCAGCAGTTCGCTCCGCTATTCGCGTGATTCAATTCGCATCGTTTTTAGCGAGCACCGCCTGGACCCCGGGACCGACAGCCGGCCATCGCGGGTATCCGTAGGGCTGAGTGAGTCGGACCGTCCTCCGCGGAAGGGCCCTGCATGCAATCCCTTGTCTGGCTGATGGCCGCGAGCGGCGCGTGGCAGCAGGCGACGCCGACGCGGGTCGCCGGCGGACTGCCGTCGGCACCGGCAGCACCGATCGTAGCGCTCGTCGCCCCGGACACCGGACAACGGCGCCCGCGGGCCATCGAGTACAGCAACTTCTATACGGTTCGCCTGACGATCCACCGTTACGCGAGCTACGCAACCATCCCGCTGTTCATCGCCGAGTACGCGCTCGGTCGGTCACTCTACAACACCGCACCCGATAGCGTGTCGAGTTCAGTCCGATCCGCCCATGGCGCGGTGGCGCTCGGCATCGCGGGGTTGTTCGGCCTCAATACCGTCACCGGTGGCTGGAACCTCTGGCATGCTCGTAAGGATCCGGCCGGTCGTGCGCGGCGCTACGTCCATGCGGCGCTGATGCTCGTGTCCGACGCAGGGTTCGTGGCCACGGGCGCGCTCGCGCCAAGCCGGCGCGCAGAGCTGGCTGGAACCATCGACCCGAACCGCCGGAACCTGCACCGCACGGTGGCCATCGCGTCGATGAGCACGGCGCTCGCGGGCTACGTCATGATGCTGTTCTGGAAGAGCTGAGGTGATGCTCACGGGAATCGGGCCACTAGTCGCGCGCTGGGCCCGTCTGTACGCTGATCACAAGGCGATGAGTGGCGGAGTCACCTATTTGCACCTCGCCGGAATCCTCCTGGCGGGCGGGTTTGCTGTCTCGGCCGATCGCGCGGCACTGCGGTGGTCGCCGGCGGCAGGTTCGGCGGAGCTCCAGAATGCGTTTGCGGTCCATCGCTGGGTCATCGCCGGACTCGGCCTCACGCTCGTCAGCGGCGTCGGCATGCTGCTGGCGGATCTCGATACCTACTTTAGCTCCGCGGTTTTTTGGACCAAGATGGGTCTGGTCGCCCTGCTCATCGCCAACGGCTACCTCAAGCTG
>QHUC01000047.1:25964-39069 GCA_003221045.1 Gemmatimonadota bacterium | reverse complement strand
TTACGTGCTGGCCGATTGCTCGGCGATCTCCGATCTGCCGGACGACGAGTTTTCGTTCTGGCTCACCAAGGAGATCGGCGTTGCACCGGTGCCCGGCTCGAGCTTCTTCAGCCGGCCCGAGCTGGGGCAGCGGCTCGTTCGGTTCGCGTTCTGCAAGACGGAGGAGATGTTGCGGGAGGCCGCACGCCGTCTCTCCGGCGTCAGGCGTCACGCCCGCCCGGTACGGGCGTAACGACAGGAGAGAGCGCGGCCGCCGCCGGGGACTCGCCTCGCGGCGCCAGCCGCAGGCCGGCGATCTTAAACAGCCATCCGCCGAGCCGGCCATTCCAGAACCGCATCCGCCGTTCGGTCTTGGGATCGGTACGCAGCTCCGTGCGGCGGCGCGCCACGAGCGCCGCGAGGATGGCACCCACCGAGACGATCGCGAATGCCGTCGAGATCCCCGTGACGTGATCGAGGTCCGGTGCACCGAAGACGGCGCCGACGATCCCGACGGCGATCGCCAGGCACGTGTACGTCACACCGTGTAGGACGCGCTCGAGCCGCGACGGGCCGTGCCCGTACAGGAACGCCAGCTCTTCCCACCGGTGGGTGAGCTCGGCTCGCAACGCGTCCGTCAAGTCCCGCCGACCGTACCCGGCCTGGAGCAGCCGCCGCACGCGGCCGATCATGACCGCGAGGGGAACGGCGGTGATCAGGACGGCGACCACGAACAGGGTGGCCCAGGCGCGCGGCGTGGGATCCTGGACCACGCGCATTGCGGTCAGGGCCAACGTCACGCTCGACGCCGCGCCGTACAGCAGCGCCGTGGTCGAGAGATGGCGTGCCTCCGTCACGAAAGCGCGCACCGCGACCGCGGCCCGGCGATCGAGCGCGGTCGCGAGTGCCTCCGCGAGCGCTTCGCCGCTCGCGAAACGCGCGCCGGGATCCTTCGCGAGGCAGCGATCGATGGCCTGGGCGAGGCGCGGCGGCACGTCCGACGCCACGCTGGCCAGTGGGGGCGGCGGATCGGTCACGTGACGCGCCAGGACCGCCACTTCGTCCGGGCCTTCGAATGGAAGCCGGCCCGAGAGCACGAAGAACCCCACGACGCCAAGCGAATAGAGATCGCTGCGGGCGTCGACGGGGGCGCCCGTGGCCTGCTCCGGGCTCATGAAGGCGGCGGTCCCCACGACGCGCTGGGGGCCGGTGGTAGGTCCCGAGCCGACGCGGGCGATGCCGAAGTCCGAGACGAGCGCGCGACCGCTGGCCCGCTCGAGCAGGATGTTGTCGGGCTTCACGTCCCGATGGACGACACCGCTGGCATGAGCGTGCGCCAATGCGCGGGCAACTTCCTCGAGGACGCTCGCGGCTGCCGCATGGCCCAGCGGGCCACCGTGACGGACGCGCTGCCCGAGAGTTTCGCCGTCCACGTAGGCCATCACGAAGAACACGAAATCTCGGATCTCGTCCACGGCGAAGATAGGAACGATCCCCGGATGGGAGAGCTGCGCCGCGGTGCGCGCCTCCCGCAGGAAGCGGTCCCGCGCGGCCGCCTGGCTGGCCCGCTCGGGAGGCAGCAGCTTGATCGCCACGCGGCGGTCGAGGCGAAGCTCGCGGGCCAGGTAAACAATTCCCATGCCACCGCGCCCCAGACGGCGCTCCAGCACGTACCGCCCGGCCAGCGCGCGCCGGAATTCGGGGGAAATTGCGTCCGCCGTCACGGGGCCTGAATACCCCGGGGCGACTACGCGGGGTTCCCCGGCTGCGGCCCCGCTCAGCGCAGCTCCTGCTCGATCTCCCGCCGGCCTTCGAGCAACCGGTTGATCTCAGCCGCGACCTCGCGGGCGATGCCGAGGTCGGTCGTGAGACTCTGGACGCTCCCTGAACCGGCCCGCAGGCGCAGCAGGTTGAGGCGGATGGTTTCCAGGGCCTTCACGGCGTCGGCGAGCCGGTTGTGCACCAGAGTCCGCTCGTTCTCGAGCTCCGTCACGATGCGATCGCGTCTGGCGCCGATCGCGCTGTCGCCCCCGCCCCCGCCCCCGGCCTTCCCGTGTCCCTCGTCCCTCATCCCTCCAAGCGCGTCGTTCAGCTCCTCGAGGCGTCCCCGCATCTTCTGCGCATCCTGCTCCAGGCGCCGGACCACATCCGGCAGGTCCTTCAGTTGCTGGCGCGTGTCGCGCGGCAGCTCCTCGAACAGCTGCTCCGCGGCCATCGCGAGTGCCAGCTCTGTGGGCCGGTGGGTAGCGGGCGGCGGCAGCGATTTCGCCGGCACGAACCAGCGGGCTACGCGGAACAGCAATCGGCCGACCGGCCCCTGCCACAGCCACGACCAAATTCGCGTATCGAGGTCGATACGACGCTGCAGGCGCACGAGCGCCACAAAACCGGAGAGCAATCCGGCGGACAGCGACCACCCGAAAACCTGCGCCAGCCACGGGCCGGGCCCGGGGTACGGCGTATTGAAGATCAGGTAGCCGGACACCGCTCCGATCGACAGCCCGCCGATGCCTACCAACCGAAGTACGCGCTCGTAGAGCGACGGACCCCGTCCATACTCGAAAATCCGCTCCTCGCGCCCGTACTCAAGCTCCGCGCGGAACGCGGCGGCAAGGTCTTCCGGCCCGAATCCGGAGGTCAGGAACCGCCGTGCGCGACCGAGCAGAATGCCGAAAGGCACGACCGTAATCGCCGCCGCGAACGTCCACAACACCGCATCCCCACGCCGAAAGAGCGACCCGACGAAGCCCATGATGAACGGGATCGAGATCACATAGATCAGCCCACCCACACCGCCGAGACGCGCGTTGCGCTTGACGAACACGCGCAGCCCGACGGGCAGCTCGCGCCGCTGCTCCAGGGCCAGGCCGAGTTGCTCGGCGAGCGCTTCGCCGGTCTGGGGCCGCTCGGCGGGGTCTTTGGCGAGGCAGCGGTCGATCGCCTGCGCCAGGCGCCGCGGTACTCCGGCGACGCTCGCGAGCGGGGGCGCGGGCTCCGTCACCTGCTTCGCGAGCACGTCCGTCGCCTTCTCGGCTTCGAAGGGCAGCTTCCCCGACAGGGCGAAGTAGCCGACTGCGCCCAGAGCGTACAGGTCGCTACGGGCGTCCACATGCTCGCCCAACGCCTGCTCCGGGCTCATGAACTCGGGCGTGCCGATGACCTCGCCGCCGTCGAGCCCCGCGGCACCGCGCACCAGACCGGCGATCCCGAAGTCGGCGACGAGGGCACGCCCGGTCGCCTCTTCCAGCATGATGTTGTCCGGCTTCACGTCGCGATGCACGAGGCCCTGCGAGTGCGCATAGGCCAGCGCCCATGCCACTTCCCGCAGAACGCGGCCTGCTTCAGACGGCGCCAGCGGCCCACGCCGCCTGACCCGCTCGGTGAGGGTCTCACCAGCGACGTAGGCCATGGCGAAGAACACGAACGCGTCCACCTCGTCGACTGCGAAGATCGGGATGATGTGGGGATGGCTGAGCTTGGCGGCGGTACGGGCCTCGCGCAGGAATCGCTCGCGCAGCCGCTCGTCCCCTGCTCGCACCGGCGGGAGCAGCTTGACCGCCACCGGCCGATCGAGCCGCACTTCGCGGGCGAGGTACACGACGCCCATCCCGCCGCGCCCCAATTCCCGCTCGAGTGAGTAGCGACCCGCGAGGACCGACTGGAAGTCCAGGAAGAGCTGGTCGGGACGCTCCGGCATGGGAGGATGCTAGTAGAGGACGGTAGAAGACGGTAGAAGTCGGTAGAGGTCTTCTACCGTCCTCTACCACCTCTACCGCCTTCTACCGTCGGGGTTCAAATTCCGCCGCCTATGCCCGACCACCAACCGTACGTTCCGGCGTCGCAGTCGCCCCCCGAGCTGACGGCTCGCGCGCTCATCCTGGGGGTCCTGCTCGGCCTGATCTTCAGCGCCTCGAGCGTCTACCTCGCGCTCAAGATCGGGCTGACGGTGAGCTCCTCGATCCCCATCGCGGTGCTTTCCATCACGATCTTCCGCGCGCTCGGCCGGACGTCGATCCTCGAAAACAACATCGTGCAGACGACCGGATCGGCCAGCGACTCCGTGGCCGCCGGCGTCGTGTTCACGATCCCGGCGATCCTCCTGATGGGCTACGACCTGGACATCGGTCGCGTCGCCGTCCTCGCGACGGTCGGCGGCTTGATGGGCATCCTGATGATGATCCCGCTGCGCCGGGCGCTCATCGTGAAAGAGCACGATACGCTGGTGTATCCGGAGGGCACGGCCTGCGCCGAAGTGCTCATCGCGGGAGAGGAGCGCGGCCTGCAAGCCAAGCGCGTTTTCCAGGCATTCGGCGTGGGCTTCGTCTACAAGTTCCTCCAGGCGGGCCTCAAGTTCTGGCCGGACGTGCCCGGAAAGGCCCTCGGCTTCTACCCCGGCGCCGCGGTCTTCACGGAGACGTCGCCAGAGCTCATGGGGGTGGGTTCCGCGACATGAGCCCCAGCGAAATCCGCGCCAGCTTCGTGTTCTATATCGGCGCGGGCGCCGTCGCCTCGGCGGGGATCATCGCGCTCGCCCGGTCGCTGCCGACAATCATCAGCTCCTTCTCCTCGAGCCTTAAAGATCTGCGGGACTCGCGCATGGGCCAGGCCGTTTCCCGGCTCCGCACCGAGGATGATCTGCCTATCTCACTCACGGTCGGCGGCTCGGTGGCCCTCGCCATCGTGCTGGCCCTGCTGCCACAGGTGGGCGTCAACCTGCTTGGCGCGTTCCTGATCGTGATCTTCGGGTTTTTCTTCGCCACGGTGTCTTCCCGCGTCACCGGGCAGATCGGCTCCTCGGCGAACCCGATTTCCGGTATGACGATCGCGGCGCTGCTCGGAACGTGCCTGATCTTCGTCGCGATCGGCTGGACGGGCGTGGATCATCGCGTGCAGGCGATCTCGATCGCGGCGGTCGTCGCGGTCGCGACGGCCAACGCCGGAAATACGTCTCAGGACCTGAAGACCGGCTTTCTCGTCGGCTCCACGCCGCGGCGCCAGCAGATCGCGATCCTCGTCGGTGCCCTCGGCTCGGCAGTAGTGGTGGGCTGGACCCTCACCTTGCTCAACCGCGCCTACACGTACCCCGTGCCCGAGACCCACTCCGGCTTCAGCGCAGCGGCCCTCGCCCCGTCGGCGAGCGGGCGGGCGCCGGTCGAGATCAGGCCGGAGACGATGTCGGGCTTTCGGATCGCGGGGACTGACTCCGTGGACCGGTCCACGTATCAGGTCGTCCGCGTCTACGTGATCACCGAGGGTGTGGCCGCTGGGAAATATCTCATGGACCCGGCGACCCACGAGCTACGCTACGTGCTCGACCCGGGCATCGGTGGCCGGATCCATGACTATCACGGCAAGAATATTCCGCGCCTCGATTCCCCGAAGGCGACCATCATGGCGCTCATCACCGACGGCATCCTCACCCACAAGCTGCCGTGGGCGCTCGTGCTGCTCGGTGTGTTCATCACGATCGCGATCGAGCTCATGGGTGTGCAGGCCCTCCCGGTCGCGGTCGGCGTGTACCTCCCGATTTCGACCTCTTCGGCGATGTTCGCGGGCGGCGTGATCCGGTGGCTGATCGAGCGTCGCGCTCAAACCGGCCAGCAATCGATCGCCGAAGTCGAGTCCGGGCCGGGCGTTCTGTTTTCGAGCGGCCTCATCGCGGGCGGCGCGATCTGCGGCATCGTGATCGCGGGCGTAGCCGGCGTGCTCGGCTCGGCGGACGCGCTGGCCGAGAAGGCACCCCTGTTCCACGCGCTGGGTGGGCTGGCCCAGTCGAGTCTGGTCGCCTACGTGCTCTTCGCGGCCCTCGGCGTTCTGCTCTACCGGATCGCCCTGCGTCCGCAGTGATGCCTGCCGGTGTAGGGGACCCGCATTTGGGGAGCGGCGGGGGGCGGGGGGGCCCTACATTAATCGGCATGCGCGTCGTGTCGTTGCTGCCGGCGGCCACCGAAATCGTTGCCGCCCTGGGGCCGATGGGTCAGCTGGTGGGTGTCTCGCACGAGTGCGACTTCCCGCCCGGTGTACGCTCACTGCCGCGCGTGACCGGAACGAGCATCGACCCCGAACTGCCCTCGGACGCGATCGATCGCGCCATGGCCGAGGCGAAGCGCGCCGGAACCTCTCCGATCACCGTGGACTTGCGCACACACTCGAGGGCGTGCTCACCGACATCGGGAAGATCGGGGAGGCGCTGGAGCTGCGCGACGAGGCGGAGGAGCTCGTGGATGGGCTTCGCTACCGGCTGCGGCGCGTCGAGGGGTTACAGGGGGAACGACGGCCCCGCGTGCTGGTGCTCGAGTGGTTGGATCCGCCCTACGTCGCGGGACATTGGGTCCCGGAGCTCGTGAGCTTGGCGGGTGGACACGATGTGGGGGGCGTCGCTGGGGAGCGGTCACGCGCGCGCCCCTGGAGCGAGCTCGTGACGCTCGCGCCCGACCTCGTGGTCGTGGCCCTGTGTGGATTCGACGTGGAGCGCGCCCGGTCGGAGCTGGCGAATGTCGCGGACGCGGACGCCCGATCATTGCTCGAGGGGGGCGGGCGGACCGAGATCATCGACGGGAACGCCTACACGTCTCGTCCGGGACCGCGGCTCGTCGACGCGGCCGAGCTCCTCTCTCGGTTGATGCGCGGGTGACGCTCCAGCGTGAGGTTGCGATGATCGTCGCGCTCGTCACCTTTGGCGTGGCGGCACTGCAAGGCTCGCAGCAGCCGGCGAATACGCTCCGGCTTTACGCCGTCGGGGATATCAATCTCGGTCGGGGCGTCGCGAAGGAGCGGCTGTTGAAAGGCGACACGCTCTACCCGTTTCTCGCCCTGCGCGACTCGCTGGCGGCCGCGGACATCACCTTCGGGAATCTCGAAAGCCCGATCGCACCCGACTCGAGTGCGGACCCGGACTCGGGGGCCGTGTTTACCGCACCCCCGGCCGCGGCGGCCGCGCTGGCCCGCGCCGGATTCGACATCGTGAGTACCGCGAACAATCACGCTTGGGACGCCGGGCGGCCCGCTGTGGAGGAGACGATGCGGCAGCTCACCCGCGCGGGAGTCCGGTTCGTGGGCTCGGGCTTCGGACGCGACATGGCAGAGCAGCCCGTGATCCTGGAACGGCACGGCTGGCGGGTCGCGTTCTTCGCGATCACCCGCGCCTGGAATCCGGCGCCGTACACCTTTTACAAGCATGCGGGCGCCGACTGGATCGCCTGGGGCGACACGACCTGGATTTCCCCGGCGATCCGTGCAATCAAGACGAGCGGCCGCGCGGATTTGATCGTTGTGAGCGTGCACGGGGGCCGCGAGTACGCGGATTCGGCGCCTGACTACCACCGGGAGCTGCTGTACGAGCTCGTCGACGCCGGCGCCGATCTGGTGCTCGCGCACCACCCTCACGTGCTGCAGCCCGTGGTGTGGTACAAGCACAAGCCGATCGTCCAGTCGCTCGGCAACTTCGTGTTCATGCAGAACGATCCGTGGACCCGCCTGTCGGCCATCCTGCGGGTGGTGGTGACGCGGGACCACCGCGTTCGCATCACCGCGATCCCGGTGCACGTCGGCTTCCAGCCCACGCTCGCGACCGGCGCGGCAGCCGATAGTATTCATAGCCGGCTGCGCGTTCCCCTTTCGACACGAACGCTCATCGAGCCATGACACGAGACACCCTCGACTTCCTGAAGCGACTCCTCGACACCCCGGGCCCCTCGGGTTTCGAAACGGCGCCAGCCCGCGTGTGGCGCGACGAAGTCAAGACATTCGCCGAGCAGGTGACGGCCGACGTGCACGGCAATTCGGTGGCGACCCTCAACTCGAAGGGCGCGCCGCGGCTGATGCTCGCGGGTCACATCGACGAAATCGGCCTGCAGGTGACGCACGTGGATGACGAGGGCTACCTGTACTTCGCAGGAATCGGCGGGTGGGATTCCCAGGTGCTGGTGGGGCAACGGGTGGTGATCACCGGGCCGACCGGCCCGGTGCCGGGCGTTATCGGCAAGCAGGCGGTGCACCTGATGAAGCGATCGTCTCCCGAAGCATCGACAACCGGATCGGCGCCTACGTCGTCGCCGAAGCCCTCCGCCTACTCGCGCAGGACGGGCCGAAGCACGCCGCCGTGTTCGCGGTGGCGACCACGCGCGAGGAGATCGCCTGGACCGGAGGCGGAGCCCGCACCAGCGCGGTGGGAATCGAGCCCAACGTCGCGCTGGTGGTGGACGTCACGCACGCGACGGATTGGCCCGGCGCGGAGAAGAAGCGCGCCGGCGAGCACAAGCTGGGAGGCGGCCCCGTGCTGTCGCGCGGCTCCGCAGTCAGCCCGGTGGTCTTCGAAATGCTCGCGGAATGCGCCGAGCGGGAAAAGATTCCCTACAGCGTCCAAGCCGCGCCCCACGACACCGGCACGGATGCCGACGCGATCTACAACGCGCTGCGAGGGATCCCCACAGGACTCGTGAGCGTTCCCAACCGGTACATGCACAGCCCGAACGAGATGGTGGCTCGGGAGGATCTCGAGCGGGCTGCCCGGCTACTGGCGGTGTTCGCGCGCCGGCTGGACCCCAAGGTGAGCTTCATTCCCGTCTGACCAAGGAGGACGCGGTGAAATGGAACAACCCCGGTCTCGGCCTGTTCCTGCTGCGCGTGGTGGTGGGCTTCATCCTCGTGATGCACGGCCTCGGTAAGCTCATCGGAGCGCCGTTCCCAGGCCCCGGCATGCAGGGCTTCATCGGCTTCTTGGGCTCACTGCATTACCCGCTCCCGACGCTGCTCGGGTATGTGGGAATGCTGATCGAGACCGTCGGAGGGCTCGCCTTTCTGTTCGGTGTCGCGCTCACGCCGGTGGGACTCCTGACCGCCATTTACCTGTTCATCGCACTCGTGACCGTCCACCTGTCGAACGGCTTCGACGTCTTTCATTACGGCGATCCGGCGAAGCGGGGCTACGAGTACACGCTGCTGCTCATGATGGCCTGCCTGAGCCTCGCATTCGCGGGCCCGGGGATCCTGTCGGTGCAACTGAAGCCCAAGCAGCCCTAGGGGCGGGGCGGCCGCCGGAGCTCCGCGACGGCGTTCTTGGCCGCCTCGCGGATCTGGCGATCGCTGTCGTCTTCGAGCCCCTCGAGCGTTCCTAGTGCCGCCGGCGTGGCCGCCAGCCGCAGCGCGTCCACGGCCGCCAGGCGCAACGCGCTGGGCTTTCGACCAAAAATGCGGCCCGCGGGCTGCGCCCACTTGATGAGCGCCTGCACGGCATCCGGGCTGCCGATGCGCCCAAGCGCGAGGATCAGCTCGCGCACCACCGCTTCGTCCTTCTCCTGTTCCATCGCGACCACGAGCGGCATCGCGAGCGCGCTGGCCTTGCGTCCGCCGATTCCCAGCGCCACCTGCATCCGCACCTCGAGGGACCGGTCCCGCAGCGCGCGGCGCAGCGGCTCCACCACACTGCGTGTGCCGATCTTCGCGAGCGCGAGCGCCACCGCCTTGCGCACCCGCTCATCCCCGTGATCGAGACGCCGCGCCAGGGCGGGGACCGCCTCATCCATGCCGAGCTCGCCGAGCAGCTCCGCCACGTTGCGGACGACGAACCACTCCCGATGGTCCAGCAGGTGAATGAGCTGATCCGTGCCTTCGGTCATCTGCTTGAGCGCGTCGAACACCGCCCGGCGCTCGCTCACGGTGGGGGCGGCCACGAGCAAGTCCATGAGCACCTCCACGGCCGCGGCGCCGCCCCGCTGGAGCGCCGTTACCGCGTCGGCTCGATGCCTGGGCGTGGCCAGAAGTTGCGCCAGGGCCTGGAGCAGCGGTTTCGTGTAGATGCGGCGCACCGCGATCGCGTACTGCCGCCGCTGACCGCTCGTCTCCGGGATGCGCTCCTCCACGCGGATGATGCCCACGATCACGCCCAACACCTGTTCGAAGCGCGATTGCTTGATGGCCGTTTCGGCGTTTCGTACGAGTGCCGCCAGCAAATCGCCCACATTGGGCGTCGTGGGGTTCCGCTCGAGCTCGGCGAGCACGTCGGCCGCGCCCGCCGGCAGCGGGACCCGCGTCGTGGACGAACCGGGCCGGACGGGCGGTGCCGTGGGAGACCCCGAACCTGCGGGCCGCTTGGCTGCCGACGCACGTTCGGGTGGCGTCGCCGGAGCCGGAGGCGAAGGCGCCGGTCGCTCGCCGGAGAGCGACAGCTCGGACTCGTCGTCGGGTGAGCGCGCCGGAGCCGCCGTCCCGGGCAACGCGTCTGCGGCCGACGGCGGTGGCGGGTCGTGCATGACGAGTGGCACGCCCGTCAGCGGCACCGACTTGATGTCCTGCCAAGCCTCGCCGCGCAGAATCCCATCCGTGCCCAACGGATGCGATTTCCGGTCCACCGGAACTCCGGGCCGGGGTACGATCGGTTCACGCGCGTCGAAGTCGGCGGGGGAGGCCACGGGGGCGCGCGGCGTAGGTGGAGTCGGGCCCGGCGGCGTCGTGGGCGCCGCGACGACGCGAATCCCCTTCGCGCCGACGGCGGCGAGCCGGGTGACGACCTCGTCGCCGCCCGCGCCGGGTTGTTCGGCCAGGGCCTTCATGAGCTCGAACAGCTGCGCTGGTGGCGGGTCGGCGCTGACGCTGATCTCTCCAATGCCGTGCAGATCCAGGCGTTGCACCAGCCCGGTGAGCGTCGCGCCTTCGCACGGCACGCCGTTCACCTCGATGCGGCCGCCGGCCACGCGAACCGTAACGGGGGTGTCTTTCAAGAGCGACACGAGAGCGCGGAATTCGGCCTTTTGCTCGTCCTTCGCGCCCGGATCGCGGAACAGGCTCACACAGCGTGCGAACCGCGTGGCAAAAGTCTCGAGCGTCGCCATCGGGCGGGTCAATTTAGGGGTCTGCCCTACCCCCTGCAACGCGCGCGAGCACACGCGCCGCGTCCGCCGCACGAATTGGGCGGCCCGGTAGGTCGAGCGCCGTCGACAATTCAGCCACAGGCGGCCGGAGGAGACCGAGTGTTTCGAGCCGCGCCGCGGCGCCGAGCAGGCCCGCAAGCGACTCATCGCAGGCGAGACGCCCGCGGTCGAGCACGAGCGCGCGGTCCAGCAACTCCGCCGCGAACGTGAGATCGTGCGTGATCACGAGCAGCGCGGCTCCCCCACCTCCCGCTCCTGCCCTCCCTGCTCGCTCGAGCAGCGCGCGGGTGACGCGCGCGCGCAGGGCGCGGTCGAGTCCGGCGGTGGGCTCATCGAGCACGAGCAAGGCGGGCTCGAGGGCCAGCGCGCCCGCGAGGGCCGCGAGCTTGCGGAGCGCCGGGGGCAGGTCGTACGGATGCTCGCGGGCCTGCGCGCCCAGCTCGAGCGCGTCGAGGGCGCGAGCGACCCGCCCCGCGACATCCGACCGCTCGAATCCCAATGCGCGCGGACCGAACGCCACGTCGTCCTCGAGCGTGCGGGCAAAGAGCTGCTGATCGGCGTGCTGAAACACCGAGCCCACGCGTCGCGCCAGGACGTCCGGGCTGTGGTCCCGAGTGTCCCAGTCTCCCACCCAGACCGTGCCGGCGGCCGGCCGCGCGAGGCCCGTGACGAGCCGCACCAGCGTGGATTTCCCGGCGCCGTTCCGGCCGAGCAGTGCGACGCGCTCCCCCGGCGCGAGTACGAGCGAGACGTCCGCGAGCACCTGCACCACTCCGTATGAAAACGAAACGCCGTCCAATCGCAGCGCCGCGGTCACCGTCGCTCCCAACGTTGGGCCGCGTGTGCTACGGTCAGCGGGTAGGGCGCCGGGAGCCCCGCGGCGCGCCACACTGCCGCGACCGTGGTGCCCATGTTCGCGACTACCAGAGCGTCGCTCGCGAGCAGCGCCGCCGGGCCGGTCGCGGCTACCCGGCCCCGCTCCAGCCAGACCACGCGGTCGGTGATCGCGGGCAGCGCGTCGAGCTCGCTCGTCGCCACGACGATCGCCGTGCCCTCGCCAGCCAGGGTTCGTACGAGCTTCCACAACGTGCGCGCCCCCACGGGGTCCAACTCCGCCGTGGGCTCGTCCAGCAGCAACAGCGCCGGCCGCATGGCGAGGATCCCCGCGACGATCACGCGCTGAAGCTCGCCACCCGAGAGCGTGGTCGGGTCACGGGACGTGAGCGCTTCGAGGTCGAGCCGGACGACCGCCTGGTCGACCTGACGCGAGATCTCGTCCCGTGGGAGCCCCAGATTGGCGGGCCCGAATGCCACCTCATCCCACACCGTAAAGGCCATACCCGAGAGCTGCGTCCACGGCGTGGGAAGGACGATCGCTCTCGGACCGTCACCGTCGAAGCTGACACGCCCCTCCAGCCGTCCTCCCACCACTCGAGGCGCCAAGTCGCCCGCGACGAGCAACAGGGTCGACGCGCCCGCGCCCACGCTCCCCACCAGGGCCACGACCTCACCACCCTTCACCTCGAGCGAGACATCTTCGAGCGCCGGAGCCTCGGTCGCCGGATACCGGAATGTCACGCGCTCGAGGATGAGTCGGGTCACCTGAGTCTCCACCCGAGCGCCGCGGCGCACGCGGCCACGAGGCCCCAGCGGGCGAGCCGCTCGGCCCCTCGGTCGGGCGGCGGCGAGAGCGACGTGCGCCGCGCTCCCGGGACGAGTCGCCGGGTCTCGAGCGCGAGGGCTCGCTCGTCCACCTCGTGGAGGGACGACAAGATCAGGGGCAGGGCCAGTGCCCAGAGCGCCCGTAGCCGGTGGGCGAGCCCGCCCCGCGCGGACAACCCGCGGCAGCGTTGCGCGTCCGCGATGCGGCGGGCGCGCGCGCGCAGCACGGGCGCCGCCGCGAGCGTGGCCGCGAACACGTACGCCACACTTGCGCTCCATCCCGCCGCGACCATCGCTTCGACCAGCCGCGGGGGCGGCAGCGCGCCCACGACCCACACGAAGCTCGCGACCATCGTCGTGACGCGGAGGCCGATCGCTATGGTGGTCGGGAGGTCGTGCAGCAGAAGAAGGAAGAGCCAGAAGGGTGCAGCGGTGAGCAGCGCGGTGCGGAAGACGACTAACCCCGGGCGCGAGCCCGGGGACACAGCGGTGACGGTGTTCGTGGACCCCGGGCTTGCGCCCGGGGTCAGTGTCAGTGCCAACGCAACGACCGCGGTCGCGAGCCCCCCCACCGGGGCCGGCAGGATCCACGCGAG
>QHUC01000047.1:0-25912 GCA_003221045.1 Gemmatimonadota bacterium | reverse complement strand
CGAGGGGGGGGAGCCCCAGCGCCCTGCCGAGCGCCGTGGTGAGAGCGATCCCACCGGTCGTGGTGCACCCGAACACCAGGTAAGAAATGGGCGTCGACGTGAGGGCCGCGAGCACGCCAAGCCCGAATCCGGCGGGAACGGCGGTCTTGAAGCTCCGGAAGAGACCGGCACGCGCCGCGAGCCACGCGTACAGCGCGACGATGACCTGCACCGCGACGAACGGCCAGAAGGTGGGGTTCCGCAGCGAGTTCACGGCCGACGTCACGACCCCGGTCGCGATACCGACCCCGGGACCAGCGAGCGCGGTCGCGAGGATCGTCCCCGTGGTGTCGAGGAAGAGCGGGAGTGCCACGGCATCCACGCCGGCCGAGAGCGCGAGGCTGATCGCGGCCGCGACCGGGATGAGGACCAACAGGCGAATGGACACGCGCCGCTTCCGGGAGAGTCGGGCCAAAGATAGATATAGGCGCATGCTCGGAACCAGCCCGATCATCCGCGCGCTTCGCGCCGCGCACCTGCACGATGTCTCCCGGCAGGACCTGCTACGACTGGCGTGCGAGCGGATCCGCGGCCTCGGCGCGCCATTCACGTCCGTGTACGCCTACATGCTGCACGGCGACGAGCTCGTGCTCGAAGCGTTCGCGGGCCGGTTGACCGAGCACACCCGCATTCCCGTGGGTCAGGGCGTGTGCGGTACGGCGGTGGCAAGCGGCGAGGACCAGAACGTCCCCGACGTGACCGCGGTCGGCAACTATCTGGCCTGCAATCTGGAAACCCGCTCCGAACTGGTGGTCCTGATCCGCCGCGGTTCGACGATCCTCGGCCAGCTCGACATCGATTCCGACGTGCCGGCGGGCTTCACCGCCGAGCATCATACCACCGTGAAGGCGATCGCGGACGCCCTGGCGGTATTGTTGTAGCTAATCGGAGCGAACTTCAGCCGCGCTCTCCCACCCGAGCAGGGAGACGCGCCCGGCGATTGTGTCGTGGTCCACCAGCTCCGCGTAACGGCCCCATTCCACCAGCGTCGCGAACAACGACTCCGCGGGAATGAAGGGAAAATAGATGGTCAGATCGGCGAGTACCTCTTCGGCCTCGACCGAGCCGTCGCTCTCCTTGAGCATCGCGATCAGCCGTGCGAACAGCGGTTGCTTCCCGAGCCGAGCGCGCGTGGCATCCTTGCGCGCCGCGTCGTCCATGGCCATCACCTCCCGCCCGCCCTGGGTCAGCTGGACGATCTCACCCGGCGTCGTGACCCAACCGAGCTGCTCGGCGGCGCGCACCACGGCGGACATCCGGTCGTAGTCGACCCCGAGGTCTTCCGCCAGCTCGAACACCGGACCCTTGCCCTCGGGGCGCGTGAGCAGGTGATCGAGCAAACCCGTGACTTCGGAGACGTGCACCCTCGGGAACGGCACGAGGCGCTGCGGCGCCGCGGGTGCCGGCTCGGGAAGCAGCGTCGCCGTGAGAATGGCGTGCAGCCGATCCACCATCTGCTCGAACTCGGGACTCCGCTCCACGCGCGGATACGGCAGCGAATTGACGAGCTCCTCCCGCACGTGGCCGGGATTCGTGCCGAACACCACGATCCGGCCCGCCAAAAACACCGCCTCCTCGACCGAGTGCGTCACGACCACGAGGGTGTTCACGCCGGTCGCGGCATCGCGCCAGAGGTCCACCACCTGGCTCCGCAGGTTCTCCGCGGTGAGGGGATCGAGCGCGCCGAACGGCTCGTCCATGAGGAGGATCTCGGGCGCCACCGCGAGCGCGCGTGCGAAGCCCACGCGCTGCTTCATGCCGCCCGACAGCTCCTTCGGGTACGCCTGCTCGAAGCCGTCGAGCCCCACCAGGTTGATGGCGCGGGCGACCGCATCGCGGCGCGCCGGCCCGGCCACGCCGCGCGCCTCGAGGCCCATCGCCACATTCTCCGTCACCGTGAGCCAGGGCAGCAGCGCGAACGACTGAAATACCATCGCGGCCGCGCCGAGCACGCCATCGAGACGACGCCCGCGGTAGAGGACCGTCCCGTCGGCGGGACGAGCGAGCCCGGCAAAGAGGCGCAGCAGGGTGCTCTTGCCGCAGCCCGACGGGCCCACGAGCGCCACCACTTCGTGCTCACAGACCGTGAGCGAGACGTCGCGCAGCGCCTCGAGGTTCTGCCCGTTGGGCAGCCGGAAGCGCTGTGAGACGTGCTGCGCCTCGAGCAGCACCGTACCGGTCGTCACGTCTCCATCCCGAAGCGTTCCTGCGCCCACTGCATGAGCGGTCGCCACACCATGCGGTTCCAACCCACCACGATGAGACTCATGAGCGCGATCCCTCCCGCCAGGAGCGGAAAATTCGCGTGCGCCGTGGCCTCGCTGATCAGGCTGCCCAGACCTCTGGTGGTCCGGAGCGCGCCGCCGGCCTCAATGTATTCGGCGACGATGGATCCGTTCCACGCGCCTCCTGCCGCCGTGACCCAGCCGGTGATGAGGGCGGGGACGGCGGCCGGCAGATAGAGCACGCGCCAGCGGGCCAGGCGCGGGAGCCGAAACACCGTCGTGGCGTCCTTGAGCTGCTGGGGAATCGCGGCCACCGCCGAAATCACGTTGAAGAGGATGTACCACTGTCCCGCCAGGACCATCAGGACCACGGCCCCGAAACCCAGCCCGACGCCGACGCGCTCCAGCAGGAGGATCACCAGAGGAAAGAGCATTGGCGCGGGAAACGACGCGACGACCTGGATCACCGGCTGGAGGGCGCGCGCCAGGCGCGGTGAGCGGCCGATCACCACGCCCGCGGGCAGGGCCCACAATGTGGACAGGACAACCGCGCCCATCACGCGGACAAATGTCAGCGCGCCGGACCCGACCAGACTGGCCCACTCCGCCCGGCCGAGCTGGGCGAGCAAGAGCCACAATTGCCGGGCCCCGAGCACGGCCGCCGCGCCGACGACCGCGACCATCAACGCCGCCCCGATCGCCCGCGCGATCGGATGCTCGAACGCGATCCGGGGACCCCGCAGGATGACGGGGCCTACGCTCTTAAATGGAGCCTCGAGCGGCCGGGCGGCGCGGCGCGCCGTGCGATAGGCGCGCCACCGCAGCACCGCGGCGCGGCGCGGGAGCCGTGCCCGTCGGAGGAAGTCGAGTACCCATGACGTCGGTGCGGCGGCTCCCGCCGTTTCATCCAGCCGGAACTTCTCGACCCACACCACCAACGGGCGCCAGAGAAGCTGGTCCACGCTCACGATCATCACGATCATGGCCACGATCGCGAGCGCCATCGCCGGCCCGTTGCCCTGGTCGAGCGCGACGCTCATGTACGAGCCCACCCCGGGGAGCCGGTAGTCGTGGTCGCCCAGCCGGAACGCTTCGTTCACCATCAGGAAGAACCAGCCTCCGGCCATGGACAACATCCCGTTCCACACCAGCCCCTGCGCGGCTGCCGGAACCTCGAGCTCCCTGAAGGTGCGCCGTGGCCCCCAACCCGCGACTTTGCTGGCATCACGCAGCGGCGCCGGAATCGCCTTCAGCGAGTTGTAAAACGAGAGCGCCAGATTCCACGCTTGCGCCGTAAAGATCATGAGGATCGCGGCCAGCTCGAGCCCGACGTTCCGGGTCGGAAACAGCGACACCAACCCGAGGACGAGCCCGGGGAGGAAGCCCAGGACCGGGATGCTCTGGAGGATATCGAGCAGCGGCAGCAGCAGGCGCTCGCCGGCCCGGGACTTCGCCGCGGCCCAGCCGAACGCCAGCGCGAAGACGTACGAGATCGCGAGCGCCAGCACGCCGCGCGAGAGCGAGTACAGGGTGTACCGCGGCAGCGCGGCAGGGCTCAGGTCGATCCGCACCGCCTGTGTAAACGGCGCTTCGAACTCGCGCGCGAACGCGACGACCGTCGCGATCAGGCCGCCCAGCAGGCAGAGAATCGCGATATCGGCGAGCCCGAGGCGCCGGAGGCCCGGCGGCGTGAGGGCGGGTGGAAAGCGTAGCGGCTTCATGGCATTCGGAACCGTGTAATTTCAGGCGCGATGTCTCGAGCGCCGACGGAATCGACGGTCGACTTGAACGGCGTCCGGCTCTACACGCGACGCGTGGGAGACGGCCCGCCCGTCGTGGTCCTCCACGGCGGCCCAGGCGCGCACCACGACTATCTCCTCCCGCAGTACGACCGGCTCGCGGAGAGGCGCGCCCTCCTCTACTACGACCAGCGCGGCGGCGGCCGGTCACCCGTCTCGCGCGACGTGGTGGTCGGGTGGCGCGAGCATGTGGCCGATCTCGAAGCACTGCGAGACCACTGGCGGCTCGACCGTCTCACCCTGCTCGGCTACTCCTGGGGGGGCCTCCTCGCCGTGCTGTACGCACTCGAGCATCCGGACCGGATCGCACGGCTCGCGCTCGTCTCTGCCGCACCGGTGACGGCCGCGTGGCGCGAAGAGTTCGAGCGCCGCTTCGCCGCCCGGATGGCCCAGCCGTGGATCGCCCGGAGTCGCGCCGAGCTCACGGCCCTGGGGCTGGCGAAGAGCGATCCCGAAAGGTATCGCCGCATCGCGTTCGCGCTATCCGTCGCGGGCTACTTTCGCGACCCCAGTCACGCACGGGAGATGACCCCGTTCCGGGTCACTGAGCGTACCCGCCGGGCGGTGTGGGAGAGCCTGGGGGATTACGATCTCCGCCCACGGATCCGCCAGACTTTTCCGGATAGTACCGCGCCCCGTTCCCTGCTCCTCCATGGGATCGACGACCCGATGCCGATCGAGGCGGCCCGTGAGACCGCGAAATTGCTTTCGACCGGCGTGATCGAGCTCGCGACGGGCCATGCACCGCACGTGGAGGCGACGGAAGACTTCGTGCTGGGGCTCGACGGGTTCCTGCCGAAGGGCTGAGAAGGTTAACGTTCCCACCATGGACCGGCAGTCCGTCAGCCACACGCTCCAGGAGCTCGCGGCGGTGCTCGAGCTCAGCGGAGCGAGCGCCACGCGGGTCCGCGCCGTGCAGCGGGCCGCCCGCTCGGAGATCCTCGCCACTGGCCGTTCGTCGACCCTCGACGAGCTACGCGAACAGGTCGCTCCGGGGCTCGTCGAGATGCTCTGGATCCCCGGCCTGGGCGTCACCAAGGTCCGCCAGATCCACGAGGCGCTCGGCATCGAGTCGCTCGCCGAGCTCGAAGCCGCCGCCGCCGACGGCCGCCTAGCCGCACTCCCCCGGTTCGGCTCAAAGACGGCGGAGAGCGTCCGCCGCGGGATCGCCTCCCTGCGCCAGGCCACTGGGCTCCGGCTGTTCCATCACGCGCGCGACGAGCTCGAAGGCGTACGGCTCGCGCTGGCAGAGCTCGAGGGCGTGCAGCGGGTCGAGATCGCCGGCGCCGTGCGGCGCCGCTGCGACGTGATCGCACGGCTGGACTTGATCGCCGTGCATGCCGACGCCGCCGCGCGCCACGCGCTCATCCACCGGCTGGGCCACGCGCCCGGCGTGACCGAGATCGGGCCGCGCTCGAGGCCCGGGCGCGCACCGTGGGGGGCTCGCTCGAGGGGTCGTTCCCCGACGAAGCGCGGGTGTACCGCGCGCTCGGCCTCGCGTGGGTGCCGCCTGAGCTTCGTGAGGCGGATGGCGAGCTCGAGGCCGCGGCCGCCGGCCGGTTGCCGCACCTCGTCGAGCAGACCGACTTACGCGGATTCCTGCACTGCCATTCGCACTTTTCGGATGGGACCGTCACGATCGCCGAGTGGGCCTCGTCCTGCCGTGCCGCGGGATACGGGTGGGTGGGCATCACCGATCATTCCCAGTCGTCCGCCTATTCCGGCGGCCTCCGGGCCGAGGATGTCGGGCAACAGCACGCCGAGATCGACGCGGTGAACGCCGGGGCGACGGGGATTCTCGTGCTGAAGGGCGTGGAGGCCGACATCCTCGCCGACGGGAGCCTCGACTACGGCCCCGACGTGCTCGATCGGTTCGACTTCGTGATCGGCTCGATCCACTCGCGCTTCGGCATGTCGGAGGAAGAGATGACCCGGCGCGTCCTTACCGCCATGGAGGATCCCCGTCTCACCATCCTGGGCCACCCGACCGGGCGCCTGCTCCTGCAGCGCGAGCCCTATGCGATCGATCTCGAGCGTGTGCTCCAGACCGCGGCCGACCGAGGCATTGCGGTGGAAGTGAACGCCGATCCACACCGCCTGGATCTCGACTGGCGCATGGTGCGGCGGGCGCGTGATTTGGGTGTGACCATCTCGATCGGAGCGAACGCCCACTCGACGGGCGGGATCACGAACGTCGCGATCGGGCTCGGGATCGCCCGGAAGGGCTGGCTCGAGCCCTCCGGGGTGCTGAACACGCGGGACGCCGACGGATTCCTCGCGTTCGCCCGGCAACGCCGCACGGTGGCGGCCTGATTGGCGACGCGGACCAAGGCTCGGAGGCTGCGCGAGACACCCGCCGCGCTCCGCGCACGCGTTCGCAAGATCCTCGCGCGGCTGGAGCGGGAGTATCCTGACGCTACGTGCGCCCTGCACCACCGGAGCGCGCTCGACCTGCTCGTTGCGACCATCCTGTCCGCGCAGTCGACCGACGCGCGCGTGAACATGGTCACCCCGGCCCTGTTCGCGAAGTACAAGACCGCGGCGGACTTCGGGAGTGCCGATCCCCACGTGCTCGAGCAGGAGATCCACAGCACCGGGTTCTTCCGGAACAAGACAAAGTCGATTATCGGCATGGCGCAGGCCCTGGTCGAACGCCACGGCGGCGAGGTGCCCGCTACCATGGAACAGCTGGTCGAGCTTCCGGGCGTCGGTCGAAAGACCGCGAACGTGGTCCTCGGCACATGGTTCCGGAAGAACGAAGGAGTGGTGGTGGATACCCACGTCCAGCGGCTCGCAACGCTCCTCGGCCTCACAAAAGAGACAGATCCCGTGAAGATCGAGCGCGACCTGATGGCGGTCGTGCCGCGCGACAAGTGGACCTGGTTCTCTCACACCCTGATCCTCCACGGGCGCAGCGTGTGCATCGCGCGGCGGCCGAAATGCGAGATATGCGTGGTGAATCGACTGTGCCCGAGTTCGCGAGTGTGAAGAGAACGGGAGCAGGGAGCGGGGAGCGGTACCCTTCCTGCACCGTACGGAACCGCTCCCCGCTCCCCGCTCCCGGGAACACCCGATGACGGCACATCTGCCTCCGATCGACCGAGAGCAGTTAGTCGCGACCCGCCGCGATCTCCACGCCCATCCTGAGCTGGGCTTCGAGGAGCGCCGCACCAGCGCGCTCGTGGCGGAGCGGCTCGGCAAACTGGGCTACTCGGTGCAAACCGGCGTCGGGCAGACCGGCGTGGTGGGGCTGCGCGATGGCGCTTCCAAGGGCAAGTCGCGCTGCGTCCTGATCCGCGCCGACATGGACGCCCTCCCCGTCGAGGAAGCAAACGACGTCCCGTACCGCTCGCAGCACCCGGGCAAGATGCACGCGTGCGGACACGACGGGCATGTCGCCATCGGGCTCGAGGTGGCGCGTCGGTTGCACGCTGCCTTTCTCACGGGCGGCATAAAGTTCGCGTTCCAGCCCGCCGAGGAGATCTCGAACGGAGCCGAGGCGATGATCGCCGCCGGCGTGCTCGAAGGGCCCACCGTCGATGCCGCGTTCGGGATCCATTTGTGGAATGACCTGCCGGTCGGCACTATCGCGCTCATGGCCGGACCGGTGATGGCGTCCGTAGACGAGTTCGACATCGCCGTCGTCGGGAAGGGCGGCCACGCGGCCGCCCCACATCAGGCGATCGACCCCGTGCTGATCGCGGCGCACGTGGTGACCGGCCTGCAAGGCCTCATTTCCCGCCGCCGCAATCCGTTCGAGGAGGGTGTGGTCTCGGTGACCCAGGTGAACGCGGGGCACGCGTTCAACGTCATCCCCGGCCGCGCCGACTTGCGCGGCACCGTGCGGACATTCGGCGGCAAATTCTATGACGAGGCGCCGCGGCTCCTGGAAGAGACCGCCCAGGGAATCGCACGCGCGTTCGGGGCCACCGCGGAGGTGCGGTATCGCCGGATGTCCAAACCGCTCGTCAACGACGCGGGGATGACCGCTCTCATGCGAGACGCGGCACGCGACATCGTCGGCGCCGAGCGGCTGGTCGACGGCGTCCGCACCATGGGCGGGGAGGACATGTCCTTCTTCCTTGCCAGGGTACCGGGCGCGTTCGCCTTCGTCGGGTCGGCCCGGCCCGACGGGAAGGCGTCGCCCCACCACAGCCCGACGTTCGACATCGACGAGGAGAGCCTCGCGATCGGGGCGGACCTGCTCTCGCGGACGGTGGTGCGGTATCTGGAAACGGCCCCGGAAGGGCGCGAGTAAACTCGCGGCTCGGCGTCTGTCAGTACACTGACGCCGCTTTCAGCGGCAGTGCCGAGCCGCGGCTTCAGCCGCGACCATATGGGGTACATTTCCGTCAGTCATGCCGAACCTCCTCGCGTCCGAACCCTCCGCCTATCTCAAGTCCGCCGCTCACCAGCCGGTGCAGTGGCACCCCTGGGGCGACCCCGCGTTCGCGCGGGCCCGGGCGGAAGACAAGCCGATCCTGCTCGACATCGGCGCCGTGTGGTGCCACTGGTGCCACGTGATGGACGGCGAATCGTACGAGGATCCGGAGGTTGCCGAGCTCCTGAACCGGGACTTCGTGTGCATCAAGGTCGATCGCGACGAGCGGCCCGACGTGGATGCGCGCTATCAGCGCGCCGTGCAGGCGCTGACGGGTCAGGGCGGCTGGCCGCTCACGGCGTTCCTGACGCCCGAGGGCGAGGTCTTCTTCGGCGGCACGTACTTCCCACCGGAGGAGAATCACTACGGCCGGCCCGGGTTCGTTTCGGTGCTCAAGCAGGTCGCGGGGATCTATCGGCAGCAGCGAGAGAAGGTCAGGGAGAACGCCATCGCCATCCGCCGACACATGGCGGAGGCATTGGACGAGACGAAGGGCGGGGAGATCACACCGGACGTCCTCGAACGCGCGGCGGCCGAGATGGCGCGCCTGTTCGACATCCGCCACGGCGGCTTCGGGACCGCTCCCAAGTTCCCGCACCCCGCGGCCACTCGCTTCCTCCTCGCGCGGTGGTACGACGCGGGGGCGGGGGCGGGGGCGGGGGCCGACTGGATGCGCCAGGTGGTGGAGCAGACCCTGACCGGCATGGCCAAGGGCGGGATCCGCGACCACGTGGGTGGCGGGTTCCACCGGTACTCCGTGGACGAGCGCTGGATCGTCCCGCACTTCGAGAAGATGGCGTACGACAACTCGGAGCTGCTGCACGCGTACCTGGACGGCTACGCGGCCCTCGGGAATCCGCTCTGCAAGGACGTCGCCCAGGGCATCGTCGGCTGGGTGCAGGAGGTGTTGTCCGAGAGCGAACATGGCGCCTTTTACACGTCGCAGGATGCGGACGTGCAGTTCGGCGATGACGGAGACTACTGGACCTGGACGCCCAACGAGATGAAGGCGGTGCTGTCGGAGCGGGAGTTCGACGTCGTGCGGCGCGTGTTCGACGTCGAAGTGCCCGGCGAGATGCACCACGATCACGAAAAGAACGTGCTGTGGTGGAGGCGCGACCCGGCCGGCGACGACGAATGGCCGCTGCTCAAGGATGCCCTCGCGAAGCTCAAGGCCGCGCGCGATCGGCGAAAGGCTCCCTATGTGGACACGACGCCGTACGTCAACTGGAACGGGATGATGGCCTCCGCGTTTTGGCACGCGGGCGCCGTCCTCGACCGCCCGGAGTGCAACGCCCTCGCGCTCAAAGTGCTGTCCCGGATCTGGGCGGAGGCGTGGGACGACGCCGGGGGGATGAGCCACGTCATCGGGCGTGCGGAGCCGCGCGGGCTGCTCGAGGACAATGTCCAGGCGGCGGCGGCGTTCCTTGACGCCTATGAGGCCACGGGAGACGAGGTCTGGCGCACTAGGGCGACGGAGGTGATGCAGTACTGCGGCCGCGCCCACTGGGACGACGAGAAAGGCGGTTTCTTCGACGTGGTGCGCGGTCGCGGTGGTGCGGCCTATCTCGCCACGCCCGCGAAACCGATCCAGGACGCCCCCACGCCATCCGGGAACGGCGTCGCGGCACTGGTATTGGCCCGCCTCTGGGCGCTCACCGACGACGCAGACTGGCGCGGCCGGCTCGACCGCCAGCTCCGGACGTTCGGCGGGGTCGCGGGGCAGCTCGCCCTGTACGGTGCCACGCTGCTGCAAGCGGTGGATTGGGCGGTGAATCCCGTGACCAGGATCGAGGTGTCCGGTCCCAGCGGCAAGGGGGCGGCCTGCGACATGCATCTCGTCGCCCTGCAAGCGTACCGGCCGCGGAAGGTCGTGATCCGCAGGATCGCCGAGCGACCGGCCGCCACGGTCTGTCTCGGCACGACCTGCTCGCTCCCCGTCGCCACGCCCGAGGCGCTGGGCAAGCTGCTCTCGTGAAGCGCCGCGTCCTCGGACGCACGGGACTCGCCGTGAGCCCGATCGGCTTCGGCGCCTGGGCCATCGGCGGCAACCGGTTCGGCAACTCCTACGGCGCAACCGACGACGCCGAATCGCGGCGCGCCGTGCGTCGCGCGTATGACCTGGGATGCAACTTCTTCGACACGGCCGACGTGTACGGGCACGGCCATTCCGAAGAGATCCTGGGCGAGTCGCTCGAGGGCATCCGGCAGGACGTGATCGTCGCGACCAAGGTCGGGGGCAACTTCTACAATCGCGACGTGAATCCCCTGCTCCTTCCCCGCTTGACCGAAGCGCTCGGCCGGCCGCTCGCGCAGGTCGCATCCGACGCCCCGCTCCCGGTGACACACGATGCGAACTTCTCCCCCGCGTATGTCCGCTTCGCGGTGGAGCGATCGCTCGGCCGGTTGCGCACCGATTACATCGATGTGCTGCAGCTCCACAATCCCGCGCTCGGCCTGACCGCGAATCCCGAGACCTACGGTGTGCTGGAGGACCTGAAGGAGGAGGGAAAGATCCGGAGCTACGGCGTGTCGGTACATACGCCGGAGGAGGGCCTCGCCGCCGTCGAGGTCACGCGACCCGACACGATCCAGATCGCGTACAACGTCGTCCGCCGCGAAGCGGAAGATCGTTTCCTCCCGGCGGCGCGCGCCGCCAACATCGGGATCATCGCGCGCGAGCCGCTCGCCAACGGCTTGCTCGCCGGTAAGTACGGCCCCGACAGCGCTCGGTCTCGGTGGTGGTTGTGGGAATAAAGACCGTGGCGCAAGTGGAAGAAAACCTCTCACTGGAGCGATGATGCCCAACAAGCAGGCCGTATTCGAGACCGCCAAGGGCCGGATCGATGTTGAGCTCTTCGCCGACGAAGTGCCCAACACCGTAGCCAACTTCGAAAAGCTCGCCAATTCCGGCTTCTACGACGGCACCAAGTTTCACCGCGTGATCGCCAACTTTATGATCCAGGGAGGCGATCCCTACTCGAAGAGCGGCAAGGGTCCGGTCGGCACCGGCGGCCCGGGCTATACCATCAAGTGCGAGACCGAAAAGAACGTACACAAGCATGTGGCGGGCACGCTGTCCATGGCCCACGCGGGAAAGAACACCGGCGGCAGCCAGTTCTTCATTTGCCACTCACCGCAGCCGCATCTTGACCGCGTCCACACCGTTTTCGGACAGGTCACGAAGGGAATGGACGTGGTGAACAAGATTGCGCAGAACGACGAAGTAAAATCGATTCGGGTTCACTAGCCAGGAAAGGAAGCAGATATGAGCAGTACACCGTGCGGCCTCCTCGTCGCCACGCTCCTTGCGCCCGCCATGCTTCCCGGTCAGACCGGGCAATTCGTGGTCCGGTTGGGGCGCGACACCCTCGCCATCGAGCAGTACACGCGAACGGCCGACCGGCTCCAGGGAGAGCAGGTCATCAGGACCCCGCGTACGGTCCATCGCATCTACACGGTGACGTTCGCTACCGGGGGCGGGGTGCAACGGTTCGAGCTCGTCACGCACAACGTCTCGGGGGCACCCGGCCCCGCCGAAACCCGGGCCACCGCGACGTTCCTAGGCGACTCCGCGGTCGCCACCGTGCCCCGCGGCGACTCGACGCGGACCGTCCGCGCGAAGGTAGGCCCCGGGGCGCTTCCCTACCTCGGCCAGGCGTTCGGACTGGTGGAGGAAGTCACGCGCCGTGCCCGCGCCGCCGGCGGCGATCGCTACACCACCGCCATGTTGCCGTTGGGCGACACCGAGCCCATGCCGGTGACGATCACGCGTCGCGGTAGCGACTCCTTGACCATGATGCTGGACGGCATCGGCCCGCTGCGTGCTCGCGTCGACGAGCGAGGCACGCTGCTCGGAGCTTCCGGAATCGGAAGCACGGCACAGATCATCGTCGAGCGCGTACAGGGGATCGACTTCAGCACCATCGGCAAGTCCTTCGCGTCCCGCTCGCTCGGCACCCTGTCGCCCGCCGATTCGGTCCGGGCGAACGTGGCGGGAGCGGCGCTTTCAGTGCGCTACAGCCGGCCATCCGCGCGGGGACGTGTCATCTTCGGAAACGTCGTGCCGTGGGACCAGGTGTGGCGCACCGGTGCGAACGAGGCGACGGTGTTCGAGACCAGCTCCGACCTCGTCGTGGGCGGGACGACCCTCCCCGCCGGGAAGTACACCCTGTGGACCATTCCAGGGCGTGCCGCCTGGAAGCTCATCATCAACCGGAACACAGGTCAGTGGGGGACCGCGTACGACGCCAAGTACGATTTCGCCCGACTCGACATGAAGGTAGAGGCGCTGGCGCAGCCGGTCGAGCAGTTCACCATCGCGATCGACCCGCAGGGGTCGGGCGGCGTTCTGAAGCTCGAGTGGGAGCGGACCCGCGCGTCGATCCCGTTCTCCCGAAAGTAGCGTGCATCTCGACTTCGCCGTGATCGCCGACTACGCGCTCGTCGATCAGGCGGGCAAGCTGTCCGTGCTCGGCATCTTCCAGCACGTCTGGGTGCAGCAGTTCCCCGCGATGCACCCACGGCTCCACCTCGTGCTGCGCCTCAAGGGCAAGCGTACCGAGATCGGCGAGCACCAGGTGCAGATCCGGCTTCTGGACGAGCAAGACGTCGAAGTGCTGGGGGGGAACGGCGCGGTGAATTTCGCGGAGCCGCCCGCGGGCGTGATCGACATCGAGGCCGGTGCGATTCTGGTCTTTGACGTACCGCTCCCGCACGCCGGGGCGTACCGCTTCGAGATTACGGTGGACGGTGACACGAAAGCCGCTGTGCCGTTGACGGCGAGCCAGCTCCCGCAACAGCCGCAGGGCGGTCACTGACATGAGGTGGCGCGGCATCGTCCCGCTCGCGGCGCTGCTCGTCGCCGCCGGCTGCGGCGAGACCCCGACCGCCCCGACCCCTCCCGTCCGCGTCGATCTCTCGCAGGCGTGGGTGCGGGCGAGCCCGAGCGAGGTGGGCATGAGCGCGAGTGGCCTGCTCGCCGCCTCCGGCGACGCCGCCGCGATCCCCCGCTTCAGGAGCCTCCTCGTCGCACGCCATGGCCGGCTCGTCGCGGAGTATTACTTCGGCGGCGTCGACTCCACTACGCTCTTCGACGTCCGCTCGGTGACGAAGAGCGTTCTGTCCGCCTTGATCGGTACCGCGTTGCGTGACGGCGTGCTGCCCGGAACCGGGGCGACGATCGCCCCCTACCTCGCGTCATCGGATACACTCGATCCCGCCGACAGCGCCGTGACGCTCCATGACCTCCTGACGATGACGTCGGGCTACCAGTGGAGTGAGGAGACCGGCCCCGACTACAACCTGTGGATCGTCGCCGACGATCACGTGCAGTACCTGCTCGATCGCCCTCACGCCACGGGGCCCGGCGTCAATTTCACGTATAACTCCGCGGCGGTGCACACGCTCGGCGTGGTGCTCCAGGACGCCGCCGCCACGCCGCTGCCAGCGTACGCCTCGGACCACCTGTTCCACGCGCTCGGCGTGGACACCGTGGTGTGGGAGGAGCTCGACCGCGGCACCGTGAACGGCGGCTCGGGGATCGCCCTCCGCGCGCGGGACCTCCTGAAGCTCGGCCAGCTGTATCTGCAAGGCGGCTGGTCGGGAAACGCGAGCGTCGTGCCTCAGAGCTGGGTGGACTCGGTGACGCGGCCGCACTTCTCCTGGCGCATAACCGTCGGCGCGCAGCGCAACGTCACGTACGGCATGCTCTGGTGGGTGTCGGATGGCAGCCCGGCGGCGTTCTTCGCCTGGGGGTACGGCGGGCAGTTTGTGTACGTCGTGCCGACCCGTGATCTGGTCGCGGTAGCCACGACGGAGTGGCGCGCCCTGACGGAGACCACGCCCGAAGCGCTCGCCGCGTCCGTGCTGGGCGTGATCGTGGGGGACGTGGTCCCGGCAGCGCGGTAGGACCACCGCGGTCAGCCCCGCTGAATCTCGAGCGGCAACCCCGCGTCCATCAGTGACAGGCCGCCGTCTACGGCGATCGTCTGGCCCGTGATCCACCCGGCTTCCTTCGAGCACAGGAGCGACACGGCGTTCCCGATATCGGCCGGCGTGCCGAGTCGGCCCATCGGTGTCCATCCTCCCTGGTGCCACTTCCGGATCATGTCTTGCGCGGCGTCCGGCAGGGTATTCAACACGCTGTCCTCGATCCAGCCGGGGCTGAGGGCGTTCACCGTGATGCCCCGTTTCGCGAGCGCTGCGGCAAAGTAGCGACACAACGACTCCATCGCGCTCTTGGCCGCGCCCATGCCCACCCACGGCTGCCAGCTGCCGGTGCGCCCGCCGGGCGCATAGGTGATGGCGATGATCCGGCCGCCATCCCCCATCAGGGGGACTGCCGCACGGACGGACAGCAGGAACGCTTTCGCCTGGGAGTTCATGGCGCAGTCCCACTGTTCCACGGTGATGCTCATCGGTCCTTGGTAGAACTCGGGAACGTCGGGCCGTGCATTGCTCACGAAGATCTCGAGCGTACCGAACTCCCCCTTCACCCGCGCGAGCATGCGGGTGATGTCGTCGGGGCGGCACACATCAGCCTGGACGATGAATCCATCGGCCCCGCGCTGCTGGACCTTGGCGAGCGTGTCTTTAGCAGCCGATTCGTTCTTGCGATAGTTGATCGCCACCTCCACGCCCTGTTCCGCCAGCTTGAGCGCGATGCCGCGGCCGATGCCCCGCGAGCTTCCTGTCACCAGGGCATGCTTCCCGTCGTGCGCCATAGCGACCTCCCATCGTCAGAATGAGTAGAACTCGATCCCCGCGGCGCGCCAGTCGGCTCCGTAGAGCACGGTCGCGAGTGAGTTTGGTGCGGGGCCGAGTCCGTTGGCGTAGCAAATGCGCGTAATCTGGGTCCCGAGGCGGGACATACCGCGACCGTCGACGTCGTCGCAGCCCACGAACGTCCAGGCCGTGGCGCCTTTGAGCCGTCGCGCGACGCGCTCGCGCATGTCAGGGGAGATGAACCCCGCGAGGCCTGGCGCGAGGCGGGCCGACGCCGATCCGGCCGCGACGTCCCGCAGCAGCTGGTCGATTGCCTCCGGCGGCTTGGCGCTCGACGGCGCCGCTGGCCACAAGTGCGGAGGAACGAGCCGCGGCTCGACGATCCCCGCGATGCTCATCGCCACCGTCTCGGGAGCCGTTTCCGCGAGGTTGTCGAGCACGATCACGGTCAGATCGAAGTCCGGGTAGCGCTGGATCGTTGTCTGAAAGCCTTGCCAGGAGCCGCTGTGGCCGATCCGCCGGAACCCGCGTTGCTGGGTGATCTGCCAGCCAAACCCGTACGGGTACGTGCCCCTGCTGTTGAGACGGACCGGTGTCCAGCTCGCTTCGAGCCCGGTCCGACTCGGGATCCTCCAGTGGTTCAAGGCGATCGCCCACTGCGCGAGGTCGCGGACTGTGAAGTAGAGGGCTCCGTCGGCGGTCGTGTTGAGTGACGGCGACACCCACTCCTGATTCTTCAGCGTGTCGTTCACGAGTCGATACCCGGCCGCCCGGTTTGGAACGATATCCGCTTCTGAGATGACGCGCGTCGTGCGCATGCCCACCGGCCGGAAGACGTGGTCCCTGAGGAAGTCGCCGTAGAACACGCCGGTGACGCGATGGATGATGATGCCCAGGAGGACGTAGCCGGTGTTGCTGTAGCTCCACCGGTCTCCAGGCGCGAACTCGAGGACCTGGCGCGCGGCGAGACGCACGAGGTCATCTTCGGCGTAGTCCCGGCGCACGTCCAGCGTACTATCGGTGTAATCGCCGATGCCCGAGGTGTGCGTGAGCAGATGGCGCACCGTGATCCGGCGCCACGCGGCGGGACCCTCGGGAAGAAAGCGCGTGATCGGATCGTCGAGGGAAAGCCGGCCTTGCTCCGCGAGCATCACGACCGCCGCCGCCGTGAACTGCTTCCCGACCGAGCCGGATTGGTACACCGTGCTGTCGCTCGCCGGCACGCGGAGCTCGACGTTGGCGTAGCCATAGCCGCGCGCCAGGAGGACGCTGTCGCCCCGGAGCACCGCGACCGACATACCGGGAATGTGATACCGGCCGAGCTCCGCTCCGATGTAGCGGTCGATCGAGTCCCCGGCGGTAGCGGCCTGCCCCCGCGCCGCGGAGGGCAGCGCCAGCCCGCACAGGAGAACGAGCGCAAGCCGACGCGCGACGACGACGCGCGTCGTCACGACTCGTGCGTTACACGGTCAATCTGGGCCACAGCCACCCGAGAGCCGCCCCCGTCAAGAGCGCATAGATCAGGCCGTCCACCGTGGCCTTGATCGTGATCGTCCAGGAGCGATGGTACCAGATGGACAACTGCCACAACGCGAGCGCATATCCGACGAATGCGGTCGTGCCGGCGAACCGCATGACGGACCGGAACGGCGCACCGGGGGGCAGCGCGCTCCCCGCGACGTACGCGGCGAAGATCCCCACCACGAGCGCATAGATGAACCACAGCGTGAGGGGTTTCCCCATGGCCATCGAGCCACTCGGCATCACGGTGAACACCATGACCGGGCCTCGTTTGAACTTCTCGGCGAACGCGGGCGACTTCATTTCCTCCCGGCTCGAGGGCCGGGGCATCATGTAGTCACCAGGGGGGATGCCCAACCCCCGAATTGCGTCCATCGCGCGGTCTTCATTTGGCACCTTCGGGTAATCGCTCTTGTGCCAGGGGGTGACCATGTGCAGGATCGAGCTCGCGACGAAGACGAGCACGGCGGACAACAGGACGGGGAGCAGCAGCGCGGACAGCGGCACCATTGAGACCTCCCGGGTTGGATCCCTCCTAGGACTTGAGACTAGCACGGAACGGAGCGACGCACAAACCGTCACGCGACCGTTGAAGGATCCTCGAAAGGCGCGCCGGAGGCGCAGAGCGGACACTCCGCGGGCACCCATAGCTCGAACGGGACGCGGGCCACCGCTTCGAGCGGAAGACCGCGCTCGGTGAAGTAGGGTGCCGCCGCCGAGCCCAGGAGCAGGAGTGTCGCGACCACCGCCGTTTCGGCTCCATGGGCCTCGAGCTCGACGAGCGTGCCCCGCACCGCCGAACCCGCGCTGATCGCGTCGTCCACGATGGCGATTCGCCTGCCGCGCACCGCAGCCTGGACTACGTCTGGCAGACGGTATCGCACGCCATACAACCCGTCGCGGGTCCTCGGCAACTCACGTTCCGTGAAGAAGAATTCCACGTCGAGCGGGGAGGCGAGCATCTGGGCGAGCAGCGCGCCCCCGACCAGGGGCCCGCATACACCTGCCACATCGTAGGGTTGGATGGCGCGGGCGAGGTTCAGAACGGAGGGCTGGACACGACGCGGTTCGATGAACATCCGACTGAGATCCAGCCAGAGACCGGAGTGATGGCCGGATTCGAGGCGAAAATGGCCGCGCCGCGGGGCCATCAGACTCAGGAGGTCCTCGCTCACCTCCGGGGAAGCTACTACCAGACCAACATGATCCGCGCGGTGCCCGCGACAATCGCCTACATGACCCCCTTTAACAAGTCCAGTGGAGATCGGGGGACGTGGTCGGTCAGACGTTGAGGCCGAGCTCGTGCAGCCGTCGCTCGAGAAAGCGCCGCTCCGGCTCCTGCCGCGTGAGGTCCAGCGCCCGTTGGTAGGACCGTCGGGCGTCCGCGGTCCGCCCCACGCGGCGGCACAGGTCCGCCCGCGCCGAGTGGGCCAGGTGGTAGTCATCCAGGTCGCCACGCGCGAGCAGCGCGTCGATGATCGCGAGGCCTGCCGCGGGGCCGTCCCGCATCGCGACCGCGACCGCCCGGTTGAGCTCGACCACGGGCGTCGGATCGACGCGCTCCAGCACATCGTACAGTCCCACGATCTGCACCCAGTCCGTTGCCTCGGCGCTCGCCGCCTCGGCGTGCACCGCCGCGATCGCCGCCTGCAGCGTGTAGGGACCGATCCGGCGTGACGAGAGCGCGCGCTCCACGAGCGCAGTTCCCTCCGCGATCTGATCCCGGTCCCAGAGGGAGCGATCCTGATCGGCAAGGAGCACCAGCTCTCCCGTCGGGGAGGTGCGAGCGACGCGCCGAGACTCGTGCAGGAGCATCAGCGCCAGCAATCCCATCGCCTCGGGCTCGGGCAACAGCTCGACCAGCAGGCGTCCCAGCCGAATCGCTTCGCCCGATAGATCGTGCCGCGTGAGCGACGCCCCGGACGATGCGGCGTAGCCTTCGTTGAACACGAGATAGATCACCCGGAGCACCTGGTCGAGCCGCTCCGGCAGTGCCGCATGCGTGGGGACTACATAGGGAATGCGCGCATCGCGGATCTTTGCCTTGGCGCGCACGATGCGTTGCGCGAGGGTGGGCGCGGGCGTGAGAAACGCGTGCGCGATCTCTTCCGTGGTGAGTCCGCACACTTCGCGCAGGGTGAGGGCGATCTGCGCGTCCGGTGCCAAGGCAGGATGACAGCACGTGAAGATCAGGCGGAGGCGATCGTCCTCGACGCCATCGCCCTCCTCCAACTCCGTCGCGTCGTTCGCGGCTGCGTCGAATCGCCGGGCGAGCTCTCCGACCGACGCGTCGAACCTCGCCCGCCTGCGCATGGCATCGATCGCCTTGAAGCGACCAGTCGATACCAGCCACGCGCGCGGGCTCCCCGGGACACCGTCGCTTGGCCAGCGCTCCACCGCCGCCGCGAACGCGTCATGCAGCGCCTCCTCGGCCAGGTCAAAATCGCCGACCAGGCGGATCAGCGTGGCGAGGACGCGGCGCGAGTCCGAGCGGTAGACGGCGTCCACCATGTGCCGTACCTGCTCGGCCACGTCCTCGCTCACCGGCAGGGCGCCGCTACGGACGCTCGTACTCTATGATGGGCCGTACCTCCACGCTCCCATGGCGCGCCCCCGGACAACGCGCGGCCACCTGGATCGCGTCGTTCAAGTCCTTGGCTTCGATCAGATAGTAACCGCCGAGCTGCTCCTTGGTCTCGACGAACGGTCCGTCAGTGGTCGAGACCTTGCCGTTACGCACCCGAACGGTGGTGGCGGTGGGAGTGGGTTGGAGCGCGTTGCTCCCGACGTAGTGGCCGCTCTTCTTGATGCCGTCACTGAACGCGAAGTACTCACCCAACCACTTCTCTTGTTCGGCCGGGGGCATCTTCCCCCATGCACCTTCCTCCGAGTAGATCATGCACAGGTACTTCATGGTGCCTTCCTCCTCCTCGTTCGCCTCGTGGGTGACCTGGTGTGGACGCTAGGTAGTCGCTCAGGGGAGGCCGGAATCGACACCGTCATTTGGCCGGCAGCGATCCCGCGTATTTGGTCGCCACCCCTACCCACTTGCCCAGCGCGGCGTCAGTGGTCAACCCCTTCGGTTTCACGAGGATCCAGCCTTTCATGGGGCGGCCGGTGAGGTCGAAGAAATGGGTGTGGGGATCGGACAGGGCGTCCTCGGTCTCCTTGGGCGCGAGGCGGACGATCATCTCCTCGCCGTGCACCCCGCAGCACATGTTGCCGTTCAGCAGAAAGGCGATCCCGCCGAACATCTGTTTCTCGGTGAGGCCGGCGCGTTTGCCGAGCCGCTTGCGGATGCGTCCTGCCAGCTTCTCGTCGAAGGCCATGCCGTGCTCTCAGATGGGGGCGCCCGACCTCGGGACCGGTGATGGCAGCTTGCAGCGCGTTCACGTTCTTCGTGTCGGGCGCGTCCTTCAGGAACATTACCACCAGGTGCGCCGGGTCGCTCTGCGCCTCTCGGGGGAACGGGGTGCGCTTGATCACTGTTCGCCACTCCTGCCCACTGCGCACAAAGAAGTCCGTTTCGAGGCGCAACCGTTTCTTTGCCTCCACTTCGAGCAGTCGCTCGAGCTGGGTGCCGGCTCGCCCATCGCTCCGAAACACGAGGTTGCCAGTCTGGAGCAACGACCGAACGTCGCCGAAGCCGAGCCGGGTGATGAGGTCGCGCAGGTCGGCCATCGGGACCGCGTTGTGAGCACCGAGATTGATGGCGCGGAGCAGGGCGATGCAGGTCGTCACACCCAGGCGCCGCCGACGCTCTGGTCGCGCGCGGCCCGCGCGATGAACCATCCGGTGTAGCCGAGCCAGAGAAACGCCGGGATATTCGCGAAGATGAGCGGCTCCAGGAAATAGAGTCCGGTCGCAGATCCGATCCCGCGTCCCCACGAGAGTACGCTGGTCGCGGCGCCCAGCCACGCGATCCAGCGGGGCAATCCGAGCCAGGGACGCCACACCTCGCTCAACGCGAGCGTCGTCACGCCCACCAGGAAGAGCGGATTGCCAAGCCACCCGTACCCGATCAGCAGCCGGTTGAACGCGTCGTAGAGCACCGGGTCCGTCGCCGGCGCGCCGCGGCCCACGAGAAAGTGCATCACCCAGCCGTTGATGAGCGCGACGCCGGTGAAGAAGACCATCCCGACCGTCATGGCGCCCCAGGCCAGCGCCAGCGTCCATGCGCGGGTGAGCGAGCCACCGGCCACGAGCATGAGCAGCGTGCCCAGGATGCACAGGACGAAGCCGGCGGCGATCGCGACGTGGATCGGTCCCCACCACGGGGTGTTCTGGAGGACCGAGGGCCGCTCCTCGAATCCGCCGGCCGGCACGGGATGGAAGAGGAGCCCGACGGCGATGAGCAGAGTCGCCAGCGCGAGGACGTATCCGCCCGCCCGCGCGGCGGCCGGGTCACGGAACGAGAGCGAAGTCATCTTATTAGTTCACCCTCCCCTGCAGCCTCCGCATCCTCGTGAGCGCGGGCACATATCCCGGTAGCTTATCGAGTGCGCGGCCGTACTCCGCCACCGCGTCGAGCACGCGGCCCTTCTTTTCATGGATCCGGGCGAGGTTCACGTGCGGAAAGTGCGGCGCTTCGTAACGCGTCGCATCCATGGCCTGCTTGAGCCAGGGAATCGCCTCGTCGTCGCGGCCGAGGGCCATCAGGTAGCAGCCGATATCGTTGTACGGATTCCCAAAGCTCGGATCCGTGGCGATCGCGCGCTTGCACTCGGCGATGGCGGCGTCGTAGCGCCGCTCGAACGAGTACACCCAGCCGAGGAACGTGTACGCCTCCGCCGTCGGGTGCTCGGCGAGCGAGGCCTGGTATAGATGGATGGCGCCCGCCAGATCACCCGCCAACTGGCACTGGTACGCGCGCTCGAATAGCTTTAGCGCCCGAGCTCGATCACCCACACGCCAAGCTTATTCTCATCACGCCGCCCTCGCCATCACGCCCCCCCCCGCGCTCGCCCACGGGGCTGCCATTGCTCCTCGTCCTCGCCGCAGTGGCGCTCGGCTGGAACGTGAGCGGCTATCGCCTGTTCGATCCCGACGAGGGCCGGAACGCCGAGGTCGCGCGCGAGATGTCGCAATCGAATGACTATGTGGTGCCTCATCTCGACGGGCTCCCTTACCTCGACAAGCCGATCGTCTACTTCGCCGCCGCCGCGGCGGTCATGGAGGTCGTTGGGCCCACCGAAACGGCCGCACGGCTCCCCGCGTACCTCGCGACCCTCGGCACGATCGCGCTGCTCGTGGCGTTCGCGCGGCGCCGCTGGGGTGACGAAGCCGGGTGGATCGCGGGGCTCGCCTACGCCACCATGGTCCTGCCCCTGGCATACGCCCGCACCGCCATCTTCGACAGCACGCTCACCCTGTGCACGACCGGAGCGATGCTCTGGTTCTGGGAAGAGCGGCCCGTCACTGCCTGGGGCGCGCTCGCCATCGGCGCCCTCACCAAGGGCCCGATCGCCCTCGCCATCCCGTTGCTCACCCTCGTGGCGCACGCCCTTCTGATCGGGACGCCCGTGCGCCGGCTGTTTCCGTGGCGCGGGCTCGCGACCTTCGTCGCGATCGTGCTGCCATGGTTCATCGCGGTGGCCATCAGGCACCCGGACTTCCCGCATTACGTCTTCGTGCGCGAGACGCTCGAGCGGATGACCACGCGCAGCTTTCACCGGACGGCACCGTTCTGGTACTACGTGCCGATCCTGCCGCTGGCAGCATATCCCTGGATCGTGCCCGCGCTGGGGCGGGTGAAACACTGGCGCGCCGCCTGGGACGCGCGGCGCGATCCGCCTGCGCGCGAGGCGCTCTTGCTCACGTGCTGGGTGATCGTGCCCCTGCTCTTCCTGTCCCTCAACCAGTCCAAGCTGCCGCAGTACGTGCTGCCCCTCGTCCCGGCGTTCGCGCTGGCGGCCACGCGCAATGTGTCCTCCGGAGGCAGTGCCACCGCCGCGCGCGCCTACGTCATCGTCGCCACCCTGCTCGGATTGGCCCTCGTAGCGCTCACGCGCTGGCTGCCGGCACCAATCAGTTTGACGTCGGCCGAAAAGGCCGCCATCCCGCCCACCGCCGTCGCGCTCGGGATCGTGGCCCTCTGCTCGGCTGCCCTCGTCGCCCTCGGCGCCCTCGCAGGGCGGCCCCGCACGATCATCTTCGGGTACTCGGTCGTCGTGATGACGATCCCCTTGCTCTCCGGGAAGTTGTTGACCGCGGTGGGGGAGGACCGTTCGTCCGGGGCCGTCGCCAACGCCACCGCTGCGGCGTTGCGCGAGACCGGCGGCTCCGGCGCCGTGCTCGGGGTGCTCGCATACCCGCCGTCCCTCCCGTTCTACCTGCGACGGGTCGTTCCGGTGGCCACCGCCACCGGCGCCGAGCTCACGAGCAATTACATCGCCGACAACGTGGCACGGTTCCGCGCCCTCCCGGGCTCGCCCCTGCTCCCGGCCGAAGACTGGAAGGAAGTGCTCGCGCGCTGTTCCGTCTCAACGGTGTTTCTCACGAGCGCTGGGAACCGCGAGGCGCGCAGTGCGCTCGGCGGCGCGCTGCCGCTCCTCGTGGCGGACGACCATTACGCGGCGTACGGCCCTTGCCTCCCTCGCACTGTCTCACCACCTCCCCAACCTCCGCCACCTCCCCGGGGCCGGGGAAGGGGGCGGTAATGTGCGGCATCTTCGGCGCCGTCTCCCTCACCGGCGCTCCGCTCAAGCACCCCGACTGCATCGCGTCCATGGCGGCCGCGCTCGCGCACCGCGGTCCCGACGGCGAACGCATCGTGGGCCACGAGCGCGCCCGTCTCGGCGCCCGCCGCTTGGCCATCATGGACCTCACCACCGGCGACCAGCCGTTTCAGAATCCCGACCGCTCCATCTGGATGGTCTGTAACGGCGAGATCTACAACGCGCGCGAGCTGCGCGACGCGGGCGTCCGGGCCGGCTATCCGTTCCGCTCGACGGGCGACATCGAGACCATCGTCCCCCTGTACGAGCGGCTCGGTCCCGACGGTATAGCGCGGCTCGAAGGCATGTTCGGCCTCGCCATCTGGGACGATCGACGTCAGCGCCTCATCCTGGCGCGCGACCGCGCCGGAGAGAAGCCGCTCTTCTGGGTCCAGGCAGAGGGCGAGCTGCGGTTCGCCTCCGAGGTTCAGGCCTTGCTCGCCTACCCCGACCAGCGCCGGCGCCTCGATTCCAAGGCGGCCGCGCTCTACGGCGCGCTGGGCTACGTGCCGGCTCCACTGACGATGCTCGAAGGCATCTCGAAGGTCGAGCCCGCGCACGTCCTCGTGGCGGATCGGACCGGCGTCTCCTTGCACCGCTATTGGGACCCGGCGCAGGTCGCCGCCCGGAGGTCGCGCCTCGACTCTCCGGCCACGCTGCAGGGTGTGCTGCTTCGCGCTGTGGAGCGCGAGCTCATGTCGGACGTGCCGGTCGGCGTGTTCACGAGCGGCGGCCTCGATTCGTCGCTGCTCGCCGCAGCCTCGGCGCGCGTCATGGCAGGCGAAAAGATCCACACCTACTCGGTGAAGTTCCTGGATCGGGGCTACGACGAGAGCTCATACGCCGAGGCCGTGACCCACGACATCCGCACCGTGCACCACGTGGTCACGGCGGACGAGGCGGCGCTCGAGCGGGCGTTCGAGACCGTCACCCACGCGCTCGCCGAGCCGATCGGCGATCCCGCCATCCTGCCAACGTATCTCCTGGCGGAGACCGCGCGTGAGCACGTGAAAGTCGTGCTCTCGGGAGAGGGCGCGGACGAGCTGTTCGGCGGCTACCCCACATACCTGGGCCACACGGCGGCGCTCGCGTACCTGCGCCTCCCCCGGGCGTTGCGCCGCGCGTTCCGCTGGGCTGTCGAGCGATGGCCGGCGTCCACCGGCAAGGTTACGCTCGAGTTCCTGCTCAAGCAGTTCGTGACCGCGGCGGAGCTGCCATGGCTCGAACGCCACTTGTCCTGGTTCGGCGCGATGGGCCCCAACCAGGCGGGGGGGGCGAGGGGGGCGGGGGAGGCTCGGGGGGGAGGCCCCATCGCCGACGTCGCATGCCGGCTGACCACGTTTCCCCGGACCGATCCCCTCAACCGCATCCTGTGGCTCGATTTTCTCACCTATCTACCGGACAATCTGCTCGTGAAGGTGGACCGGGGGACAATGCTCGCATCCATCGAGGCGCGCGCGCCGTATCTCGACCGCGAGGTGATGGAGCTGGTCCTCCCGGCGCCGTCGGAGCTCAAGGTGCACGGCTTTACCACCAAGGCGATATTAAAGGAAGCGGCCGTGGGCCTCGTACCTCGCACCGTGATCCGGCGCAGGAAGCGCGGCCTCTCCGTGCCGGTGGCGCGGTGGCTCAACGCCGGGCTCGCGCCGTTAGCGGACCGCTACCTCGCGGCACCGCGGCTGTTCAAGAATGCCCCGACGCCGCGCCTGCTCGCCGAGCACCGGAGCGGCCGGCGCAACAACGCCCGCAAGCTGTGGCCATTGTTGATGGCCGAGCTGTGGGCGGAACGGTGGGACGTCGACACGGAGCCCTAGCGCGCGGCTGACCCCGGGGCCGACGGCCCGGGGTTTATGAGAACGGACACATGAACAAAGCCGAAGCCCTCGCCCTGATGCACGAGCACACGCAGTCCCCCTCGCTGCGCCAGCACATGCTGGCGGTCGAGGCGGCGATGCGCGCGTACGCGAGCAAGTCCGGCGAGGATCCGGAGACGTGGGGCATGGCGGGCCTGCTGCACGACTTCGATTACGAGAAGTATCCAAACCACGAGCACTCGCCCAACGAGGGACATCCCGCGTGGGGGGTGCGGCTGCTCCGCGAGAAGGGGGTCGCGGAGCCGGTGTGCCGCGCGATCCTCGGACACGGGACGTACACCGGCGTGCCGCGTGACACGCCGATGGCCCGTACGCTGTTCGCGGTGGACGAGCTGTGCGGCTTCCTGGTGGCGTGCGCGCTGGTGCGTCCGTCCCGGAGCTTCGCGGATCTGGAGGTGAAATCCGTGAAAAAGAAGCTCAAGGACAAGGCGTTCGCCAAGGGTGTAAACCGGGACGAAGTCGATCAGGGAGCGACGGAGCTGGGCGTGCCGTTGGACGAGCACATCGCCTTCGTGATCCAGGCGCTCCGTCCGCTCGAGGGCGCGCTCGGCCTCGGCGCGCAGGCGCCGGTAGCGTGAGCGGCTCCACCACGGTTGCGCGCGCCGACGCGAGGTCGACGGCCCCACCGCCC
>QHUC01000026.1 GCA_003221045.1 Gemmatimonadota bacterium | reverse complement strand
TCGGAGTCGCCTCCCGGGCCGCGTACGAGAGCAGCAGCGACACGAACACCTGCAGCTGCTTGCGCTCCACGCCCTCGTCCATGCGGACCGCGCCGATCCCGCACTGGCGTAGAACGCCGAGGATGTGGGAGAACGAGGCGTAGTTGTCGAGATCGAGCCGCAGGCGCGTGGAATTGATGAAGATGAACTCACCCTGCAGCCGGACCTCCAGCTCCTTCTCGACGTCGAGCAGATGTTGCGTGGTTTGGGTGAGGTCGTCGAGCGCCTTCTGCACCTGAGCGTTCTCGAGCGGATAGAGCTTGAGGGAGCGGAACGCCGTGTACAGCACGACCAGGAAGTCCCGGCCGGCGTGGCGGAGGAAGCCGTCCGTGGTCTGGACGGTCTCGGCGATCGACCCACGCGGAGTGGGGCGATTCCCGGTCACGCCCCCACCTCCCGCAGCGCGCGGCTCACCGCGTTTTTCACGAGCGGCTCCTTGTCCTGCGCTGCGCGCTCCAGCACCGCGCGCGCTTCGGGCGTGCGGATCTTGCCGAGCGCCATGGCGGCGCACGCCCGGGTCTCCGGATCTTCCTTCCTTCCGAGCAGGCTCTTTGCCGAGAGCATCTTCTCGAGCGCCGGAATGCCCTTCGCCCCCACGAGCGCCCCGAACGCCTCGAAGAAGACCATCTTCTCCGTCAGATCGGCGTTCTTGAGCTTCGAGCCCGAGACCATGGACTCGACCCGCGTCGCCGCATTGCGGTAGCCTCGGGACGCGAGGAAGCGCACGGCCGCGATCCGCACGTCCCGGTCGGCGTCATCCACCGTCTTCTCGAGCAGTCGCATGGCGGCCGGGCTCGCGATCGCCGTCAACGCCTCGACCACCGCGAGCTTCAGGCCCCGATCCTCGGATCCGAGCAGGGGCTCCATGCCTTCCGGCGCGCCGGGCAGCCGCAGGCGTCCCGCCAGCTTGACCATCTCGAGCTGCGCGGCGCCGTCCTGGCTGGCGAGGGCCTTGAGCACTTCGGCCGAGTTCGCCTGCGCCAGCCGGGCAGCGGCCGCCTGCACCAGGTCGCGGACGTAGGGGTCGTGGAGTTTGCCGATCCACACCATCAAGGTCGACAGCGCTTCGGGACGCAACTCCTGGAACAGCTCCGCCAGCTCCTCCTCCGTGGGGTGGACCGTCGCCTCGTCGAGCGCCTGGAGCAGCTGGGACAGGGAATCGCTCTGCGACAACCGGGATGGGAGGGTCTCGAGCGTCTGGCGGTGCTCGGGAATCAGCTCGCGTGCCCGCTGCAGGATGGCGCGGGTCTCGCGCAGGATGAACGCGACCGAGCGGAAGTCTCCCGCGCCGAGCAGGTAGGGGATGAAGTTCTCCACGATGGAGATGAGCTCGGCGCGCACCGTGCCATAGGTCTGGAGCTCGAGCAGGTCGAAGAGCATCGACAGCACGTTGCGCCGCAGGTCCTGCGAGTATTCCCGCTCGACGTCCTTCTTGAGGTAATTGATCTCGCTGTCTTCCAGGAAGTACAACGTCGTGTCGAAGTCATCGATCGATACCAGACCCTCGCGCTTGGGTGGAGCTTCTTCTTCCACCTGGTGCCGCAGCTGGGTGGGGGGCGTCGAGGTGATGGTCTCGCCGGCTTCGATCGGAACCGCGTTCTCGGTGGCGAGCTCGCGGAACGTGTAGGCGATGAGCTGGAAGTCCTCAGACCACAGCAGGGTCAACAGGTCGTCGGGCGCGTCGGCCTGGAGGCTTCGCGCCTGCTGGAGCACGCCCAGGAAGCGCACGATCTCCGTCTCCTCGACGCCGGGCTTGAAGGCGAGCGAGCGCACGCCGTCCTTGTACAACGTCCAGGCGATGCTCTCGCTCCGTTGGTCCTGGCTGTACACCACGTTGCTTTCCCAGCGCAACTCGGTCTCGCCGACGTCGAACACGAGGTCGTCGGTCGCCTGCCAGATCTGGCGGAACGCGCCGCGGATGTTGTCGACCGCGCGTTGGTAGACCGGATTGTTCGGGAGATACAGCTGCGTCGCCCGGATCCCCTTGGAGAGGACCTGCATCAGGTCCTCGACCTGTTGCGGCGGCAGCGCTAGCTCGGGTACGGGCCCGTTGGTCAGAGGGTGGCTCCCGTCAGTTCCGCGACCATGGCGACGTCCTTGTCCCCGCGGCCGCTCAGATTGACCATGACGATGTCGCCGGCCTGCCACCGTCCACGGCGGGCCAACACCCAGGCGACGGCGTGCGCGCTCTCCAAGGCGGGCAGGATCCCTTCGAGCCGCGACAGGGCCGCGAACGCCTCCAGGGCTTGCCGGTCGGTCACTGCCTCATACAATACGCGACCGCTGTCCTTGAGAAAAGCGTGCTCAGGCCCCACCCCTGGGTAATCGAGGCCCGCCGACACGCTGTGCGCCGGTTGGACCTGCCCGTCGGCGTCCTGGAGCAAGTAGCTCAAGCTGCCGTGAAACACGCCCGGCCGGCCGCGGCCGAGGGAGGCCGCGTGGCGACCGCTGTCGAGTCCCTCGCCCGCCGCCTCCACCCCGACGAGCGCCACCGCGGCGTCGTCGAGGAACGCCGAAAAGATGCCCATCGCGTTCGAGCCACCCCCCACGCACGCCACCACGGTTCCCGGCAGCCGGCCCCACCGCTCGACCGCCTGCGCTCGCGCTTCGCGTCCGATCACGGCCTGGAAGTCGCGCACGATGCGGGGGAACGGATCGGGTCCGACCACGGAGCCGATGATGTAGTGCGTGTTGGTGACGTTCGTGACCCAATCGCGCAGCGCCTCATTCGTCGCATCCTTGAGGGTGCGCGTGCCCGACGTGACGGGGACGACGCGCGCGCCCATCAGTTCCATGCGATAGACGTTCAGTCGCTGGCGGCGCATGTCTTCCTCGCCCATGTACACGACGCATTCGAGCCCGAAGCGGGCGCACACGGTCGCCGTGGCTACCCCATGCTGCCCGGCTCCCGTCTCCGCGATGATCCGTGGCTTGCCCATGCGGCGCGCCAGCAGCACCTGCCCGAGCGTGTTGTTGATCTTGTGCGCGCCGGTGTGGTTCAGATCTTCGCGCTTGAGGGCCACCACCACGTCCGTGCCGAGCTGGGCGGCGAGGCGCGGTGCCTCCGACAGAGGGGTCGGCCTGCCCACGTAGTCCCTCAGGAGTCCGTCGAGCTCCGCCCAGAACGCCCGATCCTGTCGCGCGGCCTCGTACACGCGGGCGAGCTCTTCCAGCGCTGCCATCAGGGTCTCGGGGACGTAACGGCCGCCGTACGGTCCGAACCGTCCGTCGACGGCGCGTTCGGCGGGCGTCGCCAGCTTTCTGCTCTCCTTCGCCCCTTTCATTGCGTGCCCTCCCCCATCGGTTTTTCCACGTCACGCCTCCCGTGCCTCGCGACCCCGACCAATGCGCGCACCGCGGCGGCGGGAGCGGCGGTCCGAGCGACCGAGGTCCCGACCAGCACCAGGTCCGCCCCGGCCGCAGCCATCCGCTCGACGTCCGCGCGGTTCGTGATGCCGCTCTCGGCGACGACCGGCACGTCGGCCGGGACCCGCCCCACGAGGCGCTCGGCTTGCGCCAAATCCACCGCGAACGTGGCGAGGTCGCGACTGTTCACGCCCACCACCGTCGGCTCGGCGGCGAGCGCGGCGCCGAGCTCCGCCTCGGTGTGCACCTCCACGACCACGCCGAGCCCTTGCGATCGCGCCGCCAACGAGAGCGCCCGCACGCGTGCGGGCGTGAGCGCGCGGGCGATCAACAGGATCGCGCTCGCGCCGGCCGCTCGCGCCTCGTAGAGCTGCAGCTCATCGAGGATGAAGTCTTTCCGTAACACCGGCACGGTCACCGCGGAGGCGACGCGGGCCAAGTCGGCCAGCGAGCCTCCGAAATGACGCTCGTCCGTGAGCACCGAGATGGCCACCGCGCCGCCCTGAGCGTATGCCTGCGCGTGCTCCACCGGATCGAGGTCCTCGCGTATGGCGCCGGTGGACGGCGAGCGGCGCTTCACTTCGGCGATCACGCCGACGTGCCGCGCCGCTACGATTCGCTCGAAGGGGCGCGGCTCGGGCGCCTCCGCCGCCTGGCGCTCGAGCTCACGCATCCGCGGGCGGAGGGCGGCTACCCGCTCGCGCGTCGCTTCGAGAATGGCAACGAGTCGGTCAGCGCCCATGACTTGCGTTCGGTCGATTTTCGGGTAGATTAAGCTTCGGTTTCTGTTCGGGAGCCCATGTGCCGCTCACTAGGCGCCAGCGCGAGATTTTGGACTTCATCGCCACACAGATCTCCGAGCAGGGGTATGCCCCGAGCTTCGAGGAGATCGCGAGGCGCTTTACGTTCCGGTCCCTCGCTACGGTCCACGAGCATCTCACCAACCTCGAGCGTAAAGGCTACATCCGTCGGGCTCATAACGAGAGTCGCGGCATCGAGCCGCGGCCGCAGCTACGTCTTGCGCGTGCGCGGTCAGTCGATGATCGACGAGCACATCAAGGACGGCGACTTCATCGTCGTCCAGGAGCGCAACCAGGCGGATAGCGGCCAGACGGTGATCGCGTTGGTGCAAGGATCGAGCGCCACGGTCAAGCGCTTCTATCGAGAGCCGGGCGGCTGGATCCGGCTGGAGCCCGCGAACCCCGCCATGACACCGCTCCGCCTGAACGAGCGGGATGTCATGGTGCAGGGTGTGGTCGTGGGCGTGATTCGGAAGTACTAGTCGCACGGCGCAGGCGCTCGAGCGCCTGGCGGCCGTCCCCGCTCCGCAACGCACTCTGGGCCCGGGCGACCCCGTCCGAATACGTCGGGGAGAGCCCGGCCACGTAGATCGCCGCCCCCGCGTTGAGGACCACGGCGGCGTGGCCGTCGGGGTCGTCGCGCCCATCGGCGAGGAGCCGTTCGATCCGGGCCGCGTTGCCGGCCGGGTCCACGCCCGCGAGCGCCGTTACGTCCTGGCTGCCGAGGCCGAAGCGCACCGCGTCGAGCTCCCACGTCGACACGACTGCCCCTCTCACCTCCCACACGTCGGTGACGCCGAGGGGGGAGATCTCGTCCATGCCGACTCGGGCGTGAACGACGAGTGCATGCTCGGTGCCGAGCCGGGCAAGCGCCGCCGCCATGAGCGGCGCGCGGTCCCGATCGGCCACGCCGATGACCTGACGCCGCACTCTCGCGGGATTTGCGAGCGGGCCGACCAGATTCAACACCGTGGAAATTGCCAATTCGCGCCGCACGGGGGCCGCGTGCTTGATCGCTGGATGGAAGTTCGGCGCGAACAGGAAGGTGACGCACGCCTCCCGCAGCACTCGCGCGGCCTCAGCGGCATCCATACTGATGGACACTCCCAGTGCCTCGAGTACGTCCGCCGAGCCGCATTTGGAGGTGAAGGAGCGGTTGCCGTGCTTTGCGACCACGGCTCCCGCGCCCGCCGCGACGAACGCCGCCGCCGTCGAGATGTTGAACGTCGAAACGGCGCCGCCCCCCGTGCCGCACGTATCCACAAGAGATGCGCCGTCGACTTCGACCGGAATCATCGCCTGGCGGAGCGCCCGCGCCGCCCCGGCGACCTCATCGGCCGTTTCGCCCTTCACGCGCAGTCCCATCAGGAGCGCCGCGATTTCGGCCGGCGTCGCTTCTCCCCGCATGACCACGCCGAACGCTTCCGCGGTCTCGTGTTCGCCGAGCGAGCGGTGATCGTCAACTGCCACAACGGGTTGCGTGGCTTGACTCCCCCCCCCTCTCGACCCTATCTTTCGCCCGTGACGAGCCGGCCCTACCTCGCCGTGGTGCAATACGACGGGGCGCAGTTCGCGGGCTGGCAGCGGCAGCCGAATGCGCGCACCGTGCAGGCGGAGTTCGAGGCCACGTTGGCGCGCCTCATGGGCCGGCCCGCGGCGGCCACCGGAGCGGGGCGCACGGACGCGGGTGTGCACGCGCTTGGTCAGGGCGTCGGCTTCACCGCCGAGGACCGCTGGGCCACGGACCCCGACGGCTTGCACCGCGCGCTCAATGCCCTGCTTCCGCGCGACGTCTGGGTCGAGCGCGTGTACCCGATGCGACCGCGGTTCGATGCGCGCCGCAGCGCTGAGGCCCGTCGCTACCGATACGTGATCGGCACCGACGATGGGGCGCACTCGCCGTTCCGGCGACCCTACGAATGGGCGTTGGGCCACACGCTCGACCTGGCGGTGCTCGCTCGCGCAGCCGGTGTGCTCCCCGGCGAGCATGACTTCCGAGGGCTCGCCGCTACCGGTGCCGGCTCGGGCCGACCCCATTACCGCAGCCGCGTGGCGCTCGCCGAGTGGGCGCCGCGGACGGACGGCGTGGGGGTCACGTTCACGATCGAGGCCGACCGGTTTCTGCATCGGATGGTGCGCTTCTTGGTCGGCGCCATGGTGGATATCGCCCTCGACCGGCGCCCCTTCGAGGATTTTCCCCGCCTCCTCGCCGCGACCGATAACCAGGCGGCCAGCCCGCCCGCTCCGCCGCAAGGCCTGTATCTCGTGGCGGTGCGTTATCCCGCTGACCTCTACGCCGAGGACTGAGTCATGAAGTTCTTCCTCGATACCGCGAGCCTGAAAGACATCAGCTGGGCAGCCCAGGCGGGGCTGATCGACGGCATTACCACCAACCCGTCGCTCCTGGCGAAGCAGGCCGGCGACCTGGATCCGCGGGACGTGCTCAAGGAGATCTGCTCCCTGGTTGACGGCCCGGTCTCGGCCGAAGTGGTGGCGATCGATGCGGATGGCATGGTACGCGAGGGCAAGGACCTCGCCAAGATCGCGGACAACATCGTCGTAAAAATCCCCATGCTGGAGGCCGGGATGGTGGCGGTGCGCCGCCTCGCCGACGACGGCATCAAGACGAACGTCACGCTCTGCTTTTCGAGCGTGCAGTGCCTGATCGCGGCCAAAGCAGGGGCCGCGTACGTCAGTCCGTTCATCGGCCGGCTCGACGACGTGGGGCAGGAAGGGATGGACGTCATCCGCGAGGCCCGGGTGATCTTCGACAACTACCAGCTCGCCACGGAGATCCTGGCCGCGTCGATCCGACACCCGCGCCACGTGGTCGAGGCGGCGATGATCGGCGCCGACGTCGCCACCCTGCCGCCGGACGTCCTGCGGAAGCTGTTGCAGCACCCGCTCACCGACCGCGGGCTGGAGCAGTTCCTCGCAGACTGGAGCAAGTTGGCGGCGCGCGCGAAGGCTGCGCTTTGACCTACAGCTCGCCCTTGTCCCGGCGCTACGCCTCCCCGGCGATGCAGGCGCTCTGGGGAGAGCGGCGGCGCATCGGCCTGTGGCGCCGGCTGTGGCTGGCCCTCATGGAAGCCGAGCGAGAGCTGGGTCTCGTTGTGCCGGA
>QHUC01000025.1 GCA_003221045.1 Gemmatimonadota bacterium | reverse complement strand
TCGCCGCCTCCCTCTTCGATTTCGGTCTCGCGTTCTACCACACCGCCGCCGCGCTCATCGCGCGCGGCTCGGGGCCGTACTATTACCTCCCGAAGCTCGAGAGCCACCTCGAAGCGCGTCTCTGGAACGAGGTCTTCAACTTCGCCCAGGACACGCTCGGGATCCCCCGGGGCACGATCCGCGCGACCGTCCTGATCGAGACGATCCTCGCAGCCTTCGAAACGGACGAGATCCTGTGGGAGCTGCGCGATCACTCGGCGGGGCTGAATTGCGGGCGCTGGGATTACATCTTCAGCTATATCAAGAAGCTGCGGCGCCGGCCCGAGCGGGTGCTGCCCGACCGCGCGCAGGTCACCATGGAGCAGCCGTTCCTCAGGAGCTACGCCGAGCTCGTGATCCGCACGTGTCATCGCCGCGGGATTCACGCCCTCGGCGGCATGGCGGCGCAGATCCCCATCAAACGGGATGCGGCCCTGAATGCTCGAGCGCTCGAGAAGGTCCGCCAGGACAAGTTGCGAGAGGTCCAGCAAGGGCACGACGGCACCTGGGTCGCGCATCCTGCGCTCGTTCCCGTCGCGCGCGCGGTGTTCGACGCCCACATGGCCGGGAAGAACCAGATCGCACGGCGCCGGGACGACGTGCGCATCGCCGCCGCAGATCTGCTGGCGACGCCGGCGGGAGAGATCACCGTCGAGGGCCTGGAGACGAACCTGAGCGTCGCCCTGCAGTACCTAGCCGGCTGGCTCGGCGGGATGGGGTGCGTACCCATCAACGATCTGATGGAAGACGCGGCAACCGCCGAGATCTCGCGCGCGCAGGTGTGGCAGTGGGTGCGCCATGGCGCCCGGCTGCGCGACGGTACACAGGTGAGCGCAGCAAAAGTGCAACAAAGACTGTCCGAGTTAGCGGCAGCCCTACCTGAACGGGTAGGTGCGACAGGCCCTGCCGCCGATAAGTTCTTGCTTGCAGGGAGGATTCTCGCCGACCTGACGACCGGCGCGGAGTTTGCAGAGTTCCTGACGACGGTCGCGTACGACTATCTCGACTGAGACAGGACGGGAGACCCATGAATCAGCAGGACTTCATCACCGCCCTCGGGCGCTCGTGGAATGCCGACCGGTGGAAGAGCGTGACGCGCCCGTATTCCGCCGCCGACGTCTACCGGCTGCGCGGCTCCATCGACATCGAATACTCCCTGGCGCACTACGGCGCGGCCCGGCTGTGGGAGTTGTTTCGGGACGACGACTATGTCGCCGTCCTCTCAGCAATCACGGGCAACCAGGCGATCCAGCAGGTCCAGGCGGGCTTGAAGGCGATCTACGTGAGCGGCTGGCAGGTGGCGGCCGACGCGAATAACGCCCTCGAGATGTACCCCGACCAGAGTCTGTACCCGTCCGACTCCGTCCCCACCCTGCTCCGCCGCATCAACAACGCCCTGAAGCGCGCCGACGAGATCGCCCACATGAAGGGCGACCACTCGACGTACTGGTTCGCCCCGCTCGTCGCCGACGCGGAAGCGGGGTTCGGCGGGCCGCTGCACGCGTTCGAGGTCATGAAGAACATGATCGACGCGGGCGCCGCCGGCGTGCATTTCGAAGACCAGCTCGCATCCGTGAAGAAGTGCGGCCACTTGGGCGGCAAGGTGCTCGTGCCGACGAGCGAGTTCGTCACCAAGCTGGTGGCGGCGCGCTTGGCGTCGGACGTGTGCGGCGTCGACACCATCCTCATCGCGCGGACCGATGCGAACAGCGCGACGCTCTTGACGAGCGACTGCGACGAGTACGACCGTCGCTTCGTGACCGGAGAACGCACGGCGGAGGGGTTCTTCCGTGTGCGGGACGGCGTGGACGCGGCGATCGCGCGCGCGCTCGCCTACGCGCCCTATGCCGATCTGCTCTGGTTTGAGACGTCGAAGCCCGACTTGGGCGAGGCCACCAAGTTCGCGGAAGCGATCCACGCGAAGTACCCGGGCAAGATGCTGGCCTACAACTGCTCGCCGTCGTTCAACTGGCGCAAGCATCTGAGCGAAGCCCAGATCGCGGCATTCCAGAAGGAGTTGGGCGCGCTGAACTACAAGTTCCAGTTCGTCACGCTCTCGGCGTTCCACGCCCTGAACCACAGCATGTTCACGCTCGCAAGGGCGTACAAGACGAAGGGGATGGCGGCCTACGCGGAGCTGCAGAACCGGGAGTTCGCGTCCGAGAAGGACGGGTACGCGGCGGTGCGCCACCAGGAATTCGTGGGCGTCGGCTACTTCGACGAGATCACCCAGATCGCGACCGGCGGTACCTCGTCGGTGACGGCGATGGAGGGCTCGACGGAGAAAGAGCAGTTCCACGAGCCGAAGCGGGGGAAAGCCGTGGCCAGCTGACGGTCCAGAGGGCGGAAGATGAGCCGAGCGGCATGTGCCGCTCGGCTTTCGTCGTTCTGGGAACCGATTCGATCGTTGACAGTCCTGCCTTCGCGTCTACTTTGGGGCTATGAAGCGCTCGACGCTCTACAGCATCGCCGCGGCCCTCGGCGTGGCCGCGTTGTTCTTCTTCATGACCACCGCTCGCGCCAAGGTGAAGTGCCGCGTCTGCACCGAGTTCCGCGGGCGGACGAACTGCGCATCCGCGGTCGGTGCCACAGAACAGGCCGCCCGGGAAGGCGCGCAGACCACCGCGTGCGGCCCCATCGCCAGCGGCATGGATGAGCAAATCGGCTGCGGGCGCACACAGCCGACCCAGGTGCAGTGCGAGTCCCGCTAGGCGTCGTGTCCGAACTCTCGCTGCCGCGGACTCCGATCCCTGCGAACCTCCTCTTGACGCAGGGCATTTCGCGCCCAGGGCAGATCTTCGTGATGGAGCGGGTGCCGCACCACGACGGGCTGGAGACGGTGCTCGAGCTGTTGAACCGACCCGAGGGGTTCTTCGCGTTCCGGCCCGCGGAGGACGACGAGGTCCAGCTCGTCTCGAAGGGCCAGACGGTGTCGCTCTCCGTGGATCGCCAGGCCCCGATCGCGGATCCCGCCCGGTTGTCCGCTGCCCGCACGCTCGGCGTCGAGATCGTGCTGGCCGGCGGGTCCACCCTCGGCGGCTGGGCCAGTGTCGAGCTGCCCGAGGGGCACGCCCGGCTGCTCGACTATCTCAACGCCACTCCTGAGCCGTTCTTTGCCGTGTGGACGCACGCGGCCACCCATTACGTGAACCGCGCGTTCGTGATGTACGCGCGCCCACTGAGCTGAGCGATGCCAGCGAGAATTGATCCGTTCGTCGACGTCCTGCTTCGGGAGCGAGGCGACCAGCTGTACCTCCTGCCCGACGAGCCCGTCACCATGGTCAAGGATGGCAAGCCGCGGAAGGTCAGCCGGCAGCCGCTCACCGACCAGCACATCTACGCGCTGCTCGTGGAGGTGGCCCCGTCGGAGTCGGCGGACCACATCGACCAGATGGCGGAGACCGAGTTCGAATACGTTGCGGACCGCGGAATGGTTCGGGTGCGCATCGTGCCGGACAGTGGCCGGCTGACCGCCATGGTGGCGCCGATCGATCGCGGCTCCGATACTGCCGCGGCGAGTGCGGGAGGGGGGGCTCCCGCTCCAGCAGCCCAGCGGGCACCCGCTGTCGCGGGAGCTCCCGCACCCGCGCCGAAGCCACCGCGATCCTCCGCTATCGCCGCCGCGCCGATGGTCGAGAGCGCGACCGCCCCCGCGCCGGGCGCCACTCCTCCCGCCGGCCTTCCCGCGGACTTCGCCGCGCCGCAGTACAAGGCCGCCGAGCGCGCGCTGGGCGAGCTGCTCAAGGCGTTGGTGCACTCGTCGTCGTCGGACCTGCACCTGCGCGTGGGTGAGCCCCCCGTCTTCCGGACCCACGGCGAGATGAAGCGGCAGGGGACGCCGCCGCTGACCCCCGAGCAGCTCGAGCTGATGCTCCTCGCCGTAATGCCGGAGCGGAACCGCGGCGAATGGAAGGAGACGGGCGACTCCGATTTCGCCTACGAGATCGGCGGGCTCGCGCGCTTCCGTGTCAACGCAGCGCGCGACCGGAAAGGCCCCATCGCGGTCTTCCGCGTGATCCCCGCCAAGGTCGTCACCGCCGAGCAGCTCGGCATCTCCAAAGAGGTCCAACAGCTCTGCTACCTGACGAAAGGGCTGGTGCTCGTCACGGGTCCCACCGGGTCGGGCAAGTCCACCACCTTGTGCGCGCTGATCGACCTCGTCAACCGGACCCGCACGGACCACATCATCACCATCGAGGATCCGATCGAGTTCGTGCACGAGAACAAGAAGTGCGTCATCACGCAACGCCAGGTCGGCGTTCACACCGACAGCTTCAAGCGGGCGCTCCGGTCGGCGCGACCGCATCATCGACCAGTTCCCCGCGGACCGGCAGTCACAGATTCGGGTGATGCTCTCGGAGTCGCTCAAAGGGGTGATCGCCCAGACGCTCTGCAAGAAGCTGGGCGGCGGGCGGGTGGCGGCGCGGGAGATCCTGCTCACCACCCCGGCCATCTCGAACCTGATTCGCGAAGGCAAGACGTTCCAGATTCCGTCGATCATTCAGACGTCAAAGCAGCTGGGGATGCTGACCCTGAACGACGCGCTGCTCGATCTCGTCGAGAAAAAGGAGATCAGCGCGGACGAAGCCTACATGAGGTCGGTCGAGAAGACCGGGCTCGCCGCCTCGCTCAAGGCGAAGGGACACAAGCTGACCATCACGGCCTGAAAACGACTCGGCGCAACGGGCCTAGGGTCTCGCCTCATCATGACCGCGCCTGGCGCGGCGGCGCGGCATCAGGGTGAGCAACGCCTGCACGAGCCCGACGGCGGACGGGTCGAGGCCGGATAGGTAATCCAACAGCGCCCGGGCCAGGCGGAATTGCGTGCCGTAGCGGGTGAGAGGTGCCATTACTTCCGGCCCTTCGCTGTCATAAGCCTGCCAGGCGCAGATGCGCGGGAGGGACGGGCTCGTACTGCATCAGCAGCTGCGGCTCGAGCGCGCTCGAGCCCAGGCACCACCAGGCGGCCAACACCCGCAGCCGCCTTTCGTATAGGGCGTCAGACAAGTTCACGGTGATCGACGCGGTCATCTGAATCCCCTTGTTTGCCCGTGCTGCTGTTTAAACCGACCTTCACACACTTCATGAATAAATCAGATCACGAGGATGTTCCCACAGATTTCGTCGTTCGGCGTGCCCCGAAATCGACACTCGCGGGGCTCAACACGGGCGCTGTCGGGGGTCATGGACCAGCTCGACGGGGTCGTCTGGCCCGCCCGAGCGGACGTGCCGCTATGCGGCACGTTTTGCCGACGGACTCCGAACGGCGGGGTACAGCATCCTCAACGAGGTGCTGCTCAATCAGGTACTGGTCTCGTTCGGCGATGTCGACACGACCCGCCGTGTGGTCGCCGCGATCCAGGCGGAGGGCACCTGTTGGGCGGGTGCGACCGTCTGGCGGGGACACACGGCCATGCGCATCAGCGTGTCGTCCTGGGCGACCACCGACCAGGATGTCGAGCGCAGCCTGGACGCCATGATCCGAGTCGCCCGCGAGACCGTGGGTACGCGCGGCAAGAAGGTCTCGCGCGCCTCCACGTAGCCTGCGGACTTCTTACCGCCCTCCCACCGCCTTGTACAGCGCCGCGTACGCCGTCGCCGCGTCGGTCCGACCCTGCGCCAACAGGTCCTGCGCCTCGAGCTGCGTTCGCTCCGCGTCCAGCACCTGCAGAAAATCCGTGACGCCTTCGCTGAAGCGCAAGCGCGCCAGCTCGGCCGCGCGCTCGCTCGCGGCGCTCGCCTCCTGCAACCGGTCTACGCGCACGCGGGCAGCGCGATACCGACTGAGGCTCGTCTCCACGTCCTGCATCGCGGCCAGCACCGCTTGGTTGTACTGCGCGCGAGCCGCGTCCTCCCGCGCTTGCGCCGCGTCGACCTCCGCCTTCACTCTCCCGAGGTTGAGACCCGGCCAGGTGATCACCGGTCCCACCACGTACCGCAGTGTCCCGCGATCCCCCACGGTGTTGAATTCGGGCGCGGCGTAGCCCGCGCTCGCTCCAATCGTCACCCGCGGGAGGTAGCTGGCCTTGGCGGCTCCGACGAACGCTCCCTGCGCCGCGGCCAGCCGCTCAGCCGCGGCCACGTCCGGCCGGTACCGAACCACGGCCTCCGGTTGCGCGATCACGGTCAAGTCGGGCAGCGGCGGGAGGCGACCGGACTGCTCCAGCTCGCGGGCGACCTCGGTCGGTGAGCGGCCCACGAGGGTGCCGATCCGGTACTGCGCCGCCGCGACCTGCGCCTCGCGGGCGGGAATCGAGGCCAGGGTGGAGTTCCACTGGGCCTGGGCCCGCTCGGTATCGATAGCTGCGCGCCAGCTCCGCCGTGAACGACACCTGCGCGTCGCGCAGCCCTTCCTGCGCGACGCCCACCAGCGCGGCTTGCCCCTGCACTGTGTGGCGGATCTGCCCGAAGACGTCCAGGTCCCAGGAGGCATCGACGCCCGCGTTCCAGATGTTCTGGTCCGGGAAGACGCCCGACACGCCCGGGAAGGCCACACTGGACAGGCGCTGGCGGGCGTACCCGCCGGAGACGGTCGCCGACGGCGTGAGATCGAGCACGCTGCGGACCCGGTCCGAGCGAGCCGCGCTCAGGCGGGCCCGCGCGGCCTGGACGTCAAGGTTGGAGCGCTGCACCTCGCCGATCAGCCGGGACAAGGTGGTGTCGCCCAACTGCTGCCAGTAATCCGACGAAGACGCGTTCGAGTCGGCCGGGGCGACGAACGACGGGGACGCTGCAACTGCTGCCGCCCCTGCCGCCCTTGCCGCCCCTTCGTCATTCATTCCCCGGTACGACGCGGGGAGCGCGACCGCGGGGGATCGATAGCTCGGGGCCGTGGCGCATCCGTAGAGCGCAACGAACGCGAGGAGAATTGCGCTACGCATGAGCCACCTCCCCTGCCATTGCAGGTGCAGGTTCGAGAACGAGACTTTCACTCTCCGTTTCCGTTTCGGGACGGTGCTCGGCTGCGATGAACGAGTAGAAGACGGGGACCACGAATAGGGTGAACAGCGTCCCGACGGTCATGCCCGCTACCAGTACGGTCCCGATGCTGTTGCGCGCCGCCGATCCCGGCCCGGTGGCGAACACCAGCGGCAGGTGCCCGAAGACGGTGGCCGCCGACGTCATCAGCACGGGCCGGAGCCGGGTGAGCGATGCTTCACGCAACGCGGCCAGCTTTGCCACGCCCTGCGACTGGAGCGTATTGGCGAACTGCACGATCAGGATGCCGTTTT
>QHUC01000008.1 GCA_003221045.1 Gemmatimonadota bacterium | reverse complement strand
GCAAGGCGAACCGGCGAATTCATCAGGCGAGCGGTGCTCGCGCGCATGGTCCTCCGGGGAGGATGCTACGACAGATGCTGCTGGATCTTTTGCTCGAAGGCCGCCTTCGGGTACGCGCCCACCAGCGTGTCCACATGCCGGCCGTCCTTGAAGAATAGAATACTCGGAATCGACCGTACGTTGAAGCGCATCGCCGTCTTCTGGTTGGCGTCCACGTCCACTTTGGTCACTTTCAGCTTGCCCTGGTATTCACCGGCGAGCTGATCCAGGATCGGCGCCACCATATGGCACGGGCCGCACCAGGTAGCCCAGAAGTCCACGATCGCGAGTCCCTTGTGCTCTTCGACCTCCACCCCAAACGTCGCGTCCGTGACCGCCGTCAGATTCTCCGCTGCCATGACCTCTCCACTCCCTTTCGTGCAATCGTTATGTTCACGGTCGACATGACCGTGTCAACCGCCCGGGTCGCGCACATCGGCATCGCCGTTCCATCGATCGACGCCGCCCTCCCCTTCTATCGGGACGTCCTCGGCCTCGAGCCCGGACGCCCCGAGACCGCGGACGGTGCGACGATCGTCAGTCTGGCCCTGGGCGACGTCCACGTCGAGCTCCTCGAGCCGCGTGAACCGATCGGGCCGGTCGCGAAATTCCTCGCGACCCGCGGGCCGGGGATCCATCACGTGTGCTACCGTGTGCCCGATCTCGACCGTGCGCTCGAACGCTGCCGAGCGCACGGATACCGTCTGGTGGACGAAGTGCCGCGGCGGGGCGCCGGCGGCCGGCGCATCGCGTTCGTCCATCCGAAGGCGACGGCCGGCATTCTGCTAGAGCTGACGGAGTAAGTAACGCGCGGCGGGTGCGGAACGTTCCCCCTGCTCACTGACGGCACGCCCCGCCCGGCGTCGAGAGGCTCGCGAGATGCACGTCATTCACCACCCAACCGCCGCCCTTGGCGCGCACCAGATCGACGGGGAACACGACGGCGCACCCGTTCGCCCGCTGGAGTTCGACGCGAAAGCTCATGGTATTGTCGTGACCCGCGACGGGAAGCGGCCCTTCGACCACGCGGTACCCAGCGTGGTCCAGGTATTTCTGGATCACGGTGAGGCGCTCCTTCAACTCGTCGCTCTTCATCCAGCTCGCGGCCGGGCCGCGGTCCGAACCCCAGAGGGTGCCCATCCGCGAGATATCGTTCGCCTTTACCGCCGACATGAATTGGGTGAGCGTCTGCTGAGGAGATTGCGGCGCGACCTTGTCGGGTCCTGGACTCCCGCACGCGAGGGCGCCCAGCGCGACGAGCACGGCCAGTCGTGGTCTCACGAGCGATACCTCGAGTGTGAACGGAGTGATCCGAAGGTAAGAGGACATGCGGCTCTACGTCAACATTGATCACGTCGCGACGGTCCGCGAGGCGCGCGGTGCCGACGAGCCGGACCCCGTCCAGGCAGCGGCCGCCGCGGAGCGCGGCGGTGCGGATGGCATCACGGTGCATCTGCGTGAGGATCGACGGCACATTCAGGATGCCGACGTGCGCGCGCTGCGCGCCGCGGTGCACTCGGTCCTGAATCTCGAGCTCGGTGCGGCGCCCGAGATCGTGCGCATCGCCGCACGCCTGCGGCCGTTCCAGGCGACGCTCGTCCCCGAGCGTCGTCGGGAGATCACCACCGAGGGCGGCCTCGCGCTGCACGGGTCGGACGCCCGCGTGCGTGCCGCCATTGCGCCGCTCACCGCTCGAGACATCCGCGTCAGTCTCTTCATCGACCCCGACCTCCGGACCATCGACCGCGCGGCCGCGCTCGGCGTGCCGGCGATCGAGCTGCACACCGGCCGCTATGCGCAGACGTGGCGGAAAAGCAACGCGGCGCTGCGCGCGCTCGCGCGCGCCGCCGCCCACGCGCGTGCGCGCGGGCTCGCCGTCCACGCGGGCCACGGCCTGACCTATGAGAACGTGCAGCCGGTCGCGGCCATTCCGGAGATCGAGGAGCTCAACATCGGGCACTCGATCGTCAGCAACGCGATCTTCCTGGGAATGGAAGAAGCGGTGAGGCGGATGCGCGCACTCGTCGACGAAGCACGGGAGCGGGGAGCGGGGAGCGGTACCTAATGGTGCAGCGGAGGGTACCGCTCCCTGCTCCCCGCTCCCAAGTTTGACCACCCGTATCACCCTTCCTAGCTTGGTACCTCCATGACGCCCCCTCAGAAGCCGCTCGGCATGCACGACTTCTTCGCCCTCGAGGCGGGGGAGTATCTCGAGCGGCTCGACGCCCTCCTCGGGAGCGAGAGCCCGAGCGCCGACGAGCTGGTGCGGCTCGCCCGGGCGCTGCGCGGCAGCGCGCTGATGGCCAACCAGCAGGCGATCGCGCGCGCCGCCGCCGGTCTCGAGGCGCTGACGCGGGCCCTGCGCGAGGGACGGCGCGCCTGGGATCCCCAGACCAGACAGCTCGCGCTGCGCGGCGTGGACGACCTGAAGATCTTCGTGCGCCAGGCGAGGGCCTGGACCGACGCCGATACCGTCAAGGCCGAAGGGCTGGCACAGGAGCTGGAGCAGCACGCCGGGCGGCCATCGGCTCAGGTCCGGGCGGCCGAAGCACTTGGCCTCGACGCGGGCGTGCGCGCGTTCGTGGCCCGCGAGGGGGCGGCGATCGCCAGCGCGCTCGACCGCGCCGCGCAGGCGCTCACGGCCAACCCCGCGGCGCCCGACCCGTTGCCAATCGTGCTCCGCACGCTTCAACCATTGCGCGGTCTGGCGGCCATCAACGATCTCCCCCCGCTCCCCGACCTGCTCGAGGGCATCGAGCGGGCGACCGGCGAGTTGTCGAACTCGGGACTCGAGCCACACATCAACGTGGGCGAGCTGTTCAGGACGGCCGCCGCGGCCATCGCCCGCGCGGCGCGCGAGGTGGCCGACCGCGGCCGGCCCGACCCTGAAAGCGCGGACTTCCGCCAGTTCGCGGGATTGCTGGTCCAGTTCATGGAGAGCGAGCCCGACGTCGTGTCCATCGGCGCACTCTATTACAGTGATTCGGGACCACACATCGTCTCGCGCGGCGTGCCCGCGGCGCGCCCGTCCACGCTCGGCCGGCTCGAGCTCGTGAGTCACGGCGAGCACCTGCGCCAGGCGGCGGACTCGCTGGAGCGTGCCCCCTCCGCCACTCAGCGCGAGCTCCGCGCCCATACCCTCGGCACCACGTTTCGCGCGCTCGCGAACGCGGGCGGCGGCGCGCTGGCCGACCGCGTGGCGCAGTTCGCCATCGCGGCGCGGGAAGCGGTGGCTTCCGGCATCGCGGTGAGGAGCGCGGCCGCCTTCGCGGCGCTGCTGCGCCAGGCGGGCGACCTGCTCGCCCGCTCGAGCGCCGGCGACGAAGAAACGCTCGCTGCCGAGCTCGACGGGTTGACCGCGGCGGTTCGGAACTTGAAGCCGGGAGCGCCCGCACCCGCGCCTGCCCCGAGTCCGGCCGCGTGGTCACCGATCGTGCCGATCGAAGCGCTCGCTCCCACCGCGTCACGGGCTCCTGCGCCGCCCCCCGTTCCGCCGGCGCCTCCGGCTCCGCCCCGTGCGCCTGCGCCTCGAGCCCCCGCCCCTGCGCGAGCTCCAGAGGCAGTGCCCGAGACGCCTGACCTCGTGGGGTCCTGGAGCGCGTACCAGCGGATGACCGGGGCCGGCATCGGAGCCGCGTCGCTCGAGGAGCTGCTCGCGCCCCCGCGCGACACGGCGCGCCCAGCGACGGCTGGAGCGGGGGACGCGGGAGCGGTGGACGTGCGCACGCTGCTCTATCGCGGCGACCGCGCGCTCAAGCGCGCCCAGGAGCTGCGTGAAGTGGCGAAGCAGACGTCGGGCGACAGCCTGCGCGCCCTCGTCGACGAAGTCTGCGACCTCGTTGCCCTCGCCCTCGAACCCCCTCCCACCGCCGGCACCTAGCCGCCCCTCTTCCTCCCGTTGGGGAAGAGCCTGGGTCCTGGGCCTGGCGGTCACGGCCGCGTTCCTGGCGTGGGCCGTGCGCGGGACCCACTGGAACGAGGTCCTGGCGGGTCTGCGCGCCGTCGACCCGATCCTGCTCTTGGTCACGGTCGTACTCGCGACACTCACATTCCCCCTCCGTCTGATCCGCTGGCGTGTGATCCTCCGGGACAAGGACGAGGCGCCCCTGCCCCCGGGACCGCTGTGGCACGCCGTCGCGATCGGGTTCATGGCGAACAACATCCTCCCGGCCCGAGCCGGGGAGTTCGCACGCGCGTACGTCGCGAGCCGCCAGGTGCCGGTGCGGTTCACGACGGCGCTGGCGTCGATCGCCGTGGAGCGCGTCTTCGACGCGCTCGTGATGCTCGGGCTGATGGCGCTCGCGATCGCGGCGCCGTCGTTTCCTCGGACGTCGACCTTGATGGGGACGCCGCTCTCGCGCCTCGCCGCGCGAACGGCGGTGCTGTTCGGCGCCCTGTTCGTGATTGCGCTCGTCATCGTGCTCCGACCGGCGCCGTGGCTTGCGCTGTTCGAGCGCGTGACCCGAGCCGTGCTCCCATCCCGGTACGCCGAGCGTCTTGCCAGCGTGGCGGAGGGACTGGTAGCGGGCCTAGAGGTGCTCAAGCGACCCGGCCGGTTCGGGGCGATGCTCTTCTGGTCGCTCGTGCTGTGGCTCACCAATGCGGCCTCGTTCGCCGTGTGCTTCCGCGCGTTCGGGTTGAGCGTTCCACTCGAGGGCGCGCTGTTGCTCCAGGGAATCCTCGGGTTCGCGGTGGCCGTCCCGGCTTCTGCCGGCTTTTTCGGCGTGTTCGAAAAGGCGACACAGCTGACGCTGCAGATCTATGGCATCACGCCAAGCCTGGCCCTCGCTTACGCCGTCACATACCACGTGTCCACATTGCTGCCGATTACCCTGCTCGGTCTCAGGTCCCTCGCGACCATGCGGCTGCACTTGAGCGATCTGCGCCGGGTCGGGCCCGCGGAGCCGGCGGCGAGCGGGGAAGGAGCGGGACCCTGACGGACGCCGTGCGGGTCGTGGCGCACGCCAAGGTGAATCTCTTCCTGCGCATTCTCGCCCGGGAAGCGCCGACCGGGTTTCACCAGATCGAGACCGCCTTCGCGCTGCTCGAGCTCGCGGACGAGCTCGTGGTCACGCGCACCGCCAGAGACGTCGCGCTGACCGTTCACGGACCGGACCTGGGACCGTCCGAGGAGAATCTCGCCGTGCGCGCGGCGCGCGCCGTGCTCGAGGCGACCGGGCAGAAATTCGGCGTCGCGCTCGAGCTGACGAAACGGATCCCCGTGCGCGCTGGGTTGGGCGGCGGCTCGAGCGACGCAGCGGCCGCGCTCCATGCCGTGAACCTGCTCGCAGGCAACGCCGTCCCCTCGCACGAGCTGCTGCACTTCGCGACCCGCCTCGGCACCGACGTCGCCTTTTTCGCGAGCGGCGCCCCCTGCGCGGTGGCATGGGGCCGGGGCGAACGGCTGTTTCGGTTCGCCCCGCCGCCCGCCATGCCGGCCCTGATCGCGATGCCTTCTCCGCCGGTCGGCGTCGCCACTCCTGACGCCTATCGCTGGTGGGACGAGATGCACCCCGATCCCCATTCGCGTGGGCCCGTCGTGCTCGACGCCGAGGCATTCGCGGCCTGGGGCAGCATCGGCCGGCTGGGCGGCAACGATTTCGAGATTCCCGTCTTCGGCAAGCACCCGCCGCTGCGTGCGCTGTTCGAGCGCCTCGCCGGGACACATCCCTACTGGGTGCGGCTCTGCGGCTCGGGCAGCGCGGTGGCGGCGGTCTACGGAGACAAGCGCCGTCGCGACGACGCCGCCATGACGCTGGGCGAAAAGCGGCAGGGACTGATCAAGACCGGTACACTCGCCAGTCCCCCAGCGGGGCCGGCGCCCGTCGAGGTGTTGCCGTAGCGGTCCTCAGGCCCGCATCATATTGTGGTTCGGAACGCACGGAGGAACCGATGCCCGAACAACTGGTGGGGACCGTGGTGCACTACTTCAAGGGGCCGGGCGTGGCCGTCGTGCGGCTGGCGGAAGGTACGCTGGCGGTGGGCGAGAGCATCCGCTTCCACGGCCATACCACGGACTTCACCGAGCCGATCGCGTCCATGGAAGTGAACCATCAGAAGGTTGCGCAGGCCAAGGCCGGAGACGAAGTCGCGATCAAGGTGAACGATCGCGTGCGCCAGCACGATCAGGTCTTCAAGGTGACGCCATGAACGAGGAAGCGTTCAACCTCTCGGTCCGCAAGTTCCTCAAGCATTTCGGGGTGACCGCGCAGCGCGAGATCGAACGGAGCGTCGATACGGCGCTCGCCGCCGGAAAGCTCAAGGGAACGGAAACCCTCAAGGCGCGGGCCCGCCTCGAAATTCAGGGATTGCCGACCGATCTCGTGGTCGAGCAGGACATCACCCTGGCCTAGTGACGGCCATGCGCCGACCCGCGACGCTCGCCGTCGCCCTGCTCCTCTCCGCTTGCGGGGGCTCCTCTCCTCCGCCCGAAGCGGCGCCGGCCCCTGCGCCTGGGGCCGCTCCAGCCGTTGCCCGCGTGTCGATCACCGGTCGCGAGCAGTACTACGACATCGACGGCTCGAGTGCAGGGGCGCTCCGCGAGGGGATAAACCGCCTCGGCCCCAAGGACGCGAGTGGCACGTCTCTCGATGCCCTGACGGTGTGGGATCTGCAATGGACTTACAAGCCGGTGCCGGGGGCGCCGGGCGACTCGAGCTGCGCGCTGAGTGACCTCAAGGTCACGCTCAACCTGAGCGTCACACTGCCGCGCTGGACGCCCCCGGCCACGGCACCCGCGAGCCTGCGTCAAACGTGGCGCACCTACCTCGAGCACGTGAAGACGCACGAGGCCGGACACCGCGCGATCGCCGAGCGAAACGCCGGTGACTTGTACAGAGCGCTCTCAGGGCTGCGCGCCCCCACGTGTGCCGCGCTCGATGCGCTGGCGTCGCGGACCGGTGAGGACATCGTGGCGGACGGCCGCGCCCGGAACCGCGCCTACGATGTCCAAACGAAGCACGGCCAGACGCAGGGGGTGGTGCTGGGGCCCTAGTTCCCCACCACCGCCGGCAACACGAACTCCGGCACCCACCGCCGCTGCACCTGGAACATTACCGGATCGTTGTAATTCCCGCCGTAGAACGCCACCACGAGATCGAGCGCCGGGATCCCCATCACGACCTGGCCGCCGTTGCCGCCCGCGTAAAACGCCTGGATCGTCCGACCCCTGTAGGGATACTCCATCACCCACCACAGATACCCGTACTTCTGATTGCCCAGTTGCACGAGCGGCGACGTCGCGCGCTTGGTCCACGCCGCGTTGACAACGCGCCGGCCGTGCCACGTGCCGCCGTTAATCATGAGCTGCCCCAGCTTCATGAAGTCGCGCGGCAGGAATCGCACCCCGCCGCCCATGTACGCGTCCCCCGTCGGCGTCAGGTTCATCCAGTACCGCCGGATCTCGAGCGGCTCGGCGACGAGGTCATGAAACAGCTCCGGGAGCGGACGTCCGGCGGCCTTCCGCAGCACTCCGCCGATGAGATTCGGCTGCACGCTGCAGTACACGGCGCGCTCCCCGGGATCGCGGATCATCTTCAGGGCGAGCGTGAGCTGCCACCAGTCGGGCTCGCCGGTCTGCTGGGTGATTGCGTCCTCGTTGCCCGGCGAGTTCGGGTCCGAGTCGTCGCAGTCGAGCCCGGAGCTCATGGTGAGCAGGTGTTCCATGGTCAGCACCCGCTTGCGCGGCTCGAGATCCCTCGCAAGCGTACCGCCGTTCATCACCTGATAGACGAGCGAGCTGGGGCTCAGCGGGACGCCGGCGTAGATCGCCGCGCCGAGCAGCGTCGCGGTCAGGCTCTTGGCCGCCGAGCGGGTGTCGTGCGGCTTGTCGCGGTGCTCGCCGTGAAAGTATTCCTCGAGCACGAGGGTCCCGTGCCGGGCGATGAGCACGCCGTGGATCTCCGGGGAGCTCACGCTGTCGAGGGGGGAGTCGATGAGCGTGCGCACCAACGTCTCGAGCGCCGCGCGAGACAAGCCGACCTGCTCGGGCGTGCCGACGGGCCAGCCGTCGTCCAGGGCGATCGGCGCGCGGTAGGCGTACGCGGCGCCCACGCCTGGCCGTCCGCGTGGATAGAAATCGCTCGCCGCGTTCCTATCCACGCGGCGGAAATCGTATGTGCCCCCACGGAGCGAGATCGACAGGACGTCGTCGCGCAGCACGCCCTCGGCCAGCTCGCTCCCCGCCTGTCCGTTCGCCGGGGCGGCGAGGAGACGCACCACCTGCCCCGCGCGCTCGAGCGACGCGACCCGCGTGAATCGCCCGATGTTCCGCTCGGGGTTCACGAGGAACGCGCGCATCGAGCCCTCCGCGCTGGGCTCGACCTTTAAGTACATCGTGAATTCGTCGGCGAGGGGATCCACGTCGCCCCGCCACCGTTCCGCCGTGCCTAGACGCGTGAGTGTCACGGGCGACGCGTACGCAGATCCATTCGTGACTGTGACCGGCTGAATCCAGTGGCCGACAATGCGCGCTCGCTGCAATTTCAACTGTCCTCGGAAGGCGCCGCGACCGTCGGGGAGCTCGAACGTGATGGTGTCGCCCGCCAGGCGAGCCGCGGTGCCTCGACCCGCGATTTCCGCGTGCCACGTGCCGTTCGCGCGCTCGAGGATTAAGGGGCCGCGGATGTCGGGACCGAAGCGGAGCTTCGCTTCCCACAACCCGGCAAGCTCGGCTGCTTGTGTGCTCTGTGCGTGCAACGGCCCCGCGACCAGGACTGGGACGAGCAGGACGACGATGGGCGCTCGCATGGGACCTCACGGGAGAGATGCACGGTGAGACACCGGCCTGCGTCGATTTCGTTGCGTGCTTGCGGGTACTTCCTGAAGTCTCGTTACAGCTCCCGACGGTCCCCTGAGCGGCGATCAGCGAGCTTGCGCCGGCGCTCGGGCAGCGCATATGCGCTCGCCTGCCGGCGCTCCACGCCGCGGCGCCGCGAGGGTAGGTGGCGGCGCTGACCGACTCGGCGGTCGGTAGACCAGACGGGAGAGGCGTTGACGGTCATCGTTACGAGCGCTGGCGACGGAGCCCTCGCGTATACGCGCGGAGCCCGTGGTCCGTTCCGTGCGGCGTTGCTTTTTGAATCACCTCGGGTCGGATCGCTGACACGCGCACCCGGCTGGCTGCACTTTCAAGGTGTCTGAGGTGAACCAGCAGCGTTGGAGGGCTCTTACTTGCCGCTGGGAGCGTGTTCTCGATTCCGATTCAGATTCTGGTGCTGACTCTCGTCTTTGGAGTCCTGGTGGCGGTGGGTCGACGGCTCCGCCGTTTCTTCGCACCGGGAACTATGAACGACCCCGGTCGTCTACCGAAGAGCGCTGCGTAACAAGCGTTGGAAGGTGCGGGCGCTCGCGAGCAAGGAAGGATTGCGTGTCGTCGCCCGGCACGCGGCGCACTCGCGCCGTCGTGACACGGTCCCTTGCACAGAAGCCCCTTCTACCGGGTCGTGGCTGGCGCTAAGTTGAGGCGCTGCAACATCGCTGGCCCCTCGTCCAACGGCAGGACACCAGACTTTGGATCTGGGAATGATGGTTCGAATCCATCGGGGCCAATCGCCGCTCAGAACTCGATCTCCAGGTGAGCCTCGCCCGGTCCGACGCTCGCTCGCATACGTCTCCAGCCGATGGGCACCCAGCGCGCCGGGCGCATCACCGCCCCGAGCACCGACACTCCCCGCGTAGCGCGCATCTCGTCCCTCCTTGACTGAACCGCTTTGCCCGAGTCGAATCAAGCTATCTCAAAGGACCGGTGCCGTGAAATCGATCCGTTTCGTCCTGGCCGTCTTCCTTGCCGCCCCGCTCCGGGCTCAGAACGGCCCGCTCGACGCGTTCAAGGGCAACATCGCGGCGATCCACACGCGAAATCGCGCCGCGTACCTCTCGCACTACCTCCACACGCCGGCGCTTGCACGTGTCGGCCCCGACGGGCTCCGCCAGGGCTACGACTCCTTTGCCGCTGGGGCCGGCGCCTCCTGGCCCGACACCCTGGTCGCCACCCAGCTCCGCATTGTCCCCGTGACGCCGGACGTCGCCTATGGCGTGTACCGCTACCGCGTCGTGGACTCGAGCGGCAGTGTCCGGGGCGTGAGCGAGCGGGTCTTCGTGCGCACGAGGGACGGCTGGAAGGTCGCGGTGACGACCGCCTTCCCGACGCCCGACGCGGCGCCCCCACCCGTGGCGTTCGTCGGGGCCACGCTCGTGGACGGGACCGGCGCTACGCCGGTGCGCGACGCCGTGGTGGTGCTGCGCGACGGGCGCATCGGCTGCGCGGGACCACGGACGCGTTGCGCGATTCCCGGCGACGCCGACACCGTGCACGCCGAGGGCAAGTGGATTACTCCGGGTCTCATCGACACCCACGTCCACTTCTCGCAAACCGGGTGGGTGGACGGACGACCCGATGCCCTCGACCTGCGGGATCGCTATCCCTACGATCAGGTCGAGGCGTCGCTCCAGGCCCGGCCCGAGCGATTCTTCCGCTCCTATATGTGTAGCGGTGTCACCTCGGTCTTCGACGTGGGCGGCTATCCGTGGACACTCGAGCTCCAGCAGCGGACGGCTCGGGCCACGACGGCACCACGCGTGATGGCCGCCGGATCCCTGCTCTCGACCATCGATCACTGGCTCAATCTGCCCGATCAGCGCCAGTTCATCTATATGTCGGACGAGGCCACCGTGCGCCGGGCGGTGCAGGCGCACAAGGCATGGGGCGCCGCGGCCATCAAAGTGTGGTACATCATGCCGCCCCAGCCACCGGACACAGCGCGGGTCTCGGCACTGGTGCACGCGGCCGGCGACGAAGCTCGGAAGGTGGGCCTCCCCCTCATCGTCCACGCCACGGGACTGTGGGAGGCGAAGGACGCGCTGCGGGCGGGCGCGCGCGTGCTGGTGCATTCGGTCTGGTCCGCTCCCGTGGATTCCGAGTTCATCGATCTCGCGCGCCGCAGCGGCGCGATCTACGTGCCGACGCTGACCGTCCTGGACGGCTACAGCCAGGTGGCGGCACGCCGGTTCGAGCGCGACCACCAGCCTCTCGCGTGCGTCGATCCCACAACCCGCGCCAAAGCGCTCGCCACCGACACCGTGGCGCTGGCGCAGCGCCCGAGCGATGCCGCGCTGCGCGATCGCGCCGCGCGCACGAGCACGTCCCGGGTCAACGGCGCGGCGAACCTGAAACGGGTGTTCGAGGCCGGCATCCCCGTCGCCCTTGGCACCGATGCCGGCAACCCGCTCACGTTGCACGGTGCATCGGTGTTCATGGAGCTCGAGGCGATGGAGGCGTCGGGCCTCTCGGCGCGCGACGTGCTCGTCGCCGCCACGCGGAACGCCGCGCGGGCCGTGGGGCTGGACAGCACCGGCACGCTCACCCCGGGCGCCGTGGCCGACCTCCTCGTGCTGGACGCCGACCCGCTCGCCGACGTGCGCCACTTCCGCGAGATCGCGCTCGTCGTCCGGCGGGGCGAGGTCTACACTCGGCACGAGCTCGAATACTAGGGCTTGATGATTTCGCGGAAAGCTGATAAACAATCCGCGCATTCGTACGCCTTGACCCCTTCCTCTCGCCATGAGGTCGGTTTCACATGCGCCTGATCGCTCGTCCCATGGTCGCGCTCGGTTTCGGCGCGCTCCTGCTCGCACTTGCCCCCTCCCCCGCCGATGAGCTCCGCGGCTTCACCGTCGAGTCGGCCAAGGCGGAGCGCGAGTGGGAAACCAAGTTCCGCGCGATCCCCTCGCCCGACTCGCTGCGCGAGTACATGCGCCGCCTCTCCACCCGGCCCCACCACGTCGGCTCGCCGTACGACAAGGACAACGCGGAGTGGATCCTGGCGAAGTTCAAGAGCTTTGGTCTCGACGCGCACATCGAAAACTTCGACGTGCTCTTCCCCACGCCCAAGGAGCGCGTCGTCGAGCTCGTCGCCCCGACGACGTTCCGGGCGAAGCTGCAAGAGCCCGCGGTTCCTGGCGATCCGACCTCCAGCCAGGTGGCCGAGCAGCTGCCCACCTATAACGCGTATTCGATCGACGGCGACGTCACTGCCCCGCTCGTGTACGTGAACTTCGGTGTGCCGGCGGACTACGAGCGGCTCGAGCGGATGGGCGTCTCGGTGAAGGGTGCCATCGTCATCGCGCGGTACTTCGGCTCGTGGCGCGGCATCAAGCCCAAGGTCGCGGCCGAGCACGGCGCCGTGGGGTGCATCATCTATTCCGACCCTCGCGAAGACGGCTACACGCAGGGCGCAGTCTATCCCCAGGGTCCGTGGCGCCCGAAGGATGGCGTGCAGCGCGGCAGCGTGATGGACATGCCGCTCTACCCGGGCGACCCGCTGACCCCGGGCATCGGCGCCACGAAGGACGCCAAGCGGCTACCGATCGGCGAAGCGGCCACGATCACCAAGATCCCCGTCCTGCCGATCTCGTACGGCGATGCACAACCCCTGCTCGCCGCGCTCGGCGGGCGCGTCGCTCCCCAGGAGTGGCGCGGCGGCCTCGGCATCACCTATCACGTCGGGCCCGGCCCTGCCAAGGTGCACCTGCGCGTCAAGTCCGACTGGAGCCTGAAGACGCTCTACGACGTGATCGCGCGCATCCCGGGCGCGTCGGCCCCCGACGAATGGGTGATCCGCGGCAACCACCACGACGCGTGGGTGAACGGCGCCGAGGACCCGCTCTCCGGGCAAGCGCCGCTGATCGAGGAGGCCCGCGCGTACGGCCTGCTGCTCAAGCAGGGCTGGAAGCCGCGCCGCACGATCATCTACGCCGCCTGGGACGGCGAGGAGCCCGCGTTGCTCGGCTCGACCGAATGGGTAGAGGCGCACGCGGACGAGCTCGCCACCAAGGCCGTGGCCTACTTGAACAGCGACACCAACAACCGCGGATACCTCGAGGTGGGTGGCTCGCATTCTCTCGAGCAGTTCATCAACGACGTGGCGCGGGACATCGAGGATCCGGAGACCAAGCTCAGCGTCTGGAAGCGCGACCAGCTGCGGGCCGTCGCGGACGCGAAGACGGCCGACGAGCGCCAGGAAGCGCGGCAGCGGGCGGATCTGCGCATCGACGCGCTCGGGTCCGGGTCGGACTACACGCCGTTCCTCCAGCACGTGGGCATCGCGACTCTGAACCTGGGTTTCGGGGGCGAGGGCGGCGGCGGCATCTACCATTCGATCTACGACGACTTCAAGTGGTACACGACCTTCGACGACACGTCGTTCGTGTACGGTCGCGCCCTCGCTCAGACGATCGGCACCGCGGTCATGCGCCTCGCCGACGCCGATGTGGTCCCCTATCAGTTCACGAACTTCGCGGAGACGGTCGGGCGCTACGTGAAGGAGGTCGAGAAGCTCGCGACCGAGACGCGGGACCAAATTCAGGAGCGGAATCGCGAGCTCGACGATGGGGTCTTCATGGCCACCTCGGACCCCTGGCAGCCGCTCGTGCCGCCGGCGCGCGAGCCGGCCGCGCCGCACCTCAACTTCGCTCCGCTGGACGACGCGGCGGACGCCCTCACCCGTGCGGCGGAGCGCTACGAGCGGGCGTTCGCGAAGGCGCAGGCGAACGGGAGCTCATTCGGGAAGCCGGACGTCGGTACGCTGAACGCCACGCTGCGACAGGCCGAGCGTGCCCTCACGGCCGCCACCGGCTTGCCGCGGCGACCGTGGTACCGCCATCTGGTGTATGCGCCCGGGTTCTACACGGGGTACGGCGTGAAAACGCTGCCGGGCGTGCGCGAGGCGATCGAGCAGAAGAACTGGACAGAGGCGGGGCAACAGATCGGCGCGGCGGCCCAGGTGCTCACCGCCGAAGCGGGCGTGATCAACCAGGCCGCGGAACAGGTCGACAAGTTCGCTCCCTAGGCTGTCGCGGACCCGCCACGTTGACTCACGGGGCCGGGGTCGCCACTATGCGAGCGGAACCCGACCCGGGAGGCTCCATGCTTCGTAGGACCCGGATAGCTGCGCTGTGCGCTATCCTGCTCACCCCGCTCGCCATCTCCGGACCTGCCGGGAACCGGACGCAATCAGCCGCGCAGCCTGCTCCGTCATATACGTACCGCGGGACGGTGCACGCCGTGAACGCCTCGACGGGCACGCTCGACTTGATCACCGGTGTCGGAATGTCGCTACGGCTCGTTCATATGAGCGCAGGGCCAGCGGTGCATACCAGCGCTCCGACGGCCGGGCTTCGGATGGCCGACGTGAAGCCCGGGTACATCGTGACCGTCGAATGGCACCGCACGAGCGCTGGGCTCGTGGTCGATCGGATCGAGAAGCTCGAGGCGCCCGCGCGGTGACCCGCCCGCGGGTCGCGGCCGCCCTCTTCCTGCTCCTCGCCGTGGGCTGTAAGAAGCCCGTGAAGCCCGGCGACCCGATTCCCGGCCTCACCGCCGAGCAGCTCGCCCGGTTCAACCGCGGCAAGGAAGTCTTCGACAGCGTGTTCACGCCCCACTCGTCCAGGAGGGCGGCCCGGTCATTCAGCTGCACACCACGCCCGCCCTGAAGGCGGCGCTCGGGATCGACCGGGAGCCGTTCCCCCCATCGGCGAACGCGCGGGCGTCGCGCACCACGCCCGTCGTGTTTGCCCGCGGGCTGCTCGATTTGGTGCCCGATTCGGCGATCCTCGCCTACGCCGATTCAGAAGACCGAAACCACGACGGCGTGCACGGGCGACCCAACCGCTCGCTGGACGGACGGATCGGCCGGTTCGGCCGCAAGGCGTTTGTCCCGACCCTGGCGGAGTTCAACGCTGGTGCGTTCGTCGCCGAGATGGGAATCACGAACCCGGCGCAGCCCACCGAGGAGAACATCGGCGGAAAGCCGATTCCACCGGGCGTCGACTCGACCGCCGATCCCGAGATCAGGCAGGAAGAGCTAGACCTTACCGACGACTTCGTGCGCTTCCTCGCCGACCCCACGCCGACCAAGCTGACCCGGGATGGCCGCCGGGGCCGTGACCTCTTTTCGAAGATCGGGTGCACGAGCTGCCATTTCCCTACACTCCGTAGCGGGGCGAGCCCGATCGCCGCGCTCAATCGACGGGAGTTTTTCGCGTACACCGACCTGCTGCTCCACGACATGGGACCGGATCTGGAGGACATCTGCCTCGGGCTCGCCGGCCCCGCCGACTTCCGGACGGAGCCGCTGCTCGGGCTCCGGGACATCCAGCATTTCCTCCACGACGGTCGGGCGGCCACTCTCGATCAGGCGATCGAGCTGCACGGTGGCGAAGGCGCCGGGGCTCGCGACCGCTTCAAAGCCCTACCCACCGCGGACCGTGCGGCGGTCGTCGCCTTCCTCAAGTCCCTGTAAATCGCCGGGAACCAGGGCGGCGTGGAGGGGTTGAAGAACCCCGCGCGAGCTTGTTAGCATTTTGCCGCCTATGACATTCCTCTCACTCGATACCGTTTCGAAACGGTTCGGCGACGTGACGGCCGTCGATCAGGTGTCGTTCGCGGTCGACCGCGGGCAAGTCGTGGGCTTCCTCGGGCCCAATGGCGCCGGCAAGTCCACCACGATGCGCCTGATCACCCAGTACTACGAGCCGGATACCGGGACGATCACGCTGGACGGCACGCCGCTCGCCGAGGCGGGGCGCGCCGCCAAGCGCCGGATCGGCTACCTCCCCGAGAACAACCCGCTGTACCCGGACATGCTGGTGTGTGACTACCTCACCTTCATCGCCGATCTGCGAGAGCTCGATGGATCGGCGCGAGATAGGGCGATCGACGAGGCCGTGACCGCGACCAGTGTCGAAACCGTGTTTTACCGACCCATCGGCGAGCTCTCGAAGGGCTTCCGCCAACGCGTGGGCCTGGCGCAGGCGATCCTGCACCGCCCCGACCTGCTGGTGCTCGACGAGCCGACCGAAGGGCTCGACCCCAATCAGCGCGTGGAGATCCGCCGCTTGATCGCCGCGCTGGGCCGGGATCGGACGGTGATGCTCTCGACCCACGTGCTCTCCGAGGTCCAGCACATGTGCTCGCGGCTGCTCGTCATCAGCCGCGGCAAGATCGTGGCCGACGGGCCGGTGGATCGGCTGATGCAACAGGCCGAGGGCACGGTCGAGATCGCGGTCGAGCTCGCGGGGACGGGAGGCGGAGCCACGGCCGCCGACGCGCTCACGAAACTCCCCGGCGTGCGCCGCGTGAGCCCCTCGTCCGAAGCTGCGGACGGTCGCGTCGCCCTCACGATCACCGCCGATCGCGCGACCGACCTCCGGCCCGAAATCTTCGGGCTCGCCAAAGCCCGCGGCTGGACGCTGTACGAGCTCCATCAGGAGGCGGGCAGCCTCGAGGAACTCTTCCACCAGCTCACCAGCTGACCCGCATGCGCGCGATCCGCATCATCGCCTGGCGCGAGCTGAAGGCGCTGTTCGACCAGCCGACCGCGTACATCCTGCTCGTCGTGTTCGTGGGGCTCAACAGCTTCTTGTTCTTCCGCCAACAGGATGCCTACGGCGTCGCTTCGCTGCGCCCCATGCTCGACTTCCTGCCGTGGCTGTTTCTCTTCCTCATCCCCGCGGTCACGATGCGCGCGCTCGCGGAAGACAGCCGCTCGGGTACGCTCGAGGTGGTGCTGGCGCAGCCGATCACCGAGCTGGAGCTCCTGCTCGGCAAGTACGTCGGGCAGCTGCTGTTCCTGCTCATCGCGCTCGCCCTCACGGTCACCATCCCGCTCGGCCTCGCGCTCGGCACGGCGCCCGAGCTCGGGATCGTGGTCGCGCAGTACGTGGGCGCTGGCCTCCTCGCGACGGGCCTCGCCGCCGTGGGCGTCTGGGCCTCGAGCGTCACGCGTAATCAGATCACGGCGTTCATCGTCGGCGTGTTCGTGATGTTCGTCCTGATCTTCGTCGGCCTCGACCAGCTGATCGTCGGCCTGCCGCCGCGGCTGGGCGCGATCGCTGCGTCGCTCGGCGTCCTATCGCACTTCAGCCAGATCGATCGCGGCGTGCTCGACCTGCGGGATGTCGTGTATTTCGTCACA
>QHUC01000024.1 GCA_003221045.1 Gemmatimonadota bacterium | reverse complement strand
GGTTGCCTGCAGCTGCGTGGTCGCGCCCACGACGATGGTGGCCGACGAGGGAGCCACGCTCAGCGCCGCGACCGGCGCGAGCGTCACGTTGACAGTTGCCGTGTCGGACACGCCGCCCGGAGCACCCGTGGCGACGACCTTGTACTGCCCGGGCGCCGTCCCGGCCGCCTTATACTGGCCATAGTGGCGCCGGCCGTTCGAGCTCGTGCCCAGGTCGGTGACGGAACCGTAGGTCGTGCTCCACGTCACCGAGACGTTCGCCGAGTCTCCGGTGTTCATGAACGCGGCCGCCGTGAACTCGAAGGTATCGTTCAGATGCAGGGTGACGT
>QHUC01000023.1 GCA_003221045.1 Gemmatimonadota bacterium | reverse complement strand
CCCAGGTCGGTGACGGAACCGTAGGTCGTGCTCCACGTCACCGAGACGTTCGCCGAGTCTCCGGTGTTCATGAACGCGGCCGCCGTGAACTCGAAGGTATCGTTCAGATGCAGGGTGACGTTCTTCGGGGAGATGACCAGATCGGCGATGGTACCGCCGGTGGAGCTTGTGGGAAGGGGCTTCTCGCATGCCATAACGAACGCCGCGACCGGAAGCGCCAGGAGCGCGGCGTGGACGAAACGATCTTTCAGCAGGGCGAGTCGGTGCGCCAGCTTGTGGCCGAACGGCATGGGCACGCCTCCATTGGGGCTGGAAACGAAACGGGCCGCCAGCTTCGACCCGCGTCGATCGCTGGCGGCCCGGCGAGCGTAGCGGACGAATCCGCCGTAGCCCCGTAGCTCTGCGTCACCGCCTTTCGGCGGTTTTGCTCTGAGCAGCGTGCTCTCAATGGGCAAGCTATCCGCCGCCCGACGAGCCCGGCGGTGACCCAAGTCACGACTACCCGGCGTCTGTTTTCGGAGCGACGCTCCCGCGCGCCCTGCAGCCCGAACCTGTAACACATCCGCTACAACCCACGCCCGCCAGTTGGCGAGGCATGGTATAAGGTGTTTTGGCACAACGCGTTGCATGCCAAAGGCCCTATGTACGTCTCTTGCATTGACTCGCCTTGATCATGAGCCCTGAGGGAGAGATCACGTGAGGCTGGCGGTCTTCACGAGCAAGTATCCTGCGCGGGTCGCGACGTTCTTCGAGCGCGACATGCGAGGGCTGCTCGACGCAGGAGTGGAGCTCGACATTTTCCCGATGTATCCGCTCGATGCCCTGCTCTGGCGCTACAGCCTCGATCTCTTGAACGAGTTGCTCCTCCCGCGCAACCGCGTCCATCACCTCGGCCTGTGGGAGAGCGTGCGGCGCGCGAGACCGTGGCGCCGCTCGGGATTCGGCGTGGCCTTGAGCGACGCGGCAGCGGTGACCGCGTCCGCGGCGCGCTTCGGCCTCGTGCCGCTCGCGAAGACCGTATACGTGCTCCCCAAAGCCTGGGCGTGGGCGGCGGCCCACGCCGATCGCTACGATCATATCCTGGCCTACTGGGGCAACTACTCGGCGACGTGCGCGTACGCGTTCCATCGCCTCATCGGCCGCCCGATCCCGTTCTCCATCTGGCTGCACGCCGGCGTGGACCTCTACCGGACGCCGGTGTACATGCGGCAGAAGCTCGCCTACGCGGACAGCGTCATCACGTGTTGCGAGTTCAATCGGTCGTACCTCGCCCAGCATTACGCGGACTTGTCCCCTCCGATCACCGAGCGGGTCCACGTATGCTATCACGGGCTCGACCTTGCCCATTTCCCATATCAGCCGGAGGGTCGGCCCCCCGCGCGAGTGCTGGCCGTGGGCCGGCTTGCCCGACACAAGGGGTTCGACTGCCTGCTACGGGCCGCGCGCCTGCTCGGAGACCGCGGGGTGAGCGTCGAGATCGAGTTCGTCGGTGACGGTGACGAACGGCGCACGCTTGAGAGGCTCGCCGCCGAGCTGCAGATCGCCAAGCACGTCACCTTCAGAGGCTGGCTCAAGTTCGACGACGTGCGCCGGGCGATGAGCGCGGCTACGGTCCTCGTGCACCCGTCCGACGGGCTGGGGGACGGCCTTCCCAACGTGCTCCGCGAAGCAATGGCTCTCGGCACTCCGGTGATCGCCTCGAACGTGGCGGGGATCCCCGAAGCGCTGGACGACGGGCGCTGCGGGCTCCTGGTGCCAGCGAAGGATGTCGGGGGCTTTGCCGACGCTATCGCACGCGTGCTGGGCGACCCCGCCTTGCGGCAGACGCTGGCTCTGCGGGGTCGCCAACGCACCGAGCAGATGTTCGACATGTGGCGCAACGGCGCGCGCCTGGCCGATCATCTGCGGGCCACGCGCCGGCTCGCCGGGGCCGAGCGCGTGTCTGCCGCCTCGACCGCGAGCACCCCGGCGTGAGCAGTCTTCGCCTCTACCATCGCCTGCCACCGTTCGCGCAGTCCGTGGTCGCGACGGCACGCGGCCTGTACCTCCGGTGGTGGCGTTATGGTCCGGACAGCGATCGGCTCGTGGCCGCCGTCTGGGAGCGCGAACAGTGGACCCCGGAGCAGTGGTCCACCTGGAGAGCGGAACGTCTCTCGTATGTGCTGCACCGCGCGGCCACACGCGTCCCCTATTACCGCGACGCCTGGGCCGCCCGCCGTCGGCATGGAGATCGTGCGTCGCCCGAGTATCTCGAAAACTGGCCCATCCTCGAGAAGGACCCACTGCGGGTCAACCCGCGCGCCTTCATCGCCGACGACCGCCCGCGGAGCATGTTTCACGAGCAGACGAGCGGCACGAGCGGCAAGCCCCTGCACTTGTGGCGCTCCCGCTTGACGGTGGAGACGCTGTACGCCCTGTCTGTCACCCGCACGCGAGAGTGGCACGGGGTTTCGCGGAGCGACCGGTGGGCCATGCTGGGCGGCCAGCTCGTGGTCGCGACCGAGCGGCGGCGCCCGCCGTTTTGGGTATGGAACGCGGCGCTGCGCCAGCTCTACATGTCGTCCTACCACCTCGCCCCGGACCTGATCCCGCACTACCTCGACGCGTTGGCGCGCTATCGGGTGGCGTACCTCTTCGGCTACACGTCGTCCATGGTGGCCCTCGCCCAGGAGGCCATACGGCTGGGCCGGAGCGACTTGCGCATGCGTGTGGCGATTACGTCGGCCGAGCCGGTGTCGCCGCGCGACCGGGAGATTATCGCGACCGCGTTCCACTGCCCGGTGCGCGAGACATACGGCATGGGCGAGCTCGTCGCGTGGGCCAGCGAGTGCGAAGCGGGCACGCTGCACGAATGGCCGGAGATCGGTTGGATCGAGGTCCACGACGAGGCCGGCCACGCCGTCACGCCCGGCACCTCGGGCGAACTCATCGGCACCGGGTTGCTCAACGACGATATGCCGCTCATCCGCTATCGCGTGGGTGATTCCGGCAGCCTGGCGCCCGCCGCTCACGCCTGTGGGTGCGGTCGCAGCCTCCCCGCGGTCGCGAGTATCGATGGTCGGACGAACGACATCCTCCTGACTCGGGACGGCCGCCGTGTGGCCTGGCTCAATCCGGTGCTGTACGGCGTTCCCGTGCGGCAGGCCCAGATCGTCCAGGAAACAATCGATCGGGTTCGCGTCCTGTATGTCCCTGCCGACGAGTTTGTCGCGGCGAGCGGCACGTTAATGGCCGAACGGCTGCGCGAGCGACTCGGTGACGTGGCGGTGGTGCTGGAGCCCGTGGCAGAGATCCCCCGCACCGCCAACGGGAAGCTGCGCTCCGTCGTGTGCGCCATTCCGACCACGGAGCGGGAAGCGCTACTCGCAAAGCTCGGCACCGGCCGCGTGAGCCGCGCCTCCTGAGCCTCAACTGGCGGCCCGCTGCGCGCGGCGAGGGGCACCGTTCCCGATCAGCGGCCCACTCGGGATACTACGAACACGTCGAACGTCGGGCCGGTCGGAGGCGCCTGTGACGACGACATACCGACGGGGATCGGAGGTGGGCGCGAAACCATCGGCAATTCGATCACGCCACCCGCGTAGGTGCCGGAGCTAACGGGCTGGCCGAACAGATCCTGCACGCTCCGGATCTCGTAGCGGTCACCCGCCCGCAGCACGCCCCCGAGGTCCGCCGTCACTACCGCTGTGCGGCCCCAGTTGTAGACGACCACATAGGCGCGACCCACTTCGTACGCGTTGGGCTTCACGTAAACGGCGGCGGTCTTGAGGCGCTGCCCCGCAGTGTCGTCGATCAAGGTGTTGTCGGCCACCTGAGGCGCGCTCCAGCGCCGTACCGTCAGCACGGGACGGCCCCCGGCAGCATAATTGCCCTTCGCCACCAGGTCGACATTCTGAATGTCGCGGAATCCGAAGGCGAGGTTCGGGCCGCGGACGCCCGGGGAGAAGTACGTAAGGTTCTCGACAACGGCGATCCCCGACGCCGGCTGGTTCCCCCCGACGAGCACGTTCGCTCCATCGGCGTCCCGGTCCCCCCCCATCAGGCCGTTGTTGAACGCCACGTTCCCCTCGATCCGAATATTCCGGAGACGGCCGGTCCCGGCATCGGTGTAGGCATGGACGCCGTACCCGAACTGATTGAAGAGGACGTTGTCGCGGGCGACGAGCGGCCCCTCGTCGCTCTTCAAGTACAGGCCGTGCCCGTGTCCACGGTCGGGCCCCTGCCACCCGTTGTTGAAGATGATGCAGCCGTACACCTCCACGGTCGACGCGTCGCTGTACGTGTAGAACGCCACGCCGCCGTCGTGGATGACGAGGTTCACGTACTTGTTGTGCGGTCCGTTGTTGACGACGACGTCCGGCCGGAAGCTCGACGATCGGTCTGGGCTGACGCGCCTTGGATCGCTGTTCGTCAGCTCGAAACCCCAGTAGAGCGCCCAGGCGCCTCTTACCACGAACATATCGTTGTCGGTGCCCCGCCCGTCGAGCGTCGCCCGCTCACCCGGATATTGCCGCACGACGATCGGCGCGCTCGGCGTGCCCGTGAGCGTGCTCACCCACATCCCTGAGTACGTCCCGCCGC
>QHUC01000022.1 GCA_003221045.1 Gemmatimonadota bacterium | reverse complement strand
CCGCCCCCTCCCCAGGCGAACGGGGGAACGTACTTGGGTGGTCGGACGCCTTCGAACACGTTGGCACCGGTCCCGATGACGGTTCCCGTCGACAGCAGTGTGCCGATCGCCGTCTTGGCGTGGTCGCCCACGAGGCTGCCCAAGAACTGCAGGCCCGTCTCGAGCATCGTGCCCCCGATGTCGAGCCGCACGCGTCCGTACGTGTTTTTCAGGTTCGACGTGACGGTGCCCGCGCCGAGGTTCGCCCAGCGCCCGATCACCGAGTGGCCGACGAATCCGTCGTGCGCCTTGTTCCCGTAGCCCAGAAATACACAGTGCGATAGCTCGCCGCGGGCATTGACGCGCGGGCCGATCGCGCACGCGCGGACCGGGCCGCCCAGGACGTGCGCGTTGGAGCCGATCCAGAGCGGTCCCTCGAGACGGGAACCGGAGCGGACTTCGGCGCCGCTCTCGAGGACCAGCGGCCCGTTGCGTACATCGAAGACGACGCCGGGTTCCACCGCGGCGTCGTGCATCGCGATGGCGGCGGGATCCCCGAGCACGATGCTCCCTGCCGGCAGCGGGTCCGAGTCCCCCAGCAGCGCCCGGACGTCGTCCGCGAGCAGGCGCTCGAGGGCGGGGAGCAGGTCGTAAACGCCGTGCAGCACCATGCCGGGCACATCGACCGCGGTCGCGTGGGGTTGTGGACCGTCCCAGGTGCCACCGGGCCCCGCGCCCCAGCCGACCGTGATGCCGCCACTCGTGAGCCGGAATGCCCCATCGGGAAGCGCCGGGGCGAGCCCGCACGGCGCGAACGTGGACGATCCGATCACCACGGGGCCGTTCACAGGCTGCCGCGCACCGACCGGAGGCACGCCGGGTTCTGTAAACCCCGCGAGGTGGGGCAGGGCGAAGATCCCCGCGGCCTCGGCACCGACGAACGTTTCCCACCGCTCGCGGATCAAGTGCGCGCCCGCGCGCAGCTCGCACAGGGGTCGTGCGCCCGCGAACGGCGCCCAGGCGGGTGTGGGGTCCGGATCCAGCAGGTACAGGGCGTGGCTCACAGGCGTTGCACCAGCTCCTTCAGGCGCTCCGCCCGCCCCGTGGGCATGACGAGCGTGTGACCGTTCGCGCGGACGACGACCATGTCCTCCACGCCGACGACCGCGATGTGCTCGCTCTCCGACCAGATGACCGAGCGGCGCACGTCCTCAGCCACGGTCGCATTCCCGACGACGACGTTGCCACGGGCGTCGGGCTTGCGAAGGCGCAACAGGGCGTCCCACGAGCCGATGTCGTCCCATCCGAACGTTCCCGTGACGACCGCCAGCCGCTTGGTGCGCTCGAGGACCGCGACATCCACGGCGACCGGCCGGACGGCCGTGAAGAATCCCGAGACATCTCCCGCGGAGAGGGCGGTCCACCCGGGCTTGAGCTCGCGAGCGTACGCACCGGCTTCGCCGAGGAAGCGGGCGACCCCCCAGGCGAAGAGCCCCGTGTTCCAGAGGGCGCCCCGGCGCCGCAGGAGGGCCGCGCGCGCCGGCGAGGGCTTTTCGATGAAACGCCGCACGGTGCGAGCTCCGCCGAGTGATCGTCCGGGGACCACGTAGCCGTACCCGGTCTCGTTGCGGGACGGCTTGACGCCCACCGTCACGAGCACGTCGTACTCGGCGGCGACGCCGAGCGCCTGCCGTGCCGCCGCGCGGAAGGCTCGGTCGTCGGTCACGGCCCAATCGGCGTGCAAGGAAAGCATCTGGGCGCCCCCGCCGGGCTCCTGCTGGGAGATCCAGTTCGCGGCCCAGGCTAGCGCGGGCGCCGTGGAGGCCGAGCGCGGCTCCGCGAACACCTGTGCGCGCGGAACCTGCGGCAGCGTTCGTGCCACCTGGTCCACCAGGAACGGTCCGGTGAGCAGGAGGATGCGCTCGGGAGGCACGAGTCCGTCCAGTCGCTCTACCGCCTGGACGAGCAAGGGCCGGTCGCCGACCAGCGGGAGCAGCTGCTTGGGTCGCTCGGGCGTCGACAGCGGCCAGAATCTCGTGCCCGACCCGCCGGCCAGGATCGCAGCCCAGACGCTCATTGGGGGGGTGTGTCACCCAGGAGAGTGGCGATGCGTGCCGTGAGCTTGCTCGGACTGAATGGCTTGGTCAGCAGGCCGGCGCCCAGGTCCTCCGCTTCCTCGAGCACGCGTTCTTCCCCTTCGGCGGTCAGTACGATCACCGGAAACGCGCGGGTCGCCGCCCGCGCGCGCAGCTCGCGCAGCAGCTCGAGACCGGACCCATCGGGGAGGTGGAGATCCAAGAGCATTGCATCGAGCGGGGCCGCCCGCTCGCCGAACGCCGCGCGCGCATCGGCGAGCGTGCGGGCGAGACTCACGGCATACCCAAGCCGCTCGAGATGCGGGCGTAACAGCAAGCCAATGTGCGGCTCGTCGTCCACCACGAGGAGATGCCGCCGGCCGGGCGACAAGGACCGCGCCCGGTCAGAGCAGACCGGCGATCGCCGAGCGGTGGCGGCGCAGGTCGTAGAGCAGCGCGCCCACGTTGGTGGACGGCCGCACGAGAACTACCAGCTGTGCATCGGCGTGCAAAACGGTGACCACCGCGAGTCCCGACCCGAACTCGAGCACGGCGGTGCCGAACTCGCCGCGGCCTCCCGCCTGGCCGAGTTGGGCCATGCCGTTGATCACCGAGGGAAGCAACGCGGCCACGTTTTCGGCGTCGACACCGTTCGCCGCACGGGAGTCGATCGGCAGGCCGTCGCGACCGACCACCATCACGGCGTCGACACCGCTGCGGCGGCTCAATGCGTCGACCACTTCGCGGATGTTCGCCATACGGCGGCCAAGCTAGGAATCGAGAGTGGCGAAGTCAAGCAGCCACCGTGGGTTGACCCACTTGGACGAAGCGCGGTATCTTCCCCGCACCGAATGCCTTCCCGCTACTCTCTCGCCGCGCTCGCCGCCCTCCCTGCGGTCGCTCTGCTCGCCGTCGGGTGCAGCAACACGACCGGATTGCCGGCGCCGAGCTGGACGAACGTCGTGGACACGGTATCGCTCTGGGCCCTGCGCGGCACGGACATTTCGCTGCCGTCCGCGTTCACGCTGAACGGAAACCAGCAAGTGCGGACCGACCAGACGACGGCCTTCGACTTCGCGTTCGATTTCGACTCGATCGGCGAGCCCGCCCTCTTCCCGCTCGGCACGCTGAATCTGGGCCAGCAGTCCGGCTTGCTGAAAACCACGACGGCGTTCGACGCGATCACGCTCGCGCCGACCGGAACCTACGTCTTCGATAAGCCACTCGCCCTCGATTCCGGGATGGTGGTGCTCGTTCGCTCGCGCCCGACCACCTGCTCCTTCGGGGCGACGGTGTCGCTGTACGCCAAGCTGCGAGTGCTCGGAGTGTACTCGACGGCGCGGCGACTGGACATGGAGATTCTCGTCGATCAGAACTGCGGGTACCGCGGCCTCCAGCCCGGTCTCCCGACCCAGTAGCTCCGTGATCGATCTCAAGCTGCTTCGCACCTCGCCCCAGCAGGTGCGCGCCGCGCTCGCCCGGCGGGGAGACCCGGGGCTGACCCGGCTGCTCGACGAGGTCGAGGCGCTCGACATGAAGCGCCGCTCGCTCGCGAGCCGGCTCGACCAGCTCAATGCCGAGCGTAACGAAGCGGCACGCGTCGACGCGGCGCACGTCAAGCGGGAGGGCAGCCTGCCTGCCGCGGTCACAGCGAAGCGGCGGGAGCTCGGCACGCAAGTCGCCGAGCTCGAAGATCAGCTCAAGTCCGTCGAAGCCGACCTCGAGCGAAAGGCCCTCTTCGTACCGAACCTGCCGCTCCCCGAGCTGCCGGATGGGGACGCGTCCCACAACGCCATCGTGCGCACCTGGGGCGAGCCCGCGCCCCGTGGCGGCAAACCCCATTGGGAGATCGGCGCGGCGCTCGGCATCCTCGACCTGGAGCGGGGGGCGAAGCTGGCGGGCTCCGGGTTCCCCGTCTTTGTGGGTGCGGGCGCAAAGCTCGTCCGTGGCCTCATCAACTTCATGCTGGATCTCCACACGGGGGAGCACGGCTACGTCGAGGTCGAGCCGCCGTTCGTCGTCAAGCGCGAAACGATGGAAGGCACCGGCCAACTGCCAAAGCTCGAGGACGACGCGTACAAGACCGCTCCGGACGATCTCTTCCTGGTCCCCACGGCCGAGGTCCCGGTCACCAACCTGCACCGTGACGAGATCCTCGACGGCACCAGGCTGCCGCTTGGCTACACGGCGTACACGCCGTGTTTCCGACGGGAGGCCGGAGCTGCGGGAAGGGATACGCGCGGCCTGCTACGCGTGCATCAGTTCGACAAGGTCGAGCTCGTCCGGTTCGCGCGGCCGGCCGAGTCGGCAGCGGAGCACGAGCGCATGACGGCGCACGCGGAGGCCGTGCTGCAGCGACTCGAGCTGCCCTATCGCATCGCGCTGCTTGCGGCGGGGGACCTGGTCCACACGCTGAACGCCTCCGGGGTGCCGCTCCCGCGCACCATCGCGGCGTTGCTCGAAACGCATCAGCAGGCGGCCGGGTCCGTGACGCTCCCGCGAGCCCTCGCCCCGTACGTGGGAATGGAGCGCCTGGGCCCCCCCCTCCCACCCCCGGCCGCCTCCTCGTCCGGTGCCCCGTAGCGCCGCGCTCCGCCGGATGGGGCCGCCCGCCGTCGTCGGATTGGCCTTGCTCCTCGGCGGGATCACGGTCGGCTACGCGTGGGTCGTGGCCCGCCACCTGCGCGAGGACGCGCGGCAGACGAGCATCTTGCTGGGCCGGGTGTTCGCCGGACTGAACGATCCCGGTCCCGACGCCGCCACCGACGCGCTCCTCGATCTCGCCCGCCAGGTCCGGTCGCTCGGAATCGCCATCGTGGTGACCGACACGGCCGGTCACATTACGGCGCTCGACAACGCGCCCGCGAGCGTGGGCCCCGACACCGCGCGACTGCGCGCCTGGATTGCCGATCTGGACCTGGAGAATGCGCCGCTCGTGCAACCGGGTGTGGGAACCATCCATTACGGAGCCGGGCCTGCCGCGCGGCGCTTCGCGGGGATCGCCGCGCTCGAGGGAGCGGTGCTCCTCTGCCTGGCGTTGCTCGCCGCGTGGGCGTATCGCTCGCAGGTCGCCGCGGCGCGCGATCGGTTGTGGGTGGCCATGGCGCGAGAGTCGGCACACCAGCTCGGTACCCCGCTCATGAGCCTGACGGGATGGATCGCATACCTCCGGGAGAATCCGGGTACCACGGGCATCGAGCTGGCGGATCATCTTCAGGCCGATGCGGAACGTCTCGAGCGTGTGGCCAAGCGCTTCGAGCGCATCGGGCGGCCGGCACGACGAGAGCCGGTGGGACTCGGCGCGCTCGCGGAGCGCGTCGTGAGCTATTTCCGGCCGCGTCTTCCTACGTTGGCGAGCCCCGTGACCTTGTCGCTCCGCGCCACTGGCCCCGGACCGACCGCCCTCGGCGATCCCGTGCTGCTCGAGTGGGCGCTGGAAGCGGTCATCAAGAACGCCATCGACGCCCTCTCCGGCCGGGGCGGGCGCATCGACGTCACGGTCGACGCCGGCGGACGGACGGCGCGGGTCAGCGTCCGCGACGACGGGCCGGGTGTCCCGGTCGAGGTACGGCCCCAGCTCTTCGAGCCCGGCGTATCGACCAAACCGGGAGGGTGGGGCATCGGCCTCGCGCTCGCGCGGCGCATCGTCGAGCAGCAGCACGGCGGCCGCCTGGTTTACCGGCAGGCGCCGAGCGGGCCGGGGGCCGAGGGCGCCGAGTTTGTGCTCGAGTTCCCCATGGTCGCCGCCGGTTGAGCCGTCCGTGACCCTCGCCCTCAACCCCCAGCAGGAAGCCGCGGTCCGCCACCCCGGGGGACCGCTCCTCGTGCTCGCCGGGGCGGGCTCGGGGAAGACGCGCGTGCTGACCGCCCGGATCGCGCATCTGATTCGCGAACGGGCAGTCGCCCCATGGCGTATTTTCGCGGTCACGTTCACGAACAAGGCCGCGGGAGAGATGCGGGCGCGCGTGGCCGCCCTGCTGGGCGCAGCCCCCGGCGGCTTGTGGATCGGCACCTTTCACGCGCTCTCGGCGCGGCTGCTGCGGCGCGAAGCGCCGCTCCTGGGCTTCGGCCCGAACTTCACGATCTACGACCAAGACGACTCCGAGTCCTTCATCAAGCGGCTGCTGGAGCAGCGCGGGCACTCCCCCAAGGCGAATCCCCCGCGTGTGATCCATGCGATCATCTCCGGCGCCAAGAACCGGATGCTGCTGCCGGAGGAGCTCGGGGCGTCGGCCGAGAGCCCGCTCGAGCGTTTGGCCGCGGAGATCTACACCGCACTCGCGCCCGCGTTGCGGCAGGCCAACGCCATGGATTTCGATGACCTGCTGTTGTTGCCGCTCACCCTCTTCGCGGAGCACCCCGAGCGTCTGGCATACTGGCAGCGCCGCTTCGATCACGTCCTCGTCGACGAGTTCCAGGATACCAACGCCGCCCAGTACCGGCTGGTGAAGCAGCTCGCGGCCGAGCATCGGAACCTCTGCGTCGTGGGTGACGACGACCAGGCGATCTACGGGTGGCGCGGGGCGGACGTGCGGCACATGCTCTCGTTCCAGCAGGACTTTCCGGGCACGACCCTCATCAAGCTCGAGCAGAACTATCGCTCCACCCAGGTGATCCTCGACGCCGCGAACGGCGTCATCGCCGAAAACGCGCGCCGGCTCGGCAAGACGCTGTTCACCCTGAAGCAAGGGGGTGAGCCGGTCACGCTGCTCACGTCGGCCGACGAGCGCGACGAAGCGGAATGGCTCGCGGGGGAGCTGACCCGCCGGGCGAGCGTTGGAGGGGGCGACATTCCCTATGAGAGCATGGCTATTCTCTACCGCACGAACGCCCAATCGCGGCCGCTCGAGGAAGCGTTCCGCTTCCGGGGGATCCCGTACCGGCTGGTGGGCGCCGTGAGCTTCTACGAGCGGCGGGAAGTGAAGGACGTGCTCGCCTACCTGCGGCTGATCGCCAACCCCGCGGACGACGAGGCGTTCGCCCGGATCGTCAACGTCCCGCGCCGGGGGATCGGCGACGCATCCTTCGCGTCCCTGGCGCGGGCGGCCGCCCAATGGCGGTTGCCCCTGCTCGAGGCCGCGCGGGCGGCGGACCGGATCCCGGACCTGCGGCCCAACGTGCGGGAGGCATTTGCGTCGCTCGTCCGGTCGATCGACGAGCTGCGGGCGCGGCAGGGCCAGGCGGATCCCGCGACGGCGCTCGAGCAGATCGTTGCGGCGGTGGGCTACGCTCAGTATCTCGCCG
>QHUC01000021.1 GCA_003221045.1 Gemmatimonadota bacterium | reverse complement strand
GGAAGGGGCCGTTCCGCTGGGTGGCGCTGTCGGGAGACCGAAAGGACCTGCACCGCACCGACCGCCTCGTGGCGGAGCTCTTCCCGGAGGATGAGCACCTCCAGCGCTGGATTCGGCTTGCGCAGGAGCGCGTGGCGTTCCAGGGACTTCCAGCGAGGATCTGTTGGCTGGGCCAGGGTGAGCGTGCACGGTTCGGGTGCGCGCTGAACGACCTCGTCAAGCGGGGCGAGGTCAGCGCGCCGGTCGTCATCGGGCGGGATCATCTGGACACCGGCTCCGTCGCGTCGCCATTCCGTGAGACGGAAGCGATGAAGGACGGGTCCGACGCAATCGCCGATTGGGCGATCCTGAACGCGCTGCTCAACACGGCGTCCGGTGCCGGGTGGGTGTCCTTCCACCACGGCGGCGGCGTAGGGATCGGCAACTCGCTGCACGCCGGGCAGGTGAGCGTAGCGGACGGCTCGGCCTCCGCTGGGCGGCGCCTTGAGCGCGTGTTGACGAACGATCCGGGCATCGGCGTCGCGCGCCACGCGGACGCGGGCTATCCCGAAGCGCTCTCGGCCGCGCGCCGGCACGCGATCCGCCTTCCGATGCGGGAGACGGGCGACTGAGCACGCTCCTCGTCGGCGCGCGGCAGATCGTCACCTGCCGCGGCCCCGCCCGGGCCCGCCGGGGCCAGGAGCTGGGATCGGTCGATGTGCTGCGCAACGGCGCCGTGCTCGTCGAGGGAGGGCGCATTCGGGCGGTGGGGCCGTACGCGGCACTGCGGGACGACCACGCGGGGGCGGCGCCGGGGGCGGGGGCGGTCGTGGAGGAAGTCCGAGGCGTCGTGTTCCCCGGCTTCATTGACTGCCATACGCATGCGGTGTTCGGCGCCCCGCGACTCGAGGACCACGAGCGCCGGGCGCTCGGCGAAGACTACAAGACGATTGCCGCCCGGGGCGGAGGCATCCTCCAATCAGTACGGGACGTGCGGGCGCGCAGCGAGCGCGAGTTGGTGGATCTCACGCGCGCGCGCCTGCGGGCGCTCCTGGCGCACGGCACCACGACCATCGAAGTGAAGTCAGGGTACGGGCTCGACCCGGCGGCAGAGTTGAAGCAGCTCCGCGTCGTCCGCGAGCTGGCATCCACCGAACGCGCCGCGCTCGTGCCCACCTTCCTGGGAGCCCACGAAGTCCCGCCGGAGTTTCGGGACCGGCGCGCGGACTACGTCCGGCTGCTGTGCGACGACATGATCCCCACCGTAGCGCGCGAGCAGTTGGCCGTCGCGTGTGATGTGTTCTGCGAGCCCGGCGTGTTCGATGTGGCTGAAGCCCGTGTGATTCTCACCGCCGCACGGCGACACGGTCTGGCCGTCAAGCTTCATGCGGACGAGCTGGAAGGGTCCGGCGGAGCCGAGCTCGCGGCGAGTCTCGAGGCGCTGTCGGCGGATCATCTCGCCGGGATTTCCGAGAGCGGGATTCGCGCCCTCGCGGCGAGTAACACGGTCGCGGTGCTTCTCCCAGCGACGATGGTATTCCTCGGCAAGCGCCACCAGGCCCCCGCTCGCCGTCTTGTGGAAGCAGGAGCCGCGGTGGCACTCGCGACGGATTTCAACCCGGGCTCGTCCCCGACCGTCAGCCTGCCGCTGGTGATGGCCCTCGGCGTCTCGCAGCTCGGGCTGCGTCATTCGGAGGCAGTGACCGCGGTCACGGTCAACGCGGCGGCGGCGCTCGGCCTGGCGGCCGACCGCGGCCAACTTGCCCCCGGCTTTCGCGCGGATCTCGTGACGTGCGACGTGTCGGACTGGCGGGAAGTGGCCTATTGGATGGGTGAGAACCTCGTAACCGCCGTCTGGACAGGAGGTTCCGCTTGTCCGCTCCCCAAGGCGCCCGTATCTTTAGGTCTCCATGTCGAGGCTTGAGAAGCTCAAGGAGAAGGCTCGCACCCTCGAGGGGAAGGACCCCAAAGGGGCCATCGAGGCTTGGCTTGACGTTCTCAAGGGGCAGGAAGAGGAGGGGGACCCCAACCCCGATCTCTCTGTCTTCAATCGCATCGGGGACCTCTACCTGAAGGTCAAGGATCCCGCGCTGGCCGCCGATTATTATGACCGCGCGGTGGACAAGTACGCGGAGCTCGGGTTCCACAACAACGCCATCGCGATGTGCAACAAGGTGCTGCGCAACGCGCCGGGGCGACAGACGACCTACCTGAAGCTGGCGAAGCTCTACGCGTCCAAGGGCTTCATGGCGGAGGCGAAGCAGAACTTCGCCGAATACGCGGAGCGGATGCATAAAGCCGGGAAGATCCAGCACGCGTTCGCCGCCCTGAAGGAGCTGGCGGACCTCTCGCCGGAGGGCGCGCACCTTCGCGAAACGCTGGAAGAGCATCTCCGCATGTATGGCGCACCGGAGCGTCGCTCAGTCGTGGGCGGAGGGGCGGCCTCGGCCTCCGTGCCGCCGAAAGCGCCGCCGCCAGCGGTGCCGGACTTGTTGAAGTCGGGCAAACGGAAGTCGTCGAGCCTCGTATTCCTCGATGTAGACGCGCCACCGGCGACCAAGGACCGTCCCGGCGGCCGAGTTGTGCCCGCACCGAAGCCGGCCCCGCCCCCGGTCCCGCACCCCCCGCCCCCGTCGCCGCTCCCGCCCGCCGAGCCGGCACCGATCGGGGAAAGCCTGGTCGAGCCCGTCACGGCCGAGCCCGACACCTCGCTCGAAATCGAGACCACGAGTCTGGTGGAAGGACTCGAGACCACCAGCGGTGCGAGCATGCTCGAGGGGTTCGAGACGACCAGCGCGGAGTTCGGCGACATTCGGCGGGAAGCAGGGGATGTCCCGTCGCTCCAGGACGAAGTCAGCCCGGACGAGATTCCTCCACCGGCGGAATTCGAGCCGACCATCGCCGAGGAAGAGAGTCCCGCAGCGCACGAAGGGGAGTTCGAGCCACTGCTCGAGGACGAAATCGAGATCGAGGCACCGAAGGTGGCGGCGCCCCCGGTCAGAGCCGCGCCCGGGCGCGTCGCGCCGGTGGTGCCCAAAAGGCCCGGCGGGGTGGTATCGCCGACTCCTGGCGGGCAGCCGCCGCGCCCGGAGCCCGCGAAGGTGAAGCCCGTCATCCCGAAGCGTCCGGGCGCCCCTCCCGCTCCGCCGCCCGCCGCCGGGCCGCCGCGCCGGAAGACGCTCGTGGAGGTGCCGCCGCTCGAGCTCGAACCCGACTTCGATACCGAGGAGGAGGGTGCGGCCGCCGGCCACGACATCGACGATGAACCCCTGGCCATGGACGACGCTCCGACGACGGCGGCCGCACCGCCGGGATTCATCCAAACAGAGGATGACACGTCGATCACGACGTCAGGGCGGCGGTCGGCGGCGATCGATTTGGGCCTGGACGGCGTGGTGAATCAAGGCGACGAGACGGGGTCGTTGGTCTTCGACAATATCGAGGCGGCACCGGCAAAGCCCACGATCGAGGACCTCGAGGCCCGCGTGGCGGACGACCCCGACGATCCCGAGGCCCACCAGGCGCTGGGCGAAGCGCTAATCGAGTCGGGGGAGCGGGAGCGCGGCATCGAGGAGCTCGACTTCGCCACGACGGGGTTCGAGAATCGCGGCAATCTGCCCCACGCGCGTGATCTGGTGGACGAGATCCTGCGCCTCGACCCCAACAGCGTGCGGCACCGCCAGAAACACGTGGAGTTCGCATTCAAGCTCAGCGACAAGGCGATGCTCATCGACGCGTATCTCGAGCTAGCGGACACCTTACTGCGGAGCGACCTGCCGGACAAGGCCCGCGCCGTTTATCAGCGCGTGTCGGAGCACGATGCCGGCAACGCCCGCGCGCAAGCCGCGCTGGCCATGCTCGCGCCGGTGGTCGCGCCGCCGTCGCCCCAGCCGGCGGCGCGGCCGAAGGCCAAGGCCCGGGATACCGAGGCGCGCACCGCCCCGCGGGACGCGAAGATGAAAGTGCGCGACGAGGCCTCCGACGATGGTGAGTTCGTCGATCTGGGCGCGATGATCCTGGCCGATGATCTGCCAGAGCGCGACACGCGCATGAAGGTCGCCGACGAGGAGCCGACCGGGGACGAGGAGAAGGACTTCCAGGAGATGCTGGCGCGCTTCAAGCAGGGCATCGACGAGAACATCGACGAGGCCGATTTCCAGTCGCACTACGATCTCGGGGTGGCCTTCAAGGAAATGGGGTTGTTGGACGAGGCCATCGCGGAGCTGCAAAAGGCGTTGCGGGCGCCGGAGGGCAAGCTGCGCAGCTCGGAGGCGGTGGGCGTGTGCTTTATCGAAAAGGGCGCCTACGTGGTCGCAGAGTCGATCCTGCGGCGCGCGCTCGAGCTGCCGGCCTCGGGTGATCAGGAGCGCCTGGGCATCCTCTACTGGCTCGGCCGGGCGCTGGAGGAGCAGGGCAAGAAGGTCGAGGCCCGCGAGCTGTACGGCCGCGTGTTCGCGGTCGATATCCGGTTCCGAGACGTCGGCGAGCGAACCAAGGCATTGGCCAAGGCGAAGTGAGATGAGCCAACAGGTCGCGCCGATCGCGCTGCGGGAGCTGCAACGCCCGGTGGCAGCCGAGCTCGCGCGGGTGGTCACGGAGCTGCAGCGCATCATCGCCGCGGATTTTCCGCTCATCGCCCAAGTGAACGAACACCTGATTCACATGAAGGGCAAGCTGTTCCGGCCCACCTTGCTCTTGCTGTCGAAT
>QHUC01000007.1 GCA_003221045.1 Gemmatimonadota bacterium | reverse complement strand
ATGAAGCTGAGCAGCGCCGAGGCATACAGGGCGCCGAACCATCATCCACTCACGGCGGTCTCGGTGACCGTCTTCGGCGCCCTGTATGCCTCGGCGCTGCTCAGCTTCATCATCGCGATCCGCCACGGCCCCCACGTGGACGCGCATCCGCGGGGCTCGGTAGCCCTCGCCGTCCTGCCGCTCGCGGTCACGTGGGTGTGCGATACCGCCGCCATGGCGGGCGGAGCGCTCGTGGGAGGCGCGAAGCTCGCTCCGATCTTGTCCCCACGAAAAACCTGGGCCGGAGCGATCGCCGGTCTCGTGGGCGGGGTCGTGACGGCTCTGCTCTACGGCTCCCTGGTGCTCGACCGCGTCGCTCTGCGCCTAAGCCTCGTGCAATTGCTGACGGTGGGGCTGGTGGTGGCGGTCATGGCCCAGGTCGGTGACGTGGCCGAATCCCTGTTCAAGCGGGAAGCCGGCGTGAAGGACTCGTCCTCGCTCATTCCCGGGCACGGCGGCGTGCTCGACCGGCTCGACTCGCTGTATTTCGTCCTGCCCATCACCGCGGGCCTCCTCCGGGTGTTCGGCCTCGCATGAGCGTCGGCGTCGCGATTCTCGGGTCCACCGGGTCCATCGGATGCACCGCGCTGCAGGTGCTGGCGCGTCAGCGGGACCGGTTCCGCGTGGCGGCGCTCACGGCGCACTCCAACGCGGAGCTGCTCGAGCGTCAAGCCGCGGAATGGCAGCCCGGATATGTCGGGCTCGTGAACTCGGGGAAAGGGAAGAGGGGACAGGGCGGGGGCGAAGGGGCGGCCTGTCTCGTGGAAGCCGCGACGCGGCCGGACGTGCATATCGTGCTCAACGGCATCGTCGGCGCGGCCGGCCTCGAGGCCACGCTCGCTGCGCTCGAAGCGGGCAAGCGTGTGGCGCTCGCGAACAAGGAGACGTTGGTCATGGCGGGCGAGCTCGTCACGCGCGCCGCTTCCGGACGTGGGACCCGGCGCGTGTGGCGGATGCCACCGTGGACGAGGCGCTCCGGCATCCTACGTGGAAGATGGGGAAGAAAATTACCGTTGATTCCGCGACGCTCGTGAACAAAGCCCTCGAGGTCATCGAGGCCCACTTCCTGTTCGGGCTCACGTACGACGCCGTCGAGGTCGTGGTTCATCCCCAGTCGGTGGTGCATGCGTTCGTCGAGTTCGTGGACGGCTCCGTCCTCGCCCAGGTCGGCTTCCCGACCATGGAGCTCCCGATTCTGTACGCTCTCACGCATCCCGACCGCGTGCCCGATGCGGGGGCGCGGCGCTTCGATCCGGTGGCCGCGGGGACCCTCACGTTCGAGCCGGTGCGCGCCGCTCTGTACCCGGCGTATGCGTCGGGTCGCGCGGCGGCGGCGGCGGGCGGCACCACGACTACGGCATTCAATGCGGCGAACGAGGTGGCGGTGGAGCGGTTCCTGGAAGGGCGAATCCGATTCGGCCGCATCGCGGAAACCGTGGCGAGCGTGCTGGACGCGTACGAGCCGACCGACGCCGAGTCGCTCGAAGCGGTGCTGGCCGCCGATGCCGAGGCGCGCCGGCTCGCACGGGAGGAGACGTGCTCCTGACGCTCGGCGCCGTCGTCGTCGTCCTCGGCGTCCTGATCTTCGTGCACGAAATGGGTCATTTCGTGGCCGCGAAGGGTCTGGGGATCCAGGTGCTGCGCTTTTCGCTTGGGTTCGGCAAACCGATCCTGAGCTGGCGGCGCGGGGAGACCGAATACTGGATCGCGCGCGTGCCGCTCGGCGGCTACGTCAAGATGGCCGGGCTCGAGGACGAAGGCATGGCCGGTTCGCTCGAAGGAGGCAAGTCCGATGTGCCGATCGATCCGGCGCGGGCCTTCGACCGCCAGCCGGTGTGGAAGCGCTGCATCGTGATCGTCGCGGGCGTGACGATGAACATCGTGTTCGCGTTCCTCGTGTACGCCGGCATCGCGGCCACGGCGGGTTCGCCAGAACTGGCCAGCACCCGGATCGACTCTGTGAACGTGCGCCGCTTGCCTCCCGGTGCGGAGGCACTCGCCGGCCTCAAGTTCGGCGATCAAATCGTGCGCGTGAACGGCGACACCGTCCGTTCGTGGAATGTGCTGCTCGACCTCCTGCTGAGAGGCTCGGCGAACTTCCGGATCGACATGGCCGGCCGTCCTCAGCCGATCGTCGTGCAGCTGACCGACCATGGCCTTGGCACGCGCCAGGCATTGGCGCAAGCGCTCGTCCGGCTCGACCCGCCTAAACTCGGGATTCTCGAGCCCGGCCGGCCCGCCATTCGGGCGGGCCTGAAGCCCGGAGACCTCCTGCTCAAGGTCGACGGCGATACGCTGCGGTCGTGGAGCGACGTGCTCCACCTCGTCTGGCGGAGCCCCGGGAAGCCGCTTCAGGTCGATGTGCTTCGTGGCGGCAAGACGCTCCAGGTGACGGTGACGCCGGAACCGAGGACCGAGGCCGACACAGCGTCCCCGCGTCCCCACGTGTACGGCGCCATCGGCGCCGGGCAGGATCCTCCGACCATCCACGTGCGTGAGCCTCTGGGCCAGGCCGTCCTCACGGGGCTCGAGGAAACCGGGAGTCAGGTGGTCCTCATCCTCGGCTTCCTGAAGGGGCTCGTCCTGCATGAGACGTCCGTGCGCGACGTGGGCAGCATCATCACCGTGGGCCAATACTCCGGCCAGGTGGCGCGACTCGGCCTCGACTGGTTTCTGCCGTTCCTCGCCCTGTTCTCTGTCAACCTCGCGATCTTGAACCTGTTGCCGATCCCGATTCTGGATGGTGGTCAGCTGATGTTTCTCATTGCCGAGGCGGTCCGCCGGAAGCCGCTCTCGCTCGAGCTGCGGGCACGCCTGACGCAGGTAGGATTCGTCGTGCTCCTTGCGGTGATGATCCTCGCCCTCACCAACGATGTCCTCCGGATCCTCCCTCATTAGGGAAACGCTCGAGGGGTACGTCGCGGGCCGCGTGAAGGCGGAACGCCTCGTGATCGCGGTCGCGGCGGCCTACTACGGACGCGAGGGCGCGCCTGGCATCCGGGACGGATTGGGGCCGCTGGTCGACATCATCGATCGCGCCTCACCGGGCATCGTGGAGCTCGGTGGCGTCGCAGAGGGCAGGCAAGGGTTCGACATCCGCCTGGCCGAGCGATCGTTTCCCAGGCAGTACGAGCAGGAACTCCGGCGCGCGGTCGAGGCCTACCTCGCGAGCCACTGGACGACGGGAGTGATCGGAGCGCCTTCCACCCCCGCCGCGCCGGCTCCCGGCGTGTTCGCGCGAATTGTCGGGGCGATCCGGCGCCTTCTCAACGCTTCACCCTGACCACCAGCGCCGCACGCGCGACCAGTATGCCTCGGGCTTCCACCCGTCCAGGGCGGTGAGGTCGGCGAGCAGGGCCGTCGCATCGCGGTAGCGATCGTCCGGGTGCTTGGCGAGGCACTTCATCACGACACGCTCGAACCGCTTGGAGGCCTGCGGCCGTTTTTTACGAAGGGATGGTGGCGCGTCCTCCACGTGCATGCGCGCGAGCTCGAACCAGTCGGTCGAAGTGAACGGCACTTCGCCGGTGGCCGCCTTGTAAAGCGTGACCCCCAGGGCATAGAAGTCCACGCGCTGGTCGAGCGGTCGCCCCTGGGCTTGCTCGGGGGAGAGGTACTGCGGCGTCCCGATCGTCATGTTCACGCCGGTCGAAGCGACGTAGCCCGACAGGGCGCGCGCGATACCGAAGTCCGAGAGGACCGCACTGCCGTCCGACTGGAGCAGGATGTTGCCGGGCTTCAGGTCGCGGTGGATCACGCCCTGCGCGTGCGCGAATTCGAGCGCCCGGGCGACGTCGGCCGCGATCCGGACGATCTCCGCCTCGGGGAGCGGGCCCTCGCGGGCGAGGCGGGCGGCGAGGGAGTCGGCACACAGGTCCATCCCGAAGTACACGTAGTTCCCAGAGCGGGCCACGAAGCGGATGCGGATGATGTTCGGATGGCGGAGTTTCGCAGCGGTCTCGGCCTCGTTGCGGAACCGGATCTCGAACTGCGGGTCGCCGGCATAGCGCGGCATCAGGATCTTCACCGCGACCGGGGCGCCGTCCAACTCCCGTCCGACGAACACCCAGGCGTACCCACCCTGACCGAGCGGGCGCTCGATGTCGTAGGGGCCGACCGTGCGGCCGACGAGGTCGGTCGGGGCGGGAGGGGCGGGGAACGCGTCGGTCACGAGGGCTTTACAAACAATCGTTGGCGGTCTAAGTTACTGCGCTCTCAATAATTAGGGAACTGGAACAGATGTACGACAAGACGACGCCGGTCAGGAAGTACGGGCGGCACGAGGGTGACACGGGGTCGACCCCGGTCCAGATCGCGCTGCTCACCGAGCGGATCAACAGCCTCACCGATCACTTCCGGGTGCACGCCAAGGACTTTCACGGCCAGCGCGGCCTGCTCAAGATGGTCTCGCAGCGCCGCCGCTTGCTCGAGTACTTGAAGCGCGCCGACCTGGAGCGGTATCGGCAGCTCATCGACGAGCTGGGTCTCCGCCATTAACACCGCTGGCGTCGCGCCGGGCGCCCCGGAAGAGCACCGGGGCGCCTCGCGCATTTCTTTGTGCTCTAGACAGGCAATATGGTGAAACACGTAGAACGCAACTTCGCGGGCCGCGCTCTGAAGCTCGAGGCGGGCCGCCTGGCCAAACAGGCCGCGGGCTCCTGCCTCGTGCAGTTCGGGGAGACGGTCGTGCTCGCCGCAGTGACCGTGTCGGACAACGTCTCGACCCTCCCGTTCTTCCCCCTGACCGTCGAATACCGCGAGAAAGCCTATGCGGCGGGCAAGATCCCCGGCGGCTTCCTGAAGCGTGAGGGCCGGCCCTCGGACGAGGAGATTCTCGCCGCGCGGGTGATCGACCGCTCCGTCCGGCCGCTCTTCCCTGAGGGGTTCAAGAACGAGGTCCAAGTCTTTGTGTATGTCCTCTCGGCCGACCAGGAGAACGACGCCGATGTGCTCGGCCTGACGGCTGCGTCGGCGGCGCTCACCATGTCGAAGGTGCCATGGAACGGCCCGATCGCCGCGGTCCGGGTGGGGCGGGTGGAGGGCGCCTGGATCCTCAACCCGACCTTCCAGCAGCTCGAGTTCTCCGACGTCGACATGGTCGTGTCCAGCTCGAAGGATTCGATCGTGATGGTCGAGGGCGGAGCGCTCGAGCTCACCGAAGCCGAGATCGTGAAGGGCCTTGAGGTCGCGCAGAAAGGCATCCGGGAGCTGCTGGAGGCGGCGAATGAGCTGGTCGCGGAGATGCGGCAGCCCAAGATGGAATGGACGAAGGTCGAGCCACCGGCGGAGCTGGTGGCGAGGGTGAAGCAGCTCGCGGAAGCCCGGGTGACCGAGGCGCTCAACCTGCCGGAGAAGTCCGAGCGGGCTCAGGCGCTCGCGGCCCTGAAGGCGACCATCCACGAGGAGCTCGCGGCCGAGTTCCCCGAGAACGTGAAGGACGTCGGCAATGTGCTCGAGGAAATCGAGTACCACACGATGCGCGACCAGGTGCTGGCGCATGGTGAGCGGGTGGACGGTCGCGACCTCGACACGGTGCGGCCGATCAGCTGCGAGGTGGGCGTGTTACCGCGGACCCACGGCTCGGCGTTGTTCACGCGCGGGCAGACGCAGGCGCTCGTGTCGGCAACCCTCGGCACCGTATCCGACGAGCAGCGGATCGACTCGATCGATGTGGCGCAGGAGACCTCGAAGTCGTTCATGCTGCACTACAACTTCCCGCCGTTCTCGACCGGAGAAGTCCGTCCGATTCGCGGAACGTCCCGCCGCGAGGTAGGGCACGGCGCGCTGGCCGAGCGAGCGCTGCAGGCGCTGCTCCCGCCGTACGACCAGTTCCCCTACACGATACGGATCGTCTCCGACATCCTCGAGTCGAACGGCTCGTCGTCGATGGCCACCGTCAGCGGGGGCTCGCTGGCGCTGTTCGACGCGGGCGTCCCGATGACGGCGGCGTGCGCCGGGATCGCCATGGGACTCATCAAGGAAGGCGAGCGCGTGGCGGTGCTCACGGACATTCTGGGTACCGAAGACCACCTGGGCGACATGGACTTCAAGGTCGCGGGCACCCGTCAGGGCGTCACCTCGATCCAGATGGACATCAAGATCGCCGGCCTCGACTTCAAGATCATCAGCGAGGCGCTCGAGAAGGCGAAGCGAGCCCGGCTGCACATCCTCGGCATCATGGATCAGGCGATCCCGAAGCCTCGCTCGGAGCTGTCCAAATACGCCCCGCGCATCATCACCATCCAGATCCGGCCGGACAAGATCGGCGACCTGATCGGGCCCAAGGGCAAGACCATCCGGGCCATACAGGAGCAGACCGGGGCCGAGATCAACGTGGACGACAACGGGCTCGTGACGATCTCCGCGGTGGGCGAAGGCGGGGAGCGGGCCCGGGACATGGTGCAGGGGCTCGTGCAGGAGCCCGAAGTCGGGAAGGTGTACGAAGGCGTCGTGAAGAGCACGACCGCCTTCGGGGCCTTCGTGGAGATTATCCCCGGAGTGGAAGGGCTGCTGCACATCTCCGAGCTGCAGCACGGCCGCACCGAGCGCACCGAGGACGTCGTGAAGAAGGGAGACCACGTCCGCGTGAAGCTCCTCGAGGTAGACGAGCGCGGTCGCATGCGGTTGTCGCGGAAGGCGCTGCTGGAGAAGCCGGAGCCCGCGCGCTCCCACTGATGGAGACGGTCCGGCTCGACCGGGAGATTTTCCAGACCACCGCGCCGAGCGGCGTCATCGTCCTGTCGGAGCGGGTGGCGAGCGTCCGCTCGGCGGCGGTGGGTATCTGGGTACGGAGCGCCAGCGCCAACGAGCCCCGCCCCAAGATGGGCGTCTCGCACCTGCTCGAGCACATGGTCTTCAAGGGCACCGAGCGGCGGACGGCGCAGCAGATCGCCCTGGCGCTCGAGTCCCGGGGCGGATCGCTCGACGCGTACACGTCCCGGGATACCACCGCTTTCCAGGCCCGCGTCCTGGACACCGATCTCCCGCAAGCGCTCGACGTGCTCACCGATCTGGTCCGAAACCCGGTACTCCGGGCAGGCGACCTCGAGCTCGAGCGGAACGTCGTCCTCGAGGAGATCAACACCGTCGAAGATACCCCGGACGACCAGGTGTTCGATTTCTCTTACCAGACCCTCTGGCCCAAGCATCCGTACGGCTACTCCATTCTCGGCACGCGCGACACCGTCAGCGCCCTCTCGACGGACGATCTGAAACACCTGCACGCGGGCGCCTACTTTCCCGCCAACTGCGTCATCGCGGCAGCGGGCAACCTAACCCAAGAGGAGCTGCTGGAAGAGCTGGGGAAGCAAGGTTGGCTCGACGGGCAACGCAGTACGCGGCAACCGGCGACGCAGTCCAGTGTCCCCGCACTCCCAGCCGTCCGCGGCGCTGAAGCCCGGCACGCGAAAGACACCGCGCAGACCCACATCGTCTTCGCGACGGACTCCGTGCCGTACGCCGATCGCCGCAAGTATGCCCTGCTGGTGCTGGCGAACGTATTCGGCGGCGGGATGTCGAGCCGCCTGTTTCAGCGGATCCGCGAGGAGCTGGGCCTCGCCTACGGGATCTACGCGTTCACGAGCTTCTATCGACAGGTTGGCGTCGCCGGTGTGTACGTCGGCACGCAACCCAAGACGGCGGCCCAGGCGGAGGCGGCGATCCGCGAGGAGTACGCGAAGCTCGCCCGCGAAGGCCTGCGGGGCGCGGCGCTCGCGGAAGCCAAGCAGCAGACCCGCGGCCAGCTGATGCTGTCTCTGGAGAGTCCGTCCGCGCGGATGTATCGTTTGGCCGGTTTCCCCGTCCACGGCGAGCCGTACCAGAGCCTCGATCAGGTGCTGGCGACCGTGAGCGAGCTTACCGAGGACGAGGTCGGGGCGGTGGCCGCGGAGTTCTTCGCTCCCGAGCGACAGACAGTTGTGTCGTTGGGGCCGGAGAACGCGTCGTAACCTATGACGGAGAGTGCATGATCGTCGGTGTGCCGAGAGAGATCAAGACGGCCGAAAACCGCGTGGCGCTCGTGCCGGCCGGTGTCGAGTCGCTGGTGGGTGACGGGCACACGGTGCTGGTGGAGCAGGGCGCGGGGCTTGGCTCGGGCTTCGGCGACGAAGCGTATCGCGCGGCCGGCGCGACCCTGGCGTCCAAGGCGGCCGACGTCTGGGCGAAGGCCGAGATGATCGTCAAGGTGAAGGAGCCGATCGAGCCCGAATGGCCGTGCATGCGCAAGGGCCAGGTGGTCTTCACGTACTTCCACTTTGCCGCCTCGGAGGCGCTCACCCAGGCGGTGATCAAGTCCGGCATCGTCGCGATCGCCTACGAGACCGTGCAGCTCGATTCAGGCGAGCTGCCGTTGCTCACACCCATGAGCGAGGTGGCCGGGCGCATGGCGGTGCAGGAGGGCGCCAAATACCTGGAAAAGGTGTACGGTGGCAGCGGCATCCTGCTGGGCGGCGTCCCGGGCGTCCTGCCTGCCGAGGTGCTGATCATCGGGGGCGGCGTCGTCGGCGCGAACGCGGCCAAGATGGCGGCCGGCCTGGGCGCGCGGGTGACGCTGCTCGACCTCTCGCTCGACCGCCTGCGCTATCTCGCCGATGTACTGCCCTCCAACGTCGATCTCCTCTATTCGAACCGCCACAACCTCGTGGAGCAGCTCCGCCGGGCCGACCTGGTGATCGGCGCGGTTTTGCTCCCGGGCGCCAAGGCACCGAAGCTCGTGCGGCGCGACGATCTGAAGCTCATGAAGCCCGGCTCCGTGATCGTCGACGTGGCCGTCGATCAGGGTGGGTGCATCGAGACGATCAAGCCGACGACCCACGAGCAGCCCACGTACATCGTGGACGGAATCATCCACTACGCTGTGGCCAACATGCCGGGTGGCGTGCCGCGCACGTCGACCTTGGGGCTCACCAACGCGACATTTCCGTACGCCAAGCGACTGGCGCGCCACGGCTGGAAGCAGGCGTGCAAGGACGACCCCGCGCTCTTCCTCGGGCTCAACGTGATCGAGGGCAAAGTGGTTTATCCCGCGGTCGCCGAGGCATTCGGGCTTCCGTCGGCGGACCCGAAGACCCTGGTGTGACACGCTCGGTCCAGGTGCTGCGACTCCCGCACCACGACGGGCTGCCGCTCCCTGCCAGACAGTCGGCGGGCGCGGCGGGTTATGACCTGGCCAGCGCCGATGCGGACTTCACACTGCAACCACTCGAGCGTCGTCTGGTCCGCACCGGGCTCGCGCTCGCCATCCCGCGGGGGTACGAAGCGCAGGTGCGTCCCCGGTCCGGCCTGGCGTTGAAGCACGGCCTCACTCTGCCGAACACACCCGCCACCATCGACTCAGACTACCGCGGGGAGCTCTTGGTCGCGATGATCAACCTGGGCACCGAGCCGGTAGCGGTCGAGCGGGGCATGCGAATCGCACAGCTGGTGTTTCAGCGCGTCGAGGCGATGGAGCTCGAGGAGGTCGCCGAGCTGCCCCCGAGCGAGCGAGGGCAGGGGGGATTCGGGAGCACGGGGCTGTGACTGACTCATGCCGCGACCGGGTATACCAACGCCGTCTTCATGATTAGGAAGCTGCCCTCCGGTTTGTACCGCCTCTATTCGCTTCGCAAGGACCCGAGGACCGGCCGGCGTCGGAACCTCGGGACGTTCAAGACGCGAGCGGCCGCCGAGAAACATGAGCGAGAGGTCGAGTTCTTCAAACGCCGGCGCGGGGGCGGGGGCGGGGTCCGTCCGCGGAGAAACGTCGTCTAACGCGTGCGCTCGACCTCGACCATGGCGAGCCGGACGGGCTCACGTTACGCTTGGAACGTCCGTGGCCGAGGTTGGCAGTAGGAGCATGGTCGACATGACACGCTGGCACGCCACCGCGCGCCGCCCTCGCTAGGAAGCGAACGGGCGTGGCGGACATCCGCGGGGCGCTGGGGCAGGTACTGGGACCTGCCTACCGGGTGGAGCGCGAAGTACGGCCGGTCGGGGACTGCCGCATGTTCGTGGCGCTGGACCAGGCCACGGGGGCCGAGCTGTTGGTGAAGGTGCTCCCCACGTCGTTGTCGCTCGGGGTCGACGAGTCCCGGTTTGCCACCAACCTGCTCGCCCTGGGTGATCGCTTGACCCATCCGGGCCTCGTCGTCCCGCGCGGCGGTGGGCGCGCCGGGTCGTTCGTCTATCACACCAGGCCGTTCGTGCAGGGCACCACGCTGCGCGCGTGGCTGGCTCGGCAGGGGGAGCTGCCGTTGCGTCGAGTCGTCGAGATCCTGCACCAGATACTCTCCGCACTCGCCCATGCGCATGCCGCAAGCATCGCGCACGGAGACTTGAAGCCGGAACACATCCTGCTGGCGGACGGACAGGTCCTGATCGCCGATACGGGCATCTTCAGCACGGTGGAGCGCTCGCTCGTGGCCAGTGTTCGGGGTAAGGCATACGGCGCGATCGTGGAGGCGCTCTGCACCACGGAGTATCTGGCACCCGAGCGCCGGAACGGCACCGCCGGGGTGGGGCCGCGCGACGACATGTTCGCCGTGGGCGTGACCTTACACGAGATGCTGACCGGGCGGCCGCCCGTCGAAGGAGCCGCGTCGCCCGCGGAGATCCGCTCGGTGCCCCCCTGGCTCAGCGAGCTGGAGCGCCGGTGTCGGTCCCCCGAGTCGGCCTCCCGTTGGGCGGACGCGTCGGCGGCGCTGGCGAACGGAAGCTGGCCATCGGGGGCGGGGGGGGCGGGGGGGGGGTCGGACGCGCAGTGACGCAGGGTCCGCGGGCGCGTCCGCCCGTGCTGTGCTACCACCGCGTTGGCGGGCCGCTCGAGTTGGGTGTCACGCGCGTGGCCGAGTCCGTCTTCCAGCGTCAAATGTCCGCGCTCGCGCGAGCGGGGTGGACGACCCTCACCCTCGGCGAGTTCATCCAGCGACTCCGCTCGGACGGATCGCCCGTTGGCGGTCAGCCGGCCTTCCTGCTCTCCTTCGATGACGGCTACGCCTCGCTGGCGGAGCGTGCGTACCCGATCCTCGCCGAACTGGGGTTCTCCGCGGTGACGTTCCTCGTGACCGATTTCGTCGGTCGTGACAACACCTGGGACGTCGCCTACACCTGGCGCCGTCTCAGGCACCTCGATTGGGACGCCATCGCGCGCTGGCAGGGACGGGGGTTTGAGTTCGCGTCCCATTCGGCGTCGCACGCCCGGCTGACGTGGTTATCGGACGCCGCCGTCGCCGCAGAGCTCGAGCGGTCGCGCGAGGCCCTGATCCGTCGACTGGGGCCGGGAGCAGGCCGTGCAGTGGCTTATCCGTTTGGGGCGCGTGATGCACGAGTCGAGCGATCGGCACTGGCGGCGGGATACGAGCTGGGCTTCGGGGGCGTGCATGGGAACGGCTCACTGCTCAATCTGTCTCGTGCGCCCGTGTACATGTGGGATGTGGGAGACGTTCCGCTGGGCCTTCGGAACGACTCGCTCGGCGCGCTGGGGAGGCTCGTGGCGCATGCGGCGAACCGCTGTGCGGTGGGGACGAGCATAATGCGAGGTGTCAGGTCTTGGGTTTCGGGTGTCAGCGGTGCGCGCACCCGGCACCCAGCACCTGACACCTGACACCGCTTTATAACAGGCCTCCCGTCGCCACCGCCGCGCCCATGGCGTGATATCCCTTGTCCACGTAGATCGTGGCTCCCGTGATCCCACTGCCCAGGGGGCTCGCGAGAAACGCGGCGGTGGTCCCGACCTCGCGGGCGGTAAGCGGCTCGCTGAGGGGGGAGTTGGCGGCGTAGTACTCGACCATCCGCTCGATCTTGCCGATGGCGCTCGCGGCCCGTGACGCGAGCGGCCCGGCCGAGATGGTGTTGACACGAACGCCGTGTTTGCGGCCCGCTTCGAACGCGAGCGTCCGCGTATCGCTCTCGAGTGCCGCTTTCGCGGACGACATGCCCCCACCGTACCCCGGGACCACGCGCTCGCTCGCCATGTACGTGAGCGAGAGGAACGACCCGCCCGCGCGCATGAGGGGGCCGAGCCGCGCGACCAGAGACACGAGGGAGTACGCGCTCACGCTCACGGCGGCGAGATAGCCACCGCGGGTGGTCTCGAGCAGCGGCTTCTTCACCTCTGGTCCGTTGGCGAGCGAGTGCACGACGACGTCGAGCGGGCGGTCTCCGAAATCCTGCACGAGCCGCTGGGCCAGCCCGGCCACGGAGAAGTCCCCTACGTCCTTGTAACGCTTGTTGCTCCGGATCTCCTCCGGTGCATCCGCCAGGGTGTCGTACGCGGCGTCCAGAGGATAGATCTTCTCGAACTGGAGGAGGGACCCGTCCGGCATGCGGCGCGAGTCGTCGATTTTTCCGCGCTCGAGCAGATTCAGGAAAATGTTGAGGGCGGGCGGCCAAGTGCCGGTGCACACGGTCGCGCCGGCCTCGGCCAAGGCCTTCGCGATCGCGAAGCCATAGCCGCCGTCGTCCGCCACCCCCGCCACCAAGGCCCGTTTGCCTCCGAGATCGATGCTCAGCACCGCGTTGCTACCTCCATTCAAATGAAAAAGCGCGCGGCCACTGGAATCAGCTGCGGATGCCTGACCAGCGCGTGTGCGAAGATTCGACCCAGCGTCCGCTTGTCGCCCGGAATCGCGTTCACGGTGTGTGCAAGCGAATTGAAGAAATCGTCGTCCAACTCCTCGAGCGCCTGCTTGATCCGGTAATACTTCAGGTGGTCATCGCCGAGCAACCGCATCCACTCCGCGTGGTAGGCCGAGAGACGGCGTGCACTCGTGTCTGCGGCGCAGACGGCCGCCGCCGCGGCCCGGCCGGCCAGCCGGCCCGCCTTCATGGCGTTGACGATCCCGCCCCCTGATAAGGGATTGATCATGTGCGCAGCGTCCCCGGCAACGAGGACGCCGTCCGTATAGGTCTGCGTGATCGTCGTGTGCGTGATCACGCCGCCCACCGTGTAGCCGGTTTGCTCCGCTCCCGGGTAGCGCCGAGCGATCCAGTCATCGAGGTATTCCCGGGCATTCCGGCCGTCCGCCTTGAGGGCGACGATCCCCAAGCCGACGTTGGCGATCCCCGGCGCGCGGGGGAAAACCCACGCGTAGCCCCCCGGGGCAATGGCGCGCCCGAACTGCAGGTAGATGGCGTCGGGATCGATATCGATGCCCCGCAACACGTACTGCGCGCACGACTCCATGTCGCGCGCGGGCACGCGGGTATCGAGCCCCGCCCAGCGGCCTACCATCGCCTCGACGCCGTCCGCGCCGATCACCATCCGAACGCGCACCGACTCGTCGCCCAGGGCACCGCGCAGCCGCACCTCCCAGCGACCATCGGCGAGCCGGTTCATGCCCGCGGCTTCCGTGCCGACCAGGACTTCCACACCGTCGGCCGAAGCACGCTCGGCCAAGAACGCGTCGAATCGCGTACGATCGAGAATCCATCCCACGTCGCGCTCGGCCACTTTGACTTCGCTGTCGTCCGGCGCGAGAAAGATCACGCGCCTGATCTTGCGCGCGACCCACGGCGCCCCGACCGGATTCGCGAATTCGCGCAATCCAGCGTCGCCCACTCCCTCGGCGCAGCGCACCGGCGTGCCGACCGCGCCGTCGCGCTCGAGCAACACCACGTCGAGCGTCGGGGCGGCGCGCTTCGCTTCCTGCGCAGCGACAGCGCCAGCCGGGCCCGCACCAATGACCAGCACATCGGTGTCGCGCATCACGCGGCGACCATCGTGAGCGCGCCCACCGGGCAGGGGGCGATGCACTTACGGCAGCCGGTGCAAGTACTGCGATCCACTACCAGATCGGAGAGGTTCAGGTGAATCGCTTCGGGTGGGCACAGCGGCAAGCACAGCCCGCAGCGGTCGCAGACCCGAAGGTCCACCACGGCGATCTCGGACGGGGTTTCTCCGCGTCGCATGGGCGAACGGTAGCGGCCGACATAAGAGCCGTCAAGCATCAGCCTTGCTTGGAGTTACGCTTTTCATTAGCTTGATGCGCTCGCACGCGCCCCCCTAACGACTTTCACCCGACGACCACGTGCCCATACGCTGGCCGAATTGGAAGCTTGGTGCCTGGAGTCCGGCGAATGAGATCGCCGTGGATCTGGGCACCGCCAACACCCTGATTTATGTGAAGGGCGAGGGCATCGTCTTGAACGAGCCTTCGGTCGTGGCGATCGAAAAGTCGACGGGGAAGATCAAGGGCATCGGGCTCGAGGCCAAGCGAATGCTCGGCCGGACGCCGGACGGGATCCTCGCCGTGCGACCGCTGAAGGACGGTGTCATCGCCGACTTCGACGTGACCGAGAAGATGCTGCGCTTCTTCCTGAAGACCATCATCGATCGCCACCTGTTCCGCGTGAAGCCGAAGGTGATCGTGTGCGTGCCGAGCGGGATCACGGAGGTGGAAAAGCGTGCGGTGCGAGACTCCGCACAGTCGGCGGGAGCGAAGGAAGTCTACATGGTCGCCGAGCCGATGGCGGCGGCGATCGGCGTGGGACTCCCGGTGGAGACGCCGACCGGCAATATGGTCATCGACATCGGCGGGGGCACGACGGAGATCGCCGTGATCGCGCTGTCTGGGATCGTGTCGGACACGTCGATCCGCACGGGCGGCGACGAGCTCGACCAGGCGATCGTCCAGTTCATGCGCAAGAATTACAACCTCTTGATCGGCGAACCCACGGCGGAGCAGATCAAAATCCAGATTGGATCCGCGGCACCGGTCGGGGAAGAGCGCGAGATGGAGGTGAAGGGCCGCGACCTCGTCTCCGGAATCCCGAAGATCGTGCGCGTGCACTCGAGCGAGATACGCGAAGCCGTGCAGGAGCCGATCCAGCAGATCGTGGACGCGGTGCGACGCGCGCTCGAGATCACGCCCCCCGAGCTGGCGTCGGACATCGTGGATCGCGGTATCGTGATGACCGGCGGGGGCGCGCTGATCCGCGGCCTCGACGTGCTGCTGCAGCAGGAGACGGGCCTGCCGATCCACCTCGACGAGGACCCGATGACCTGCGTCGTGCGGGGGACGGGACGGATCCTCGACGATCCGGAGAAATACCGCAACGTTCTGACCACCTGACCCGATGGCGCTCGGAGCGGACCGCTACGCGTCGCGCGCCGACACGCTCGCCTTTATCGGGTGCGTCATGCTTTCCGTCGCCGCGATGAGCCTCCCCGAGCGCGTTCGCGATCCCGTGGCGCGCGGGCTGCGCCAGACCGTGTTGGCGCCGTTCCTGACCCTCCAGCAGAAGACCGAGCTCCTCTCCGCGTCGCTGTTGCGCTACGAAACGGTGGTGGCACAGCGCGATTCCGCCGCGCTGGCCGCTACGTTCCTGCCCGAGCTCCGCGGGGAAAACGCCCGCCTCCGAGGTCTGCTGGGGCTGGGCCAGCGTCTGTCGAGCGGCTACGTGCCGGCCGAGGTTCTCCACGAGCCCGAGCCGAGCGGAAACCTCACGTTCATCATTTCCGCCGGCAGGAAGCAGGGGGTGAAGCCCCTCACGGCGGTCGTCAGCCCCGAGGGCCTCGTGGGCATCGTGAGCTCGGTCGACGCGCAGACCGGAGTCGTGGTCACGTGGGCGCACCCCGACTTCCGGGCCAGCGCCATGGCGGCGGACGGGAGCGTGTACGGCATCGTCGCACCACACGGCACCGAGGGACCCCGCGTCTGGCTGCTCGAGCTGCACGGCGTGGCCTATCGACAGCTCGTGCCCAATGGAACCGAGATCCTCACGTCCGGGCTGGGGGGCGTGCTCCCGCGTGGCATCCCGATCGGTACTGTGGTAGGTGTGGCGGGTGAAGCCGAAGGCTGGGAGCGAACGTACCTCGTGCGGCCCGCGGTGCACCCTGCCGCCGTGACGCACGTCATGATCCTCACCGGGCCGCCGATCCGAGGTGATCTCCGCTCGGTCTTCGAGACCGGGGGAGGTGGGGCAAGCGGAGGGGGTGGGGGAGGCGTCTACACGATCCGCGCCCGACCGGGGCCAAGCGCGGCCGCCGGCTTTCTCGTGGGTCTGGTGCGGGACGCGCTCACCCCAGCCTCGTTCGGAGCGGGCGCGCTCGCGCACACCCTTGTGGGGTATCTCTCCTCCTGGAGCAAGGCGGTGTTCTTCGCGGAGAACCTGTTCGTGAACGGTTGCCTGTTCTTCGCCGGCACGTGGTTCCGCAACCTGGCGGTCGCGCTCGCGTCGGGGAAGCTCAAGGGTGGGCTCCTCGGCTGGGAGCTGCTGGTGTGGTCACCGCTCCAGAGCCTGACGACGGCCGTCGCGGGCGTGCTCGTCCTCTGGTTGTTCGGGCGCCATCTAGCCATCCGCGTGAGCGACGTGATGTGAGCTCGTTCCACCCTCATCTGCTCGAGCGGCGGCTGCGCGTCGCCCGTGGCGTCGTGTGGGCCGCGCTGGCGACCCTCGTGATCGTGTTCTTTCGCACGCAGATCCTCGAGCACTCGGCGTTCCAGCTCCAATCCGAGACCAACCGGCTGCGGCCGATTCCGCTGCCGGCGCCGCGGGGGATCATCACCGACCGCAACGGCAAGATTCTCGCCGAGAACGTGACGGGCTACACCGTCTCGCTCTTGCCGGCCGCCGATCAGGACTCGTTGCGGGCGACACTGCGGCGCCTCGCCCCGATCGTGAAGCTCGACAGCCTCGGGATCGAGCGCGCGTTGGTCCGGTATCGGCGAACGCCATACCTGCCGATCGTCGTGCTTCCGAGCGCCACGTTCGAAGTCGTGTCGGCGCTGGAGGAGCGGCGCCTCCTCTTTCCGGGATTGCTGATTCAGCCAGAGCCGAAGCGGCACTACCCGGACAGCTCGCTCGTCGCTCATCTGGTGGGCTACGTGGGCGAAATCACCGAGGCCGAGCGAGCGCAGCAGCGAGTCTCGGCGGTGCGGCTCGGTGGGCTGCTGGGCAAGGACGGACTCGAGCGCGAGTACGACGACTCGCTGCGCGGCGCGGACGGCGTACGCTTCGTGGAAGTGAGCGCCCTGGGGCACGTGGTCCGGGAGGCGGGGGCGGGGTCTCGCCTGGCCCCCGTGCCCGGTCGTCCGCTGCACACCACCATCGACCTCGACCTGCAGCGCTACATTGCGCAGAT
>QHUC01000006.1 GCA_003221045.1 Gemmatimonadota bacterium | reverse complement strand
GTCTTGATGAGCGCGCTTCCGGAGGCGCCTGCCGCGAAAAACTTGACCGATAGGAGCGCGGCCAGGCTGCCGAAGATGTAGAAGTCATACCACTCGATCACGTTCCCGACGGCTGCAGCGATGACGACACGCCGCAGGTCCTTCATGGCGAGTTGCGGAGCGGTCATAACTCCCTCGGGGCGCTGGTGGAGGGTTGAGTTTCCGGCTGAGATGTCACCCTGTCAAGTACGACGAGCGCGCCCGAATCAAGCGCGCCCGTGGGGCCACAACCTCCGGCCCCGCGCCTAGGCCTTCTTCGCCAGCATTCCGGCGCCCATCTCCGAGACGTAGCCCAGCACGGCGCCCGCGATGAGCGCGACCGCCACCATCAGGTAGCCCTTCGGGTCTGTCGGTGCCGCCCAGGCCGTCACCGCCGCGCCGCAGAAGGCGCCCGGTATGAAGGAAAGGGCCGGCACCCTCGACTGAAACACCAGGATGAACGCGACCACGCCGATGATGACCCAGCCCCAGCTCCCCATGCCCATCATGCCGATCAGGGTCATGGCGAGCCACACCCACACGACGCCCGACAGGGTGGCGGCGATCGTCTTCTGCAATCCCTGTATCTTGCCGCCGGCGGCGAAGAAACACGCCCACGCCACGATGCCCGCCGGCACGAGCAGACTCGCCATTGAGCCGACTTTCACCCACAGCGCGATCAGGATTCCAATACTCAGCGCCAGCGCCGTCAGCATGTCCATACGCCTCCTCTATATGAGACGAAAGCGAAAACGGCTCGCGCGCCCACTCGTCGAGTGTGGCGTCCGAGCCGTTCCAGCGCACCGCGCGGACCAGCGTGGTTGTGTGTCATGCTAAAGCCGCCCCACGGTAGGGAGCGCCTCAGGACCTGTCAAGCAAGCGTGCTTATGTGAATTATTTCACAACCAGGCGGGCTAGCGTCCGTGCGCGTACTTGAGCGCAGCCTCCGTGCGGTTCTTCACGCCCAGCTTCGAGAACAGATGCTGCACGTGGAATTTCACCGTGTTATCGGAGAGTCCGAGGCGCTCGGCGATCTGCGGGTTGGTGAGCCCGTTCGCGACGAGTGCCCATACCTCGCGCTCGCGCGGAGTGAGCTCGCCCGGCGCGCCCGCGCCCGCGCGGCCGTCGATCCAGCGGCGTGCCGCCTGAGGAAAGACGAGCTGCCCCGCGTGCACCTGGCGGATGGCCGTGAGCGTCTGCTGTGGGGATTCGGTCTTCAGGGCCAGGCCGTCGGCGCCCGCGTCGAGCGCCGAGCGCAACGACTCGCCGTCGTTGTACGCCGTGAGCACGAGGACCTTCGGCGGGGCTGTGCGGTCGCGCAGGGCGGCGATCACTTCCGTCCCCTTGATGCTCGTGAGCTCGAGATCGAGGACCACGACGTCCGGCTTGTGCTGCTCGACGAGCTTCACCACTTCGGTGCCATCGGTGGTCCAGGCGGCCACCGTGATATCCGACTCGCCGTCGAGCAGCGCCCGCAGGCCCTCGAGCACGATGGCGTGGTCATCGGCGAGGAGCACGTGGATCATGGTCCCCGCCTCATTCGGCGGGCAGCGTGACGGTGAGCGACGTGCCTCGACCGGGCGCGCTCTCGAGCGCGAACGTGCCGCCCAGCATCGATACGCGGTCCTGGATCCCGCGCAGCCCGAAATGCCCGCCTTCGACGCCGACGTCTTCCTCGCTCGCCAACACGCGTTGCGGGTCGAAGCCCCGGCCGTCGTCCGACACGGTGAGCGCGATGGCCTGGCCCCGTCGCTCGACCGTCACGCGCTGGCGGGCGGCGCCCGAGTGGCGGTGGCCGTTCGCGAGCCCCTCCTGCAGGATCCGGTAGATCGCGATTTTCGTGGGGAGCGCGCAGTCGCCCAGGTCCGGCGGGAGCTCGAACTCCACCGCCTGATCGGTGAGCGTCTCGTGCTGGACCGCGAGCCCCTCGATGATCTCCCCCAGCGCGCGGCGCTCGAAGCCGGGCGGGCGGAACGCGCCGATGAAGTTGCGGATCTCGCCCAGGGCCCGCTCGAGCAGGCGCATCGCCTGGCGCACCCGCTGCTCGGCCGCGGCGTCCGCTGCGAGGGCGCGCTCGAGCACCTGGAGCTGCGACAGGGCCGCGAAGATGTCCTGCACCGGCCCGTCGTGCATGTCCAGGACGATCCGCTGCAGCTCGCGCTCGCTCGTCGCCAAGAGGCGCCGCGACGCGGCGCGGGTATCAGCGTCGCGTTGATCCATGACGGCTCGTGGTGTGGCTCATGCGGTCCGGGTCCTCATCTTCCCGGCCAGCCACTCTGCGGCATACCCGAGCCCCGCTCCAATCGCGAGCACGATGGCCACGCGAACCCCCCCTTGCGCCGAGCGGGCTGCCATGCCCAGTGCGGTGCCCGCGCCGGCGAACGCGCCGGCGGTAAACGAGAGGAGTGGTACCCGCGTCTGCAGCACCATGCCAAACGCCGCCGCGCCCAGCACCAGCGCGTCCACGATCTCCTGCCGCGCCAACGCGCGGGACACCGCAAGGTACAGCAGCGCCCACACCACACCCGAGACCAGCCCCGCCAGCGATTTCTGGAGCCCGGGGATGCCACCGCCGGCGGCGAGGAAGCACCCCAGACCGACGAGCACCGGCCAGAACGACAGGGGGAGATTCTGCGTGTGGGAGATGAACGTCCAAACAGCCACCACCAGTGCCAGGCTCAACCCGCGGGCGGTCATGGTATTCATCGGCCTGCCTCCTTACGGTTTAAGGATGCGGTAGGCTTCCATGGCGTAGTACTCGGCGAGCCCGAGCCGGTCGGCATGCGCCGCCGTCTCGAGGTTCCGCGCCTCGACGCGCTGCCAGAACTCGCGGTCGTCGTGCGCGCCCGGAAACGGGGCCGTGTCCTTCTGCGACTGGTGCTTGAAGATGGCGAGCACCTTGGCGCGCAGCTCGTCCTGGGACAGGGGCACGAGGACGTCGGCCTCCGTGAGGGACCACTCCTGCCACGCGCCCCGATACAGCCACACCTGCGGCCGCGTCGCGTCGTACTGCTCGAGCACCCGCGCGATCGCCGCCCGGCACATGCGGTGCGTGCCGTGAGGATCGGACAAATCGCCGGCGACGAACACGAGGTCGGGACGCGCCTCGACGAGGAGTGCCCGCACGATCGCCACATCCTCCCGGCCGATCGGCCGCTTGCGGACCTCCCCCGTTCGATAGAACGGCAGGTTGAGAAAGCGGGCCGAGCTGCGCGGCAGGCCGACCGATTCGAGCGCCGCGATCGCCTCGGACTCGCGGATCACCCGCTTGAGCTCCTGCACCGCCGGCAGGTCGACATCGCCGGGCGCCTTGCGCTCGAAGCTGGCCTCCACGTCGGCGTGGACGCGGTGGGCGGCGGCGGCGTCGAGGCCGAGCGTCGTCGCCGCCCGCTCGACGAAGTCGAGATGCCGTCGCACGTCGTGATCGAAGACAGCGATGTTCCCGCTCGTCATGTACGCCACGACGATCGCGTTCTCGTTCTCCCAGAGCTTGCGGAGCAGCCCGCCCATGGAGATCACGTCGTCGTCGGGGTGCGGTGAGAAGACCACCACCGACCGCCGCGACGGCAACCGCCGACGCCCCCGGATCTTGTCGCGCAGGCGGTTGAACACCGTGCCGTTGATCGGCCCCGCCGCGCCGTGCTTGGCGAGGAGCGGGCTCAGGTGGTGCTCCGTATAGTCGCGCTCCGTCAGCTTCAGGATCGCCTTGCCGGTTTGCTCGGCCAGCCACACGACCGCCCGTTCGGTGATCGGCTCGGTCCATTCCACCGGTCCGAGCACCCAGGGCGTGTGGATCCGGGTCAGCTGCGCGGCGGCGGCCGCGTCGAGATAGGCCGTGGCGTTGGGATGGCGCTGGAGGAACGTCGCGGCCACGTCCTGGGATATGTCGCCTTCTACGGCGCGCGCGACGATCTCGGCTTTGTGCTCGCCTGTCGCGATCAGCGCGATCTCGCGCGCCTCGAGGATCGTGGCGATGCCCATGGTCACCGCCTCCCGCGGCACGTTGTCCTCACCGAAGAAGTCCGCGGCGGCGTCTTTACGGGTCACGGTGTCGAGCGTCACGAGCCGGGTGCGCTCGTCCGGGGCCGACCCGGGCTCGTTGAACCCGATATGCCCACTCTTGCCGATCCCCAACATCTGGAAGTCGATGCCCCCCGCCTCGGCGATGGCGTGCTCGTACCCGGCGCAGTGCGCGGCCAGATTCTCGCGCGGCACGCTCCCGTCCGGGATGTGCGCGCATTCGGGCCGAATATTCACGTGCGCGAAGAAATTCTCCCACATATAGCAGCGGTAGCTGTGCGGACTGTCCGCGGGCATCGGGTAGTACTCGTCCAGGTTGAACGTGACCACCCGTGAGAAATCCACCTCGCCGGCCTGGTATCGCCGGATCAGCTCGCGGTAGATCCCGAGCGGGGTGCTGCCGGTGGCGAGGCCGAGCACGCAGCGCCCCTTGGCGGCGGTCGTCGCCGCGATCACCTGGACGATCCGGTCGGCGAGGCGGAGCGCGAGGTCGTCGTGGTCCGGCACGACGATCGTCGGGATGCGCTCCCGCTCGCGCAGCGCGTCGTGGGGGCTGCGCAGGGTGTCTTCCTCACGCACAAGGGAGGAAGGTTTCGACGGCGTCAACTGGCGTTCCTTTCGTCGTTGGATCAACGTAGCTACGGAACAATAAGCCCCGCCTCGACAACTACAAGGAGGTTCGACGGACTGTATGCTCCGCTACGTCTGGGTTTGCTTGGGTTGCCTGGCGCTCGCGGCGTCCACCGCCCGGGCGCAACAGCCGCTCGAGCGATTGTTCTACTACGTAGACACCGAGAACAGCTATACCAGCCTCACCGAGCACATCGATCAGATCACCGTGCTGGGCCCCCAGGTCTTCACCGTGGACAGCCTCGGCATCGTATGGGGAAGCCTCGACCGTCGAGTGCTGGCCCTGGCTCGCCGGCACGGGGTGAAGGTGATGCCCCTGGTCGTCAACGAGGGCTTCAACCAGCCGGCGCTGCGGCGACTGCTCGCCGACACCGCGGCTCGGGCTCGGGCGGTGCGTTCACTCGTCCAGCTCTGCCGGGACAGCGGGTTCTGGGGAATCCAGTTCGACATCGAGAACGTCAACCTGGACGACCGTGACCGCCTCACGGCGTGGTACAGCGACGCCGCGAACGCACTCCATGCCGCGAGCTGCAAGGTCAGCATCGCCGTGGTCCACCGGACGGACGACCTGCCGGGCCCCACCGGGTACCACCGCTTCCTTTACGAGAGCTGGCGTGAGGGCTACGACCTCGCGGCGCTCGGGCGAGTCGGGGACTTCGTGTCCCTGATGTCGTACGACCAACAGACCCGCCGCACGCCGCCCGGTCCCGTGGCGGGCCTCCCGTGGATGCGCGACAACGTCGAATACTTCCTCCGGTTCATCCCGCCCGACAAGCTCTCTCTGGGCGTGCCGCTCTGGAGCGAGCATTGGTTCAGCCGCTACGACGCGTCCCTCCCGGAGCGTGCGCGTTCGTGGTCGGAGACGGTGAGCTGGGCGTGGGGATCGGGACTCGCCGAGCGCAACGGCGCGACGGTGCGCTGGGATTCGGTGCAGGCCGTTCCCTGGGCGATGTTCGAGAACGGCGGAGTGTTCGAATGGGTGTTTCTCAACGATGTACGCAGCTTTCGCGCGGAGCTGGGGCTCGCGCGTGAGAAGAAGTTACGCGGGTTTTCCGCGTGGGTGCTGGGCCCGGAGGACGAGCGTGTCTGGGACGTCCTCCGGACCGACGTGCGGCGCTAGCAGCCGGCGGCCGGATTCGCGTCGCACTCCTGCAGCGGGGTCGGCAGGAACGGCAGCGTCGGCGTCGTGGTAAGCGCGGTGCCGAGGCGTCGGGTGTCTTCCCACCTGAGCCCCTGTTCGAAGAGCTCGTACCGGCGCTCGTAGGCGATCTGGGCGAGCAGCTTGGCCTGCGTGTCGAGTTGCGTCGCCGGGTCGAGCGCGGGGAGGTTCGCGATGGGCTCGTCCACTGGCGAGCTCGCCTGCGTCCGCACCGCGTTCACGTAGAACGCGGCCGAGTCCAATGTGCCGAGCTGGGCGAACGCCTCCGCTTTGATCAACTTCATCTCGTCGGGCAGGTATACGGGATACGCGTCGCCTTGCCCGCTGAATTTCTTGAGGGGCAGGAGCAGCGAATCCGGGTTGCCGGTCGTGGGCGCCACCGTGGTATCCACCCAATAGGCGACGCGGCCGTCGCCCGCCTCCGCCTGATCCTTGAAGCTCTTGAGCACCTTGACGTAGGCCGTGGAAAACCCCAGGTCCCAAATCGAGTTGACCGCAGGGGCGGTGTAGGTGAACACGGAAAGCACGTTCGGCCTGACCGAGTCGGCGGCGTCGATCGCCTGCTGGTACTGGCCCGCGATGAGATTGTACCGCGCGCGCATGGCATCGATCGTGTTCAGAACGTTGAACCCCGTGCCCAGGACGCGGGAGGTGAAGCCGCTCAAGTCCGCTGCCGTGACGCCGGTGAAGTCCGTACGCGCCGACTCGAGCAATGCGAGCACGGTGTCGAGCACCACGGCGCGCGATTGCGGTACCGGTGCGGGCCCACTGACGTCGACGGGAACGCTCTGGTACTGCAGGATGATCGTGCCGAGGGCCATCGCCTTGAACAGCTTGGCGAGGGACACCATCCCCGCTTCGAGCCCGGGCCCCAGGTTCACCTGCGGCGCGTAGAGCAGCACGTTGTTGGCCGACTTGATGGTGCGGTAGGCGTCGGCCCATGGCGCGAGGACGACGGCGTACGACGGGTCGAAGTTGTTCCCCGTCAGCAGTGACTGGTAGGCGATCAGCGACCGCGTGGTCGTACCCCACTCATCTGTCGTGAGCGAAGGGGGAATCACAAAGTCGCCGACGCCGCCGGCGTACTGCGCCTGCATGCCTACGGCCAACGCGACGAGCCCGTCCGGCGTGTTCAACACGGTCTGCTCGGGTGGGGCATTGGGATTCACGAGCGTCAGATCGCAGGCCGTCCCGGCGAGGGCGGCCGCAACACATAGCACGAGGCGCGGATTGCGAAAATAGCGGCGCGTCATGGCGGCCTCCCTCAATACGTGAAGTTGACGCTGACGAGAAACGTGCGCGGGACCGGTGTGTCGGCGAAGTCGACGCCACGCGACACCGTGCTCGCGGAGAACAGGTTCACCTCGGGGTCGAGCCCGCGGTACTTGGTCCACGTGTGCAGGTTCCGCGCGGCGATCTTCAGGTCCATGGCGATGGCGCCGAGGTGCCTCACAAACGCCTGGTCGAAGTGAAGGGATAGCGCAACCTCGCGCAGCTTCACGAAGCTGCCGTCCTCGATGTACTCCTCGTAGATCAGGCTGCGCCCCGCGGGATTCAGGCTGAAGGTTCGGGGGATCGTATCCCCGTTGATCTCGCGTTCCACGTCCTGGTCCACGCCGAACAGCTCGGTGATCCGGCGCGTGAAGTTCGCCACCTTGTTACCGAATCGGCCGTCGAGCAGAAATGAGAGCTGGACGCGCCGGCCTAGATCGAAGGTGTTCCCCAGTGACGCCACCAGCTTCGGGGTGGGGTCGCCGATCACCTTCCGTCCGTTCACGATCGCGCCGCTCGGCAGGGTATCCGTGCCGCGCACCGGCAGCATCAACGTGTACGTCGTCCCCTGCATGACGACATTCACGGGCGCGTACGCGATGCTCCCATCGGGATTGCGTGCGTAGTATCCGCCGAAGAACACACCGATAGGCTGTCCTGGGATCACTGCGTTCAGATAGTCGAAGACGAGGGTGTCCGTGGGGGTGACCAGCGACTCGACGCGGTTCCTCGCGTGAGCGAGCGAGAGGCGCGTGCGCCAGGCGAAGCGGGGCTTGTCGACGTTCACCGTCGTAAAGGTCGCCTCCCACCCGCGGTTGGTGAGCACGCCCACGTTCTGATACTGCTGCGACTGGCCCGTGCTCGGCGGTAGCGGTACCGACAGCACCAGATCGGTGGTGCGCTGGTGGAAATACGTCAGCTCGGCGAGGACCCGATCGCCGAGCAGACCGATGTCGGCGCCGCCCTCGATCTCGTGCTGCCGCTCCGGCCGCAGGCCAGGGTTTCCCGCGAGGCTGCTCGCGATGAGCCCCGGCTTTCCCGTGAAACCGACGTTCACGTAGTTGTTGAACTGGGCATACGGAAAGGGCGGCTGGCCGCCGGTCTCTCCGTACGCGAGGCGCAGGCGCATGGTAGTGAAGCGCCGGCCCAGCGCGCCGTCCTTGAAGAACGGCTCCTCGTTCACGAGCCAGGAGCCGCTGGCTCGTGGGTACGCCTGCCAGCGCTCGTCGGGGCCGAAGGCCGAGGCCGCTTCCACGTTGAGCCCCGCCGTGAAGAACAGGCGGTCGCTGAGACTCACGCGCTCCTCGCCGAACCCGCCGACGGTGCGGAGGTCGGCGATCGACTGCGAGGCGCTCGGAGTCGCGCCATTCAAGTCTGTTTGCCCGACCGCGAGGTTTGTNNATGGGGTTGGCGATGCTGCCGGTGAAAGCGGGACCGGTTGAGAACGCGGGCTGGAGGTACTTGTCCTCTTGCCGATAGTCGTCGATTCCGAGGAGACCCCTGAGCGTGAGGCTCGGGGTCGGCTGCAACGTCGCCTGTGCGCTGCCGAAAAACCGCGTCACATCTTGCGGGGCCTCAAACGTGTGCAGCACCGTCAGTGCGTTCGGGCCGAGCACCGGGTTGTATGGATAGCGACCCTGGTTCGGATCGTAGAACGGCTTTACGCTCGTGGGTGTGAAGACGAGGTTGGTCAGCACGCCCTGCGTCTGCTCGCCTTCCGGAATGAAATCGCTGTGCGTCTGCACGAAGTTGCCGGCCAGACGCAGCTCGAGATTCGGGCGCACCTGCTGCGACACCGTCGCGCTGACGCTGGTGTGATGACGCCCGTCGGCCTGCACGATGCCCTGCTCGGAGTCATACGCGCCCGACAGGTAGTAGGTCGTGGGGCCGTTCCCGCCGGAGACGGACACGTGGCTGACGGATGAGACGCCGGTACGCCACACCGAATCCTGAATGTCGTAGCGCTGCACCGGAGCACCGAGGGCCGACGCGCCGCCATATACGACGTCCGTCCAGCCGGCGTTCGGAGACATGTTGAACGCGAACTTGTTGGGCGTGTCGCTCACGCCGACTTCGGTCCCGGCGGTGACGCGCGGTGGTCCTTGCTGTCCGCGCTTGGTGAACACCTGGATCACACCGCTGTTCGCGCGAGATCCGTACAAGGCCGCGGCGGCAGCGCCCTTGAGCACCTCCACGTGGTCGACGTCTTCCGGCGAGAGGTCCGACAGACGGTTCGACAGCGCCGCGTTGCCCCGTCCGGCGTTGGCGCCTAAGCTCACGAGCGCCTGCGCGCTGTTGTCCACGAGCACGCCGTCCACTACCCACAGCGGCTCGGCGTTGCCGAGGATCGTGTTGGTGCCGCGCAGCCGCACGCTGACCTGACCGCCCGGCACGCCGGTGCTCTGCGAGATCACGGCCCCCGTGATCTTGCCGGCGAGCGCCTGGTCCACGGTGAGGGCCCCCGGGGCTTGGCTCACCGCCTCGCCGGGCACGCTTTCGATGGTGTTGCCCAGCACCTTTCGCTCGGCCGGCGCTCCGGCTCCGGTCACGACGATCGCATCGAGCGACACCGCGACGGCCCGGAGCGGGATGTTGGCTTCGACCGTATCGCCGGCAGCGACGGTGACTTCCTGCCGCGCCGACGCGTACCCCACTCGGCGTACCAGCAGCAGGTGCTGCCCGACTGGCACATCCCCGATAAAAAACGCCCCGATCGCGGACGAGCCCGTGCTCAAAGCCGTTCCCTCGAGGGTGACGCGCGCCCCGACGATCGGCTGCCCGCTCGCCGCGTCCGTGACGCGCCCGCGGATCGCGCCGGTGTCCTGGGCGCCAAGAACAACGGGCAGGACCAGCAAGGGAACACAGCAGAGCCGGTGACGGGGGCGGACACGCATGGCATCCTCCGGTGGGTGGGACCACAGCGGCAGCGGATCCCGGCTATGCTGGACCGCGCCGCCGGAGGTGTCAAGGAGAGTTCGCTACTCTTCACGTCGATCGTCACGCCGCGCTCGTTGCGCGAGCGCCTCATTGCTTGACGGCTTGTGAAGTTTGACGCATATGTATTGCGCGCCCCAATCGCCAACGGAATTAGCGACGTGACCGGCGGCCGCCTCGGCGACGCCGCCCGGTTCGGGTGGTGCGCGCGTGGGAGCCTCGGTGACGGAACCGGAGTCATTCGTCGACGGCAGGCGCGAGATCCTGCGGCAGGCGAGCGTGGCCCTCGGCGGCCGTCCCGTTACGGTATGGGAGGTGTCCGCGCGCGCCGAGCTCCAGCCGCAGAGCTCGAGCGACCCCGCGCCTACCCATCACGCCACCAAGCTGGACGTCGATGCCACGCTGCAGCGCTGGAACATCCCCATCGTCCAGGGGAGCCGCTGGGTCGGGTGCCGGACGGCGCCCGGGCCCTGGGTGATCGCGCCGGTGCGCACCCGGCCGCCCGCGCCACCCCCTGAGGGCCGCGAGCGGCGTAGCCGCGAGCGCCTCACGCTCGAGCTCGCCGGGTTGTGCCTCGGGCTCCTCGACCGCCGGGAAGTGGGGTCGGACCAGGCGGGGCCAGTGCGGTCCGACCCGTTTCAGGACATCAGCACGTTGCCCGGCATCATCGCCCACGAGCTGTCCAATCCCCTCACCGGGGCGCGCGCCGGCCTGCAGCTCGCCATGGAGTCGCTGGGTCGCTGGACGGAGGTGGCGGCCGACCGGCGGCTCGAGCTGCTCGACGAGCTCGGGCAGATCGTCGAGGACATCGATCGCTCGGTCGCCTTTCTCCGGGCGGTCAAGGATCGCGCGCGCGGAGCGCTGGCGCGATCCGAGCGGTTCGACGCGGTTCGGGTGGTCCGCTCCTGCTGCACGCTCGAGAGCCGCGTGCTGAAGGAAAAGAGGATTCCTCTCGAGTTCGACTCCACACTCGAGACGGTTTATCTGAAAGGGGACCCAAACGCGTTCTATGACCTCCTCGTCAACCTGATTCGCAACGCCGCGGACGCGAGCGCCGCTCGCCCCGCGCCGATCCGCGTCGGCCTCGGCCATGTCGGGAGCACCCTCCGGCTGACCGTGCGAGACGAGGGCAGCGGCATCCGCCCGGCGGACCTCGATCGGATCTTCGAGCCCGGGTTCACCACCAAGGAGTTCGGCGAGGGGAGCGGCATGGGCCTCGTGGTGGTCCAGAGTGTCTTGCGCACCATGTTTGGCGGCAACATCGCCGTAGATTCCACCGTGGGGAAGGGCACGACTATGACGGTGACGATCCCGATTCCCCCACAGCGTTCCGTCGATTCCTTGCCCGAGGGTGGACGTCCGTGAGACCTCTTCGTCTGTTGGCGGCGGCCGCCGCGCTCGTCGCGTCGGCGCCGCGTCCCATTTCCGCTCAGGTGCCCACCGTCGACACCACCGGCGCCGCCGCCGTCATCGATCAGGCGTTGAACCACTCACAGGTGATGGAGAATCTGCAGTACCTGACGGACGTGATCGGTCCCCGGCTCACCGGGTCGGTTGCCGTGCGCCGAGCGAACGACTGGACACTCGAGCGCTTCAAGAGCTACGGGCTGGACGCCAAGCTCGAGTCCTGGAAGTTTGGCGGCACCTGGACGCGAGGGCCGATCCGGGTACGCCTGACGGCCCCGCGGGCGCACGACGTGACGGCCGCGAGCTGGGCCTGGGCGCCGGGTACCGGCGAGAGAGGAGCCGTGCGGACCGGGCCCGTCGTCCGAATTGACGCCACCACGCCGGATAGCTTCGCCACGTACCGGAGCCGGGTGAAGGGCGCGTGGGTCATGACCCGCCCGCCGGCACCCGTCTGGAACGGCGACGGCCCCGCCATGACGGCGACGGACTCGCAGACCCAGCGGGAGTATTTCCGCAACGTCTTCACACCGTTCCGGGACGCCGACTCGCTCACGCGGGCGCGCATGCAGCAGTTCGCCAACGACGTCCCATTCCTGCTGCAACGCGCCGGTGCGCTCGGCATCGTGCTGGACGCGGGCAAAGAGCACGCGCTCCTCAACATGAGCGGCTCGCCCAATCGCATCCTCCCCCTCCCGCAGATCGTGGTGGCGCATGAAGACTATGCCATGTTCGATCGGCTGCTCCGCGCGAGCTCGACACCACTGCTCGCCGTGAGCGTCACGAACGAGCTGACGCGCGACTCGGTGCCGCAATGGAACACCGTCGCCGAGATCCGTGGCAGCGAGCACCCCGGACAGGTCGTGATCGTCGGCGCGCATCTCGACTCCTGGGACCTGGGCACCGGCGGCACCGATAACGGTACCGGGGCCATGTGCGTGCTCGAGGCGGCCCGGGCGATCGCGCAGTCGGGGCTCACGCCCGGGCGGACGATTCGCTTCGTGCTCTTCACGGGTGAGGAGCAGGGACTCATCGGCTCGCGCAAGTACGCGGAGGCGCATGCGGCGGAAGCCGATTCGATCCAGGCCGTCATCGTGCTGGACAACGGCACGGGCGCGATCACGGGACAGGCCCTGCAGGGGAGGACGGACCTCGAAGGCCTCTGGCGCGCCCTCCTCGCGCCGGTGGCGAGGCTCGGCGCCGACTCGGTCGTGAACCGCAATAAAGGCGGCACCGACCATCTGTCGTTCCTCCCGTACGGAGTTCCGGGCTTCAACTTCAACCAGCTCGAGCGCGGCTACAACCACACGCACCACTCACAGTCGGACACGTACGACATGGCGATCGCGCCCGACCTCGCGCAGGCGTCGGCCGTGATGGCCGTTTCGGCCTACGAGCTCGCGAACCTCTCGGCGCTCATCCCTCGGGGCGAGCGGACCGCGCCGACGCCGGTGGAGGCGGTGAAGGTCAGCGACAGCCTACTGATAAAGGGGAAGCGATAAGAACGGGAGCGGGGAGCAGGGAGCGGTACCTTCCGTTGCAGCGGCGGGAACCGCTCCCCGCTCCCCGCTCCCAGGTTATTCGGCCTCAGACAGTAATTTTTCGAGATTCAAGGGTCGCGTGTACATCGCAAGCCCCCCGTCCGGTTCCTTCGGCCAGTCGCTCTCCGGCCGGTCGCGGTACAGCTCGACCCCGTTGCCGTCCGGGTCGCGCAGATAGATCGCTTCGCTCACGCCGTGATCGGCCGCGCCCTCGAGCCGGAGCCCCGCGTTCAGTACGCGTCGCACCGCCGCGGCGAGGGCCTTGCGGTCCGGCAAGAGAATGGCGAAGTGGTACAGCCCCGTGGTGCCCGGCGCGGGCGCCGGTGCGCCTCGGCCGGCCCAGGTATTGAGCCCGATGTGATGATGGTAGCCCCCCGCCGACAGGAAGACGGCATCCTGCCCGTACGAGGTCGTGACCTCGAACCCGAGCACGTCGCGATAGAAGGCGAGAGCGCGGTCCAAGTCCGAGACGGTCAGGTGGACGTGACCGATGCGGGTTTGGGGGTGAATGGCCATCCTTACGTATCAACGTTTGTCAGTTCCCAGACGTCAGTTAACTTCACTGACATCTGATGACTGTCGACTGTACTTTTCTCTCATGAACGCCATCCCCAAAGTTCCCGCTCCCATCAACGAGCCCGTCCTGGGCTACGCACCCGGTTCTCCGGAGCGGGTCGAGCTCAAGCGGACCCTGAAAGAGCTCTCCAGTCGCCAGGTCGAGATCCCCCTGATCATCGGCGAAAGGGAAGTCCGCACCGGCCGGACGGTGGACGTCGCGATGCCCCACTGCCACCACCACATCCTCGCCAAAGTGCAGCAGGCCGGTCCCGACGAGGTACGGGCGGCCATCGCCGCCGCGCAGGCGGCCTGGCGGGAATGGTCGGCGTGGGGGTTCGAGCGGCGGGCCGCGGTCTTTCTCAAGGCGGCGGATCTCCTCGCCACGCGCTACCGGCCCGTCGTCAACGCGGCCACAATGCTCGGGCAGTCGAAGACCGTGCATCAGGCGGAGATCGATGCCGCCTGCGAGCTGATCGACTTCTTCCGCTTCAACGTCCACTACGCCGAGCGGATCTACGCCGAGCAGCCGCTGTCGGTCGCCGGGGTATGGAATTACCTCGACTATCGCCCGCTCGAAGGGTTCGTGTACGCCATCACGCCGTTCAACTTCACTTCGATCGGCGGCAATCTGCCCACCGCGCCGGCGATCATGGGCAACACCGTGGTGTGGAAGCCCGCGGCGACGGCGGTCTTCTCGAACTACTTCATCATGCGATTGCTCCAGGAAGCGGGGCTTCCGCCGGGGGTGATCAACTTCGTCTCCGGCCCGTCCGCACAGGTGTCCGAGCGCCTGCTGGCCGATCGCGCCTTCGCCGGTATTCACTTCACGGGCTCGACCAAGGTGTTCCAGACTCTGTGGAAGCAGGCGGCGGCCAACCTGACGTCGTACGCGGCCTATCCGCGCCTGGTCGGCGAGACCGGTGGCAAGGACTTCGTGCTCGCCCACGCCAGCGCCGACGTGGACGCGCTGGCGACCGGCCTCGTGCGTGGCGCGTTCGAGTATCAGGGCCAGAAGTGCAGCGCGGCGTCCCGCATGTACGTCCCCGACGCGATCTGGCCGCAGGTCCGGGAGCGGATGCTGGCGATGCTGGCCGAGGTGAAAGTGGGCGACCCCGCGGACTTCCGCAATTTCATGGGAGCGGTGATCGACCGGAAGGCGTTCGACAAGATCAAGGGCTACATCGACGCCGCGAGGCGCGCGCCCGGAGTGAAGGTGCTCTTTGGCGGCGGCGCGAACGATTCGGACGGATACTTCATCGAGCCCACGGTGATCGAGACCCAGGATCCGGCCTACCGCACGCTGTGCGAGGAGATCTTCGGGCCGGTGCTCACGGTGTACGTGTACCCGGCCGCGCGCTGGTCCGAGACGCTCCGCCTGGTGGACGAAACGTCCCCCTACGCGCTCACCGGCGCGATCTTCGCGCAGGACCGCCGGGCGGTGGAGGAGGCCAAGCAGGCACTTCGATACGCGGCCGGCAACTTCTACGTGAACGACAAGCCCACCGGCGCGGTGGTAGGCCAGCAGCCGTTCGGTGGAGCCCGCGCCAGCGGCACCAACGACAAGGCGGGCAGCCTGCTCAACCTGATTCGCTGGGTGAGTCCTCGGGCCGTCAAGGAAACCTTCGTCCCACCGCGGAGCTTCACCTACCCGTTCATGGCCGAGTCGTGAGCGGGGAGGGGAAGGGGGAGGCGGGAAGCCGCCGGCCGCCCATCCTCGTGCTGGCGATGGGCGGCGCTTTCCTGCTCCTCGTCGCCTCGCTCTTGATCGGCTCGCTCACCCGCCCCGAATTCCCCCCGTTCACCCTCACGCCGCCACACCCCACGCTCGTGGGCGACTCACTCGTGGGTCCGGGCACCTATTCGGTGGACGCTTCCGCCACCGACCGCTGGCGGACCTTTGATTTCCGGCGCAACGCCGCGGTCGACTCGGGTCCGTGGGACATCGCCTTCCGCCGTTTTCATCTGATTGCTGCCCCCGGCGGCGGCATCGTGGATCTCGGTGCCGTGCCGTTCGACTCCGTTCGCGAGCTCCCGGCGGTGGGCTACGCCCCGAACACCGTCGAGCCCGACACGACGAATCCGGGGGTGGGCAAGTGGTATACGTATAGCATGCTGAGCCACCTGCTCACGACCAGGCACCACGTGTACGGAGTCCGGACGCCGGGCGAGAAGTACGCCAAGCTCGAGCTGCTCGCCTACTACTGCAAGGACGCCGGCACTGCCTGTATCACCTTCCGGTACGCCTATCAGGGCAACGGGAGCCGGCGGGTCGCTCCGTAGACGAAGAGCCCCCGGCCTCGCTCGGCCGGGGGCTCGCGGTGGTCGTGTATTGGTTGGCGGCTTACTTCGGCGGCAGGATCTTGAACATCCCCGTACCGCACACTGGGCACACGCCCTTCAGCGCGGGACGGCCATTCGCCATCTTCACCTGCTGGGGATTCGAAATCTTGCGCTTCGCCTTGCACTTCACGCAGTAGCCCTCATCCGCCGCCATCGGGGCTTTTCCACCCTTCGCCATTGCGCGTTCCTCCGTTCGGGGGCATGGGCAGGGGGGTGTGCTTCACTCGCTGGCGGGATGGCTCCCCCGGTTCCCCCCCGCCCCGGACGGTGACAACATAATACCCCGTGCTTAAGTCGTGGGAGCGGGGGCAGTGGGTGCGGCGTCCGAGAAGCCGTTGCGCTTGTGAGTTCCGTCACAAAAGGGTTTGGTCGCTGACCCGCCACAACGGCACAGGACAACGACTTCCGCCGGTCGGCCGTCCTTCCTGGGGGGCACCGGCAGCTCCCGGCCGTCGGGGGTAACGATTCGGACCGGCCCCTCGACGACCAGTGGCCCATTGGGCTTGGGTGTGATCCTCGTGAGCTCGTTCATTCCGAACTATAGCGGCCCGGACGGGAGATCCAAACCCGTGATCGCGGTGGGGTGGACATCGCTCAGGAAATTGCGCAAACTGCACGCGGCCTGGGCGGAGTCGCTCGGGGCAGAAGAAGGGACCGCACGCCCGACTTCGCTGACGGCGCCCCCAGGCCTTCGTCCGTTCTGGAACGCGTGCGCGATGGAGAGGGTATCTTCCACGCGCACTCATGAGAACCGTCGGGTCGCTCCGCCTCCCGCTTCCCCTGCCGCTCCTCGCCTTGGCGTGCGTTTCCGAGCACGGACCCCTGACCAACCGAATGGCACAGTCGGCCACTCCGTACCTGGCCCGCGCGGCGAAGCAACCGGTGAGCTGGCAGCAATGGAGTCGTGACGCGTTTGCGCTGGCGGCACGACTCGACCGGCCGGTCCTCCTTTATATAGGAGCCGACGATTGCCGCTGGTGCGGCGTCATGGACCGCGAGGTGTACGGCGACCCGCTGCTCGGCGCCATGATCGACTCGCTGTTCGTTCCGGTGCGCGTCGACCGCGACGAGCGTCCCGACGTGGCGCAGCGGTACGCAACGGCGGTGCAGCTCTTGGCCGGGCTGCGAGGGTACCCCATCACCGTTTTCCTGACGCCCGACGGCGCCGCGTTCTTCGGCGGCACGTACTTCCCGCTCGACGACCCCGTCACCGGGCGGGGTCTGAAGCAGCTGCTGCCCGAGGTGGCGAAGAGCTATCGCGAGCAGCGGGCATCGGTGCTGCAGCGCGCGGAGCTGATCCACCGACTCTCACTCGGGCGTCGCGCGGCGGCCGGCGTGCCCAAGACGACGCGAATTCAGTTCGAGACCGCTGTCGTCCGGGACGCCGTCGCGGCGGCCGTCCAGGCCGGCGCCGACCTCGCGACGTTGCGGTACATCCGGGCGACCGATCTCCTCCTCGTGACGTACGAGCGGACGAGCGACTCGAGCTACCTGACGCCGGCGCGGGCGGTGCTCGACTACATCGTGGACTCCGGTGAAGGGAGTATCGCGGGAAGCGCGCTGGACGTCCCCCCGGAGATCCAGCGTGCGGGCTGGCTGCGCGACCTCACCGCGGCATGGGCCGCGACGGCCGACCCGCGATATCGCGACGCCGCGCGTGCCGTCGCCCGGCGGCTGGCGAACGAGGTGGCCTCCACGGTGGACCGGACGGTGTTCGCCGATCGCGACGCCTATGTGCTCGGCGCGGTGCTCGACGCGGCCGCCGCCACCGGCGACTCGGCGATGTTGGCGCGCTCGCGCGCGACGCTCGACACGCTGCTGCGACGCGTGTATGCACGTGGTCGTCCCGTGCGACACACGGTGGTGGGTGGAAGCGGGGGGAGCTCGGGGCGCGCGATGATCGACGATCAGGTGCAGGTCGCGTGGGCGTGTCTCGCGGCTCATGATGCCACAGGCGCGCCGCGCTACCTCGAGATCGCCCGGGACCTGGTGGGCGTTTTGGACCGGGACTTCGCCGACTCCACGTCGGCCGGATACTTCGAGGCGGCCGCGACGGATCCGGCGGCGCCCGCGCTCATCGAGCGTGCCAAGCCGGTGCTCGACGATCTGCTCCCCGCGGGGAACGCGACGGCCGGGCGCGTGCTCCTGCGGCTGGCCGATGCGACGGGAGAGGCACGCTATCGACGGGGGGCCCGGGCCCTCGTCGATGCGCTCGCCGCAACCGCGACGGGCGCGGGGTTGCGCGCGTCGAGCTACCTCGCGGTCGCGCAAGACCTCCTGCGCAGTCGCTGATCCAGTTTCTGTCCGCAACGTCGCGATTGCTTCCAACTCACTGGCGCGCCGCGTGCTACACGCACCGGCGTGACGCGCGAATCTCCCTGCAGGTCCTATGGATGTAAACGGCGCGCCCTCCGATGCAGAGATCGTCGCCCGCGTCCTCGCCGGGGACACGGAAGCCTTCGGCTTCGTGATCCGTCGCTACGAGGCCGGGCTCCTGCGGTTCGCGACCCGGATGTTGGGGAGCAGGGACGCCGCCGCGGACGCGGTCGCCGAGGGCTTGGTGCGTGCCTACCGCCACCTGGCGAGCTGCCGGGACCCGGAGAGGCTGCGCACCTGGCTCTACCGCATCGTGACGAACCGGTGCAAGAGCCATCTGGCCCGCCGGTCCGTGGGAGACGTTCCGCTCGACGAGGCGCCGCCGCTGGCGGATCCCTCCGACGGCGAGGCGACCCTCGAGCGAGCCGAGCAGCTCGCCCTGGTGCAACGGGCCTTGACCGGCCTGTCGCCCGACAAACGCGAGGCGTTCGTGCTGAAGCACGTCGAGGGGTTGAGCTACGAGGAGATGGCCGCGATCACCGGTGAGCGGATTCCGACGCTCAAGATGCGGGTGCATCGCGCGCGAGAAGCGCTGTTGAAGGTGCTGGAGGAGCACACATGAGTACGATCGACCCAAGGATTCACGAGGCGCTGGACGGCGAGCTCCCGACGGATGCCCTGCCGGTCGAGCTGCGTCCAGCCGCGCAAACGGTCCGGACGGCGGCCGATCTGCTGGCCGCGCCCGTCCCGGGTGCGAGTCTCGAGTCGCGCATCATGGCTGAGGTCCGCCGCCCGGCGCCTTCGCCCCTGCGGCGGGCGGCGGGCTGGCTCGCTACTCCGCACGCCGTCACCCTGCGGGTACGTCCTGTCTGGAGTCTCGCGCTGGCGGCCACCGCGGCCGTGTTCACGCTGTTCTTCGCCCGGGACGCCGGGCCCCAGCTGGGCGAGCACGAAGGCATCGCCCAGTTCGTCGGACGGTTCCCCGACGCGCGCTCGGTGCACGTCGTGGGGACGTTCAACGACTGGCGGCCGGGCACCATCGCGCTCGAGGACCTGCGCCACGACGGCGTGTGGTCGGCGACGGTGGTTCTGCCGACCGGCACGTACGAGTACATGTTCGTGGTCGACGGCGAGCGGTGGGTCCCCGATCATCTCGCGGACCGCCTCGTCGCCGACGACTTTGGCCGGGAAAACTCCGTCGTCATCGTGCGCCCGGTCCATCGATGAGACTCGGCGTCGCGCTCGCCCTGCTCACGGCAGGGGTGCCGCTCGTCGCGCAGTCGGTGCAGGGGCGCCTGGAGGGCCGCATCCCGGGCGAGGCGGTCCCCGTTGTGGACTCCCTCGTCCAGGTCGCGCTCCGCGAGGGCCTGCCCTCCGAGCCGCTGGTGCAGAAGGCGCTCGAGGGGGGCGCGAAGCAGGTACCGGCCCCGCGCATCGTGGCAGCCGTGCGGGCGAGCTTGGGACAGCTGCGCGAGGCGCACGACCTCCTGGTCCGCGCCGGCGATCAGCCGCCGGTCCGACCGGGCGAAGTGACGACGGTCGCCTGGGCGCTGCGCCGGAAGCTCCCCCCCTCCACGATCGAGCGCGTCGTTGCAGAGCTGCCACACCCGCCGCGGGGGCCCGCGATCCACGCGATCGCGGATCTGGTCGCCCACGGCTTCGATCCCGACTCGTCGGCCGGGTTGATCATCGACGCGGTCCACGATGGCCTCCAGCGCGACCGCCTGCTGGACGTCTCGACGGCCGCGCTCCACGAGGTGCAGCGTGGGCGCACGCGAGACGAGGCGATCACGGTGGTGCGACAACAGCTTCCCAACGTGCCCGGGCCTCCCAAGCCGGAGCGGGGCACCGTCACGCGGGCGCGCCGGCCGGAGACCATGACGCCACCAAGGCGCTGATGTTGCAGTCCGTAACGCTGGAGGCGGCGTGACGCGGGAGGATGGGCGTGGGTCTCAACGGTGAAGCGGGCCATGGTGGTCCGCGCTCCCTCCGGAGGTAATGAGACATGATGCGTCGCACGCTGCTCGCGCTGGCCTTCCTCGCCGCTCCTGCGATCGTGGTGGGGCAGCAGCCCTCCCCGATGCAGGGTCAGGCGCCGGCCGCCGACACGTCCAAGGGCAAGGCGGCCACGACCGCTAAGGGCAAGAAGGGCAAGAAGGGAAAGAAGGGCGACAAAAAGCCTAGCGCCAAGCCCGCGGCGGCGGCCAAGGACACGAGCAAAATGAAGCCCTAATTACGAGGTGTAGTCGGCGTTGATCCGGACGTAGTCCGGCGTCAGATCGCAGGTCCACACCACCGCCTCCGCGCGACCGAGTCCGAGGTCGATGCGGAGGCGGATCGTTTTCTGCCGGAAGATATCCCGCGCGGTGCTGGCATCGGGGTTGGCCGTGGCGCCGCCGCTCGCGAGCGTCAGCCACTGATCGTCGGCCGCGGCGGCCTGCAGGGAGAGGCGCTCGACGGCGAGGGTCACGCCGGCATTGCCCGCGGCCGCCAGGACGCGCCCCCAGTTGGGGTCCCCGCCGTAGATCGCCGTCTTGACGAGGGTCGACCGGGCGATCGCCCGGCCCACTTCACGGGCCGCCGCTTCGCTCACCGCGCCGGCGACCTGAATCTCCAGCACCTTGGACGCCCCCTCCCCATCCGTCACGATCGCGAGCGCCAGCGCGCGCGCCACTTCCTGCACCGCGTCCTCGAACGTCTTCCAGACCGCCCCGTCGCGCGACGGATCGACACCGGAGGCGCCGTTCGCGAGTAGGAGGACGCTGTCATTCGTGCTCGTGTCGCCGTCCACCGAAATGGCGTTGAAGCTCCGGTCGGCCACGCGGCGGAGCAGCGGCTGGAGCGTCGCCGGCTCGCCCGCGGCGTCGGTCGTCAGCACGGCGAGCAGCGTGGCCATGTCGGGGTGGATCATGCCCGCCCCCTTCGCGATACCGCCGACCGTGATCATGCCGGCGGGCGTTTCGAACCGCACGGCGCAATGCTTGGGTCGTGTGTCGGTGGTCATGATGGCGCGTGCGGCGTGGAGGCCGCCGTCCGCCGCAAGGCTCCCCGCCGCTGCCCGCAGGCCTCCCTCGATCTGCTCGAGTGGCAGCGGCACGCCGATGACGCCCGTCGAAAGCACGAGCGCGGTGCGAGCGGGGAGTCCGGCCGCCTGTTCGGCGGCCTGCGCCATCGCGCGCGCGGCGGCGAGCCCCGGCGCCCCGGTGCATGCGTTCGCGACTCGCGCGTTCATGGCGACGGCGCGGATCCGCCCCGGACGCTCGGCCAGCAGGTCGACATCGTAGGCCACGGGCGCCGCGCGGAGGACGTTGCGAGTGAACACACCGGCGGTGGCGCAGCTCGTCGCGCTGACGAGCAGCGCGACGTCCGGAGCGCCATCGCTCTTCAAACCGGCGTGCGCGGCGGCAGCGGTGAAACCGCGCGGTGTGGTGACGGAGCCGTCGGGGATCAGGGCGAAGTCGGCGGGCATCGGCGGGGAAGATAGCGGCCGCCCCTCGCTTGTGTAACCGCCCGGCGTCTCGTATCATAGCACAACCTTCCCGGGAGGCCCGTTCGATGTCGGAACCGTTCTTGAGCTCCGACGATTACGACGAACGCGCACATCAGCTCTACAACGAAGCACGATACGACGAAACCATCGATACCCTGCGGGCCGGCCTGGGGCTGTATCCCCACGCCGTCGAGCTGCACGTGGGCATGGGCTACGCCCGCCTGGCGCGCGAGGAGTATCTGTGGGCGCGCCGGTCGTTCGAGGAGGCGGTGGGCCTCGATCCCGAGCACGAAGATGGGCTCGCCGGGCTCGGGGAGGTGCTCCTCAAGTTCGGCGATCGGGCCGGAGCCGTGGCGTGCTTCGATCGCATCCTGGCGCTCGGGTTCCGGGAGGACCACGACCTCATGCTCCAGGTCGGTCGGGCCCTGTTCCGGGAAGGCGTGTTGGACCAGGCCCGCCGTTTCTTCGAGGTGGCGATCACGGGGCATCCGGACTCGGCGGAAGCCGCCGCGTGCGTGGGCTACGCCGCCCATCGCCTCGCTGACGAGGGCGGCGCGCTCTACTGGCTCCGGCGCGCGCTCGAGCTGGACCTGGAGCACGCCGAGGCGCGGATTTATCTCGCCAACCTGTTGTACGACCGGGGCGAATACGAGGCCGCGCTGTTCCACCTCGAGCGCAGCGAGCCGAGCGACCATTTCGACGGTCTCGCGATCTGGCGGCTGATCGAGCTCAAGAAGAGCGTCTACCGACTGGCCGACGATGACCCCGAGCTCGTGCCGTGGCATCATCGGCTCGACGAGCTCGCCGCCGACGCCGCCCCCGATGACCTGCTCCTCGCCGAGATCGAGGCGATGGGCCCGGACGGTCAGGTGCGGGATCCGCGCCAGCTCGAGCTGTTCGGCACGCTCCTCACCGAGCTGCAGGGGATGAAGGCCCGCTCGGGCCCGGGAGAAATCCATCGGGTCAGCATGCTCAACGGAGCGACGTACGTCGGCACGTGGGAGGAGATCGTGCGGCAGATGAAGGACGACGCCGCGGAGTGGGCGCGCGGCTCGCTCGAGCAGTACATGACGGCCGTGGCCAATCGCGGCCGGAAAGAAACCGGGGTCGCGATCCCGGCGACGGATCCGGAGAGCTTTATTATAGGAAGTGCGGGAGCGGGGCTGTTGAGAATCCTGCACTGAGCGGGAAACGAGACACGGGAAACGGGTAAGGTGGCGGGCTCGCGCTCGGTTCCCGTTTCCCGCTAGGTCCCGTGCTTCAGTTTCACGGCGATTGAAAGCGGCCCGTCCCCCAGTGCGATCAGCGTGATGGCACCCGCGAACAGCAACCCCTCGAGCTCGATATTTCCGCCGTGCGGTAGTCTCACCGCCAGGATGGCCACCACCATCTCCACGGCCATACACAGCGCCCAAACGCGCGTAAAGATCCCCAGGATCACGCAGGCGGCGCCGATCGTTTCGATCGCGATGAGGATCACCGCGAACACGGTGGCGAATGGAAACCCCACGTCGTGCAGAAACGACGCGGTCGCGGGAATGCCATGGTGAAACTTCGTCAGGCCGTGCAGTAAGAACACGCCGCCCACCGCGAGGCGCATGAAGAAGGCCGCGTAGGGGGTGAGTCGGTTCATGGACCCTCCGGGTGGATGGCTTGTGTCACGGGCCCCCGCCGGCGCGCATCGGTGCGCACTTCACGCGCACCGAATCGTTTGATGATCACCTCGAGACCGCGCTGAGGCAGGGCGCCGCTTAGACCCGCCACGTCGACGAAACACAGTCCCACGTCCGGCACGCCATGCAGGGCGACGTGTCCACCGTGGCACACGAGCGCCGCCGAGACGCCCTTCGGCCCGATCTTCACCACCGGCGGGTTCGCCGGATTCAATCCCGCCGCGTTCGCGGCCGCGAGCAGCACGCCGGCGAGCCCCTGCGCGTCGGTGAGGCGGTTCGCAGGGATGCCTCCCAAATCGGCGAAGACGTGCTCGAACGTCACCCGCTGCAGGGGGCCTGATAGGTGAGCAGGGGGGCCACGAACGTCCCGCGGATGCCCACCGCGCCCAGGGGATCGTCGTACAGGCTGGTGCGCTGCGCCGTGAACTGATATCGGCCGCTGCTGTACATAGGCGCCTAAGTGTAAGGGGGTGCGGTCGCGACCGGCCACAGGCCGTGGGGACTCCTATGGAACACCGGGAGCGTCGGATTGCTCCGGGCCCGCCTAGAACATCGACATGGCGAGGAAGGAGCGAAGGTTGTCGTTGGTGACGCGCAGCCGAGCCGAGAGCAGCCGGACCACCGACCAGAGCACCTTATAGGCGATGTCGCGGTTGAAGTCGAGCAGCAGCTCGAAGTCTGAGCGCGCGATCGTGAGCAGCGTGCAGGACGTGTTGGCGATGGCGTCGGTGGAACGCTCGGAACGGTCGAAGATCGCCATCTCGCCGAAGCAGGCGCCGGGCTTCAAGACAGCGAGGGCTTCCTCCCCGGAGCCGGGAATCGTTCGTGAAATGCGGACTTCGCCGTCGGAAACGATGAACAGCCTGTTCCCCGGCTCACCTTCCTTGAAGACATGCTTCCCGACGGCGAACTTTTGCTCCCGGCAAACCTCGGACACCCGGGCGAGCTCCCCATCGTCCAGGTCTTGGAAGATCGCCGCCTGCTTCAACAGATTGAGATTCACGGCACGAAGCTATGACGCACCGGAGGGAGGGGCAAGTGAAACCGTGGGTGACGCCGGCGGATCTGCTTACCGCCCTTCGCCTTCCGCTCGCGGCGGCGTTTCCATTCGTGCACGGTGCGGCCTGGCAGCTGGCGATCGTGGGTGCGGTCGCCGCGTCGGATTTCTTCGACGGGATGCTGGCGCGTCGCTTCGGCGAGTCGCGCACGGGGGCCGTGCTCGATCCGGTCGCCGACAAGTTCTTCATGGTGGTGGCCTTCCTGACCGTCGCGCGCAGTGGGTTGCTGTATCCTCTCGAGATCGTGGGGGTGCTCGCCCGGGACATCGTCGCGGCCCTGGGGTACGTGGGAGCGTGGTTGTGGCGGCGACCGATGGCGTTGCCCGCGCGCGCCGGCGGCAAAGCCGTCACCGTGCTCCAGCTGCTCACGCTGGTGGCCTGCATCGTGGCATCGCCACACGTCCGGCCACTGGCGTGGGCGACCACGGCGGTCGGACTCTACGCCATCTGGGATTACGGCCGCGCCGCCGCCCGGGCGGGCGCGCACCGCTGACACGGGGAAGGAGGCAACGTCATGCGGAGGGCATGGCTCGTCGTGCTCCTGCTCGCGAGCGGAGGGGTGGCGGCACCGCTCGGCGCGCAAGAGTTCCATCCCCCACCGGTGCAGCGGTCCAGTGACCGCGGGACGCGACTCGGCCTCTTCGGCTTCGGCGTGCGCGGCGGCGTGGACGTGTCGGGGCGCAGACAAATGGTATTCGGTGTCACACTCGACGCTGGCCACCTGTTCGGCTCGCGCTTTCGAATCCGGCCCTCTGGAGAAATCGGCGTGTTCAATGGCGTCAACAGCTACATCGGCAGCCTCGAAGGACTGTACCGCTTCACCGGTGACGACCAGCCGGCGACGCCCTACGCCGGCGGGGGATTCAGCCTCGTAGGCCACGACGCCTGCGGTTCCGATCCGGATTGCCCGGCCCTCTGGGCCAACCTCGTGGTGGGCGTCGAGCTTCACTATCGCTCCACATTCAACTGGCTGCTCGAGTACCACCCCATGGATCACTTCAAACACAATCGATTCTATTTGGGGTTGACCACGCGGCGGGGCAACTGAGATGGCCGGTCCGGTCGCCGAGATCACGATGCAGTGGCGCGAGCGCCTGGTGTTCGAGGCGGGAGCGCCGGGCCAACCGCGCGTCCTGGTGGACGGCGACAGCAAGGTCGCGACGTCGCCGGTCGAGATGCTCCTGGTCGCGGCGGCGACGTGCACGGCCTCGGACGTCGTGCTGATCTTGGAGAAACAGCGCGTCACCTTGCGGTCGCTCGAGGCGACGGTGAAGGGTACCCGCCGGGAACAGCAACCCCGCCGCTACACCGCCCTCCACTTCGTCTTCACCATTGCGGGCGACGGGGCCGACGAGGTGAAGGCCCGCCGTGCGATCGATCTCTCGCTCGAGAAGTACTGCTCCGTCGTGGCGTCGCTCGCCCCCGATATCCGCGTCACCTACGACGTCCAGATTCGCTGACGCGCTCGGCGCCGCCGCTGCGCTCACCTTCGCGGCCACGGCGCCGGGGCGCGCGCAGGCCCTCTCCGCTTCGCCCGGCCCCGGCCCCGAGCTCGCGGGGGCCGCGACCGTCGTCGTCGCCCGGCGTACCTTCTGGGGCGCGGAGCTCGGTCTGGCGCGACGCGCGGGCGGCCAGGGACGCCTCGCGGTGACCGCTGCCGGCGGGAGCTACGAGGGCGCCCTGGGCGTTCGCTGCGAGGCGACCGCGCAATTTCTGCTTCGTCCCGGTGAGCGCAGCGGCGCGGGGCCCTACGCCGGCCTCGGTCTCGCCTTCGTGGGTGGGGAGGGCGCGCGCGGGGCAGGCTATCTGACGGCGCTGCTCGGCGTCGAGTCCGCGCCGGCGGCGCGCGCCGGCTGGTATGGAGAGCTGGGCTTGGGTGGTGGCGTGCGAGTGGCGGTCGGCCGGCGGTTCCGACACTTCCCGCCGGGTTGGTAGGGGGGGGACGATGGTCGCGGCGCGACCCTCAGGCCGAGGCGCCCACCGTCGCGTTGCGCCCCACCACCGGCCTGCAGTACCGCTCGCCGAGCACCCGGAGCTCGGCGAGCTGCGGCTCGTCCAGCCCGTCGTACCGATCGGCCAGGTAGAGCATGGT
>QHUC01000188.1 GCA_003221045.1 Gemmatimonadota bacterium | reverse complement strand
ACACTACCCGCTCCTCAAGCCTTTGCTCGCGCGGGTGCTCGGTCCCGGCGTGCGGCTCGTCGACAGCGCCGAGGAGACCGCGCGCGTGGTGGCGCGGGACCTGGCGCAACGTGACCTCGCGGCCTCGCCCAGCCAGCGCCCGACGCACCGCTTCGTGGTGTCGGACGATGAGCCGCATTTCCGCAAGGTGGGGGCGAAATTCCTCGGAGAGAAACTACAGCACGTCGAGGTGGTGCCGCTGGGTTGACGCCTCAGGTAAACGTCTTAAGCTCGACGCCGCTCGTCGTCACCACCGCGTACCTCCCACCGTCCAAAAACGCCCCCGGATTGACATACGCTCTGCCGTTCGCCAGCTGGAGGAGCGCCGGGCGATGCGTGTGCGCGAGGATGGCGAGATCGAGATCCGGTCGCCGGCCGAGCAGCTGCGCGGCGTACTCCGCCTGCGCCCGCTCCGCGCGATCGAGCACCGCCCGGTCCCGCGTATTGTCCGCCAGCCGGCGTGACAGCATGTGCGCCACCCAGAACCCGAGGTCGGGATGCAGCATGCGGAAGGCGCGGATTGTCGCGGGGTGACGGGTGACGCGATGCATCAGCCGTGCGCTCCAGTGCTGCTCGGTGAGCCCGTCGCCGTGGGCCACGAACGCGCGCCGGCCGGCGAGCTCCACCTCGGCCTCGCCCGCGTAGAACGCGATCCCCAGGTCGTGAATCAGGAAATCGCCGCCCCAGCGGTCGTGGTTCCCGCCTACGAACGTGATCGGGATGCCGCGACCCCGGAGCGCGTGGAGCTTGGCGACGGTGCCGAAATGACGCCGCGGAATCACGGCGCCGTACTCGAACCAGAAGTCGAACAGATCGCCGTTGATGACGAGCGCGTCTCCCAGGTCCGGGACTTGGTCGATGAAGCGATGGAAAAGCGTGCCGACCGCGGCGGGAGCCTGTCCAAGATGAGCGTCGGCGACGACGAGGACGCGTGAGGGTGGGGGAGACACGGCCCCAAGCTAGGAATGCAGGCGGAGGCTCGCAAGCGCCTGTCCCATTTGACTTTTCGAGACCGCGCGTGGATGTTGCCTCGCCGTGATCACCTCGATAACCCTGCGCGTCAATTATTCCGAGACGGACCAGATGGGCGTGGTGTATCACGCCAACTACCTGATCTGGTTTGATCGCGCTCGCACCGAGCTGATGCGCGAGACGGGCTTGAGCTACAAGGAGCTCGAGCAGCAGGGCGTCTATCTCGCCGTCTCCGAGGTGAGCGTGCGGTACCGTGGCGCGGCACGCTACGACGACCTGGTTCTCGTCCGCTCCTGGGTGCGCGAGCTCGCGTCCCGGCGCGTCACATTCGGGTATGCCGTCGAGCGCGCGGCGACGGGCGAGCTCCTCGCCACCGGCGTGACGTCGCTCGTCTCGCTCACGCATCAACACACGCTGACCCGCATCCCGGACCATGTCGTCGACCTGCTCAAGCCGATTCCCGATCCGGTCCGCGTGTAGGGCGATCGGGGCGGCAAGGCGCGTTCACCGCTGAACACCTACTTCAGGGTTAACTGTTGAGACTGCAACGTTTTCTGCTTGACCGGCGGAAAGCGCCCGTCTACATTGGCGCGTGTGCCGTGCTGGCGGGTTGCCCTCGGCTCGCTCCGCTCGTGCCCAGGCCGCTCGCGGCGGGTAACCGGGACAGTGCGGTCGTGTGGGCGGGCGCCACCCAACCCACCTCCCACATGGCGATCCGCTTCCGGTGGAAGTATCAGGACGACCAGAAGCGCTGGGGCGGGCGAGGGCAGGCACGCATTGCGCCGCCCGATTCGTTACGGTTCGATTACGTAGGACCGCTGGGGCTCGGCGCCGGGGCGGCGGCGGTAGTGGGCGATTCCACGATCTGGGCGGACCCGGAGCAAAACTTCCGCTCGCTCGTGCCTGCGGTGCGGATGTTGTGGGCGGGTCTCGGCATCGTGCGGTCGCCGAGAGCGGACGCCGCGGTGTTCCGCGGCGGCAGCCCCATTTTCCCGAAGGGCGGGCCCGTTTTGAGTTCTCGGTGGTCTCGGTGGACACGACCGCGGTGTTCGATCCCGCGATTTGGCGCGGGCGTCGTTAGCGCGCTCGCCCTCTCTCTCTCGAGCTGTCTCTACGGATTCCACGGCGGCGGGCTCCCGAACATCAAGACCGTCGCGATTCTGCCCTTCGACAACCAGACCGCCGAGCCCGCGCTCACCAAGGAAGTGAACGATGCCGTGCTCGAGGCGTTTCAGGGTCGGCTCGGGCTCCGGCCCGCCGGCGAGAACAGCGCCGACGCCGTCGTGCGCGGCAAGGTGGTTCGCTACGACCCGGACGTGCCGATCTCGATTCAGGCCGGCGCCGGCCGCACCGACGTGACGCGGCGGCAGGTGCAGATCACCGTCGACGTCGAGATCCTCAATCAGCGCGAGGGGAAAACCCTGTGGCAGCGACAGGGGCTGAGCGAAGTCGGTGATTACGCGCCCCCGCGGGAGGCCGACGGTCGCAAGGTCGCGCTCCAGAAGCTGGTCCAGGATCTGGTCGATGGGGCCCAATCGCAATGGTGATGCGCTGGCGCTCGCCCTTCGATCGCCGGGGCGCGAGTTCGCTCGGCTGTCTCTTTTCGCTGCTCGTCTTCGTCGGCGCGCTCTATTACGGAGTCAACATCGGGGAGCTCTTCTTCCGGTATTATCGGTTGCTCGACGAGATGCAGTCGCAGGCCCAGCTGGCGCCATCGCTCGACGACGGCACCATCCGCCGGCGCATCCAGGCGGCGGCGCAGGACATCGGGGTCCCACCCGAGGCCCAGCAGATCCGAATCGTCCGTCGCGCGTCGCCGCGGGAGATCGTGATCGAGACCCAATACTCGGAGACGGTCGACCTGCCGCTCTTCAACCACACCTTCAACTTCCATCCTAAGGCGACGCAGCCCCTCTAGCGCGTCCTCCGGCCGGCGGGCGCTCGCCGCGGGTCTCCCGCTCCTCCTCGGCGCGGCGGGCGACCTCGACGTGGCGCGCTTCTTCGCCGTCCTCGCGGTGATGCTCCTGGTCGGCAAGTTCGCCGGCGAGGCGTTCGAGCGGATGGGACAGCCGGCGGTGATGGGTGAGCTCCTGGCCGGGATCGTCCTCGGGGCGGGGTTGCTCAAGGTGATCCCGACGGCCCCCGACGATCCGCTCACACCGATCTTCCGGCTGCTCGCGGAAGTCGGCGTCGTCGTCTTGCTGTTCGAGATCGGGCTCGAGACGGACCTGAAAGCGATGATCCGCAATGGACCGGCGGCCGGCGCGGTGGCCACCGTCGGGGTCGCGGTGCCCTTCGTGCTTGGCTTTCTCTACTGGCGCTCCGGCTGGCACGGCTACGAGCACACCGTCGCCGACCCGCTGTCCACCGCCGTCTTTGTCGGCGCCGCCCTCACGGCGACGTCGGTCGGGATCACGGCCCGGGTGCTCAAGGACTTGCGCGTGCTGCACAGCCTCGAGGCGCGCCTCATCCTGGGCGCCGCCGTAATCGACGACGTGCTCGGCCTCGTGATCCTGGGCGTCGTGTCGGCGCTCGCGGCCGGCGCCGCGTTCAGCTTGTCGGGTGCGCTGCGGGTGTTCGGTGTCGCGGTGGCGTTCCTGTTTCTGGCGCTCTGGATCGGGTTGCGGCTCGCGCCGCGGCTCTTCGGCCTCGTGGACCGGATGCGGGTGCGGGGAGTGCTGGTCGTGTCGGCGTTTGCCTTCCTGTTGCTGCTCTGCGTCGCCGCCGAGCGGGCCGGTACGGCGCTCATCATCGGCGCGTTCGCGGCGGGCCTGATCCTGTCGGAGACGAACCAGTTCGACCTGATCGAGGAGCGTATCAAGCCGGTGGCGGATGTGTTCACGCCGATCTTCTTCTTGAGCATCGGCGCCGCGGTCGACCTGCGCGTGTGGAATCCCTTCGTGGCCGAGAATCATCAGACGTTGGCGATCGGGGGGACGCTGTTCGTGATCGCCGTGATCGGCAAGCTCGCGAGCGGGTGGGCGGTGCCGTGGCTGCGGCTCAACCGGCGCGCGGTAGGAGTGGGCATGGCCCCGCGCGGCGAAGTCGGGCTGATCTTTGCCCAGATCGGGCTGACGGCGGGGATCCTCTCGAACCGGCTGTTCAGCTCGATTCTGTTCGTGGTGGTCGCGACGACGCTCGTGACCCCTCCGCTGCTCAAGTGGGCGCTGCAAGCCGGCGTCACGGTGGATCAGGAAGAGGCGAGTGAGCGCGACTGAGAAGGTCCGGTCGCTGTCGGACGCTATCCACTGGCGACAGCGAGCAGCCGATGGCGGCCCGGTGGTATTCACGAACGGCGTGTTCGACCTCCTGCACGTGGGACACGTGGCGCTGCTCGAGGCCGCGCGTCGTGAGGGGTCGGCGCTGGTCGTGGGCGTGAATAGCGACGCGTCCGTGCGCCGCCTGCAGAAGGGTGGGGACCGACCCCTGGTGCCGGGCGTGGAGCGTGCCCGCCTGCTCGCGGCGCTCGCCGCCGTGGACTGCGTCGTGTTGTTCGACGAGGAGATGCCACTCGCGCTGATCGAGCGTCTCCGGCCGGACGTGCTCGTGAAGGGAGCGGATTACGCTCGCGACGCCATCGTGGGGGCGGACCAGGTTGAGGGATGGGGCGGGCGGGTGGTGCGGGTGCCGCTGGTCGAGGGTCATTCCACGACGGACTTGATCGCCCGGCTGCGACGCGCCGCCAAGCCATGACGAGCGCCGCGTCTCCGTCGACGATGAAGCTGCTCATTGCCACTCGCAACCAGGGCAAGATTCGGGAGATGCGCGATCTGTTCGCCGGCCTCCCGTTCGACCTCGCGTTCCCGCCGGATCGTTTCCTCGAGCGCTTACCGGACGAGCCCGACTTGGAGCGCGGGACGAGCTTCGCCGAAAATGCGGTCGCGAAGGCTCGCTATTTCGCCAAGCGCGCCGGCGTGCCGACGCTCGCCGAAGACTCAGGCCTCGAGGTGGATGCGCTCGAGGGTGCTCCGGGCGTCTTTTCGGCACGGTGGGCGCAGATGCACGGAGCCGGAGCGGGTGACGCGGCCAACAACGCCTTCCTGCTCGAGCGGCTGGCGGCCGTGCCCGACGAAGGCCGCACCGCGCGTTATCGCTGCGTGGTGGCGTACCTCGAGACGCCGCTCGCCAAGCCGCAGCTCGTCGAGGCGACGTGCGAGGGGCGGATCCTCCGCGAGCCGCGCGGGACCGCCGGCTTCGGCTACGATCCTTTGTTCTTTTCGACCGAACTGGGAACGACGTTCGGCGAGGCGCCGCTGCCGGCCAAGCATCGCGTGTCGCATCGGGGCCGGGCGGTGCGAGCGCTCGTGGAAGTGCTGGTGCGGCGCCCGAAGTGAGCGTTCAGACGCAGGCCTTGGCCTTGTTGGACCAGAGGAGCTGCACCACATAGCGGTCGAGCTTCTTGTTCTGCCACGCGCAGATGTCCCCGATCTCGCCCTGGTTGTCGTCGTACCACCCTTGTGGGGGGATCGGATCGGTGATGGCCTCGGCCAGCTCGTGGGAGCAGATCGAGGTGAGCGCGGCGAGCGGCCCGATGCCGCCGAGGCAGCCCGCGCAGTTGGGGTAGGGGACGACGGCGTAGAAGATTTTCGAGTTGATGTGGTCGTGGTACCCGCAGAACGCCTGGCACGATCGGTCGCCGCCCGCCACGACCGACACGCCGGGCGGAAGAAAGACGAAGTACAGCGCATTGGGGCCGGCTGGGGGGAACGCGGTCTTGCCTGACAGCTGCCCCTGGAACATCTCACGGATGGCAGTGTCGGTTACGTTCGTGCCGGGCTCGGACGCGGTCACGGTTGCGGTTCCCGCGACGCGACCGCGGCCGATCGTGTACTCGGGCGTGTTGTACTCGCTCAGCTGGTCGACATATGCGCTCGCGACAATGAATCGGA
>QHUC01000187.1 GCA_003221045.1 Gemmatimonadota bacterium | reverse complement strand
GGGATGACGGCGAAGTTGCGATGCGTGCCTCCGTGAAAGGGGCATGGCGCCCGAAAATCGGAGCCCGTGCGCCTGAGCTCGACGTGCTCTCCGATGATCCCCACGATGTCCGCGGCCTCACGGACCTGCTCGATCACGTCGTCGGGAATGAGGCTCACGCCGCGAACTCTGCCACGGTCACGCCGTGGCCTCCCTGGTTCGCGGGCGCGAATCCGAAGCGCTTGACCCGCGTGTCGCGCGCCAGCACGTCGTGCACGAGCTGCCGCAGCGCTCCTGTACCCTTGCCATGGATCACGCGGAGGTATGGCAGGTCGGCGAGGACCGCGTCGTCGAGGGCCCTGGCGAGCAGGGGTTCGGCGTCAGCCACCCGCAGCCCGATGAGGGAGACCTCGGTCGCGGCGGTCGTCATTGGCGCCGGACGCCCCGCTCCGGCCGGCGGCCGCGCCGGGCTCGGCGGCCTTCGCGGGGCGCCCGCCTCCTCGCGCTGACGACGCAGCTGATCGAGCGACACCCAACCCTCCGGCTTTCCCGTTCCCCCTTCCCCGGCGGTTTCCTCGATGGCTCGTTCAAGCAGCCGCCGCGCCTCTCGCGCCGTTGCCTCGTCAACGGCCGCCCGCGCTCGGCCGAGGGCCTCCTCGACTTTGCGGCGGGCTTCGAGCAGGTAGGCGCGCACCTGCTCGCGCGCCGCGCGCTCCAGGCCACGCGCCCGAGCCGCGAGCGCCTGCTCCCGGTCGGCGACCTCCGCGGCGCGTCGGTCGACGCCGGCCGCATCCTCGTCGAGCCGCTCCGTTCGGGTGGTGAGGTCTCCCTCGCGAGCTTCAAGCTCTCGCGCCCGCGCCTCGACGGTTGCGAGCAGAGCGTCCAGCGCCCGCTCCGTGTCGGGCACGGCACGCTCCGCCAGATCCAGGACATCGCTCGCCAGACCCAGGCGCCGAGCGATGGCGAGGCCGTACGACCGCCCCGGCACCCCCTTGAGCAGGCGATAGGTGGGCGTGAGCGTCTCGGCGTCGAACTGAAGCGAGGCGTTCACGATGCCCACGGTCTCGGCGGCGAGCTGCTTCAAGGCGCCCAGATGGGTGGTCGCGAGCGTGAGCGCACGCCGCCGGGTGAGGGTTTTCAGGATCGCGGCCGCGAGCGCGCCTCCCTCCGCGGGGTCCGTGCCGCTCCCGATCTCATCGAGCAGCACGAGCGAGCCGGCGCCCGCGTGCTCCAGAATGTCCCGCAACTGGGCGAGGTGCGCCGAGAAGGTGGACAGGCTCGCCGCGATGGACTGACGATCTCCGATATCGGCGAATACCCCGGTGAACAGCGGCAGCGTCGACTGCGGTCCAATCGGCGGGATAATGCCGCTCTGCGCCATGAGACACAGCAGTCCGACCGCCTTGATCAGTACGGTCTTGCCGCCGGTGTTCGGGCCCGATACGAGCACCGTGTGCTCGTCGGGAGCAAGAACCAAGTCGAACGGAACAACGTCGCCACTACCGTCCTCACCCACGAGGAGTGGGTGCCGGCCATTGCGGATCTCGAGGGGTCCTGTAGCTAGCGCCGGCATAAACCCGTTTACCTCGACGGCATAGCGGGCGCGCGCGCAGAGGTCGTCGAGTGCGATGCACATGTCCCACGCGGCAGCAATCGCGCCCGCATGGGGGCGGAGCGCATCCGTGAGCTCGCGCAGCACCCGCAGGACCTCACGCTGCTCGTCAGCCTCGGCCGCACGCAGGGCATTGCCCAGCTCGATGACCTCGGGCGGCTCCAGGAATACCGTGGAGCGCGTCGCCGACTCGTCGTGCACGATGCCACCGATGCGCGCGCGGGCGGTCGTGCGGACCGGGATCACATAGCGGCCCTCGCGGATCGTGACGGCTGCGTCTGGCGCGCGGTCCGCGGGATCGAGGCCCACGAGCATGGACTGGAGCTTCTTGACCAGGCGCTCGCGGGCTTCCCGTACGGCCCGGCGGGCGCGAGCGAGCCCACGCGACGCTCCGTCCCGGAGCTGCCCCGTGGAGGGATCGAGCGACTCAGCGAGGCGGCGCTCGAGCTCCCGCGGCGGCGGCTCCACCCGCAGCGCGGCGGTCCGCGGCGCGTCGGCCGCGAGCTTGGCCAGATCGGACGCCGTGACGCGCGCCGCGGCGAGGCTCTGGCCCACGAGCACCAGCGGCTGACCCTCGAGCGCGCTGCCCGGCACCGCCAATAGATCGAGCGAGGCGGCGATGTCGGGGACGGGCTCGGCACGAATGGCGTCGTCGCGCAGCAAGAGGGCAGCGAGCTCCGCCACCTGCCCGAGCGCGGCGCGGATCGTTTCGGGATCCACGGCAGGCACCCGCTGACGGACGCGAGCCGCGCCGAGCGGACCGACGGCGTGCGCCGCCACCCGCTCCAGCGCGGCCGGGAACTCCAGTGTCTCGAGGACGGCGGGTGCGACCCCGACGCTCATACGGTAGCCGCCAACTCCTCGCGGACGATCTGATTCACGAGCTTGCCATCGGCCCGGCCCTTGAAGCGGGGCATCACCTGCCCCATGACCTTCCCGAGGTCCCTCGTCCCGGCGGCGATCACTTCGCGCACGGCGCGACGAATCTCTTCGGAGTCCACGGCGGCGGGCAGGAACGCCTCCAGGGCCTTGCCCTCCGCGAGCTCGGCGTCCGCGCGGTCCGGACGGCCCGCGGCCGCGTACTGCTCCGCTGCCTCGCGGCGTCGCTTGATTCCCCGCCGCAGGACGTCGGCCGCCTCGTCGTCGGACGGGGGGTGCTGCAGCTCGAATTCGCGGTTCTTGAGGTCTGCGAGGATCGTGGAGAGGAGAAGGGTGCGCGCCTGATCGCGTTGTTTTCGGGCTTCGTTCATCGCGGCGCGGAGCCGCTCGGGCAAGCTCGTCACGTTATGCCGGGAGCGCGCCCGGAATGACAATTTCCGGCATCATCTCGCTAACGGTGATTGACACAAAAACTTAGCGGTGCTCGCGAGGGCTGGCAAGCCGTTCATCCCGGTGGCCACGTCATCGGCCGACCACCCAAGAGGTGGAGGTGTAAATGAAACACGGTCTGCCCCCCGTCCGGGTTCGTGTTGACGACGACGCGGTAGCCGCGGTCGGCCAGTCCGGATTCACGTGCCAGGTCCCGCGCGAACGCGAGCAGCTTCCCTAGCAGCGCAGGATCCTTCGCGTCGTTGAGCGACGCGAGATGATGCGTGGGAATCACGAGGACGTGCGTGGGCGCTTGGGGATTGAGATCCTTGAACGCGAGCATCCCGTCGGCGCGCTTCACCACGGACGCCGGGATCTCGCCTGCAGCGATCTTACAGAAGACGCAGCCGGCCATGCCCCTCGTGTCGGTGAATCATCGTCCAAACGCCTGCCGCAGCTGCTCCCAGAATTTCTTACCCGTATGCTCCTCTGAGGGCGGCGAGCCCTCGACCTTCGCGAACTCCTCGAGGAGCGCCCGCTGCTCCGCCGTCAGCTTGACCGGCGTCCAGACGCGCACCCGGACGTGCAGGTCGCCGCGCCCGCCCTCCCCCACGCGAGGTAGACCCTTGCCGCGCAGCCGGTACACCGCACCGGTCTGCGTGCCAGACTGCACCTTCAGCATCGTCGGGCCGTACGGGGTCGGGACCTCGACCTCGGCGCCGAGGGCCGCCTGCGTGAAGGAGAGCGCGAGATCATAAATCAAATCGTCACCATGCCGCTCGAACCGCGAGTCCTCGGCGATGTCGAGGACGGCGATCAAGTCACCAGGCGGGCCGTTCCGGGGCCCCGGCACGCCGTGCCCCCGCATCGTGAGATAATGATGGTCGGCGACGCCGGCCGGCACGTTGATCTCGAGCTCCTTCTCGGCACGGACCCGGCCGTCTCACTACCACGCGCGGCGCCAGTGCCGTCGCAGGCGGTGCACCGATCCAGCGTGCGGACCTTCACTCTCTTCGTGGTACCGCTGGCGACTTCGGCGAGGCTCAACTTCAGCGTGACCTTGAGGTCCTGGCCGACGTGACGCTCGCGGCGGGCGCGCTCGCCGCCCCCGAAGATGGCGTCGAATCCACCCAAGCCGCCGAAGTCGCGCATGAAGATGTTGAGCGCTTCGGAGAGGTCGAAGTGCGCGAATCCCGCTCCACCCGCGCCGGCCCCCTTGAGCCCCGCCGCGCCGTACCGGTCGTACACGGCGCGCTTTTCGGGATCGCACAGCACCTCGTAGGCCTCGGTGATCTCTTTGAACTTTTCCTCGGCTGCCGCCTTCTCGTCGGGTCCCACGCGGTCGGGATGGTACTGCATGGCGAGACGGCGATAAGCCTTCTTGATCTCCGCCTCGTCCGCACCGCGCTTCACCCCGAGGCGGGCGTAATAGTCCAGGCTCATTCGAGCAGCTCGCCCACGAGGCGGCTCGTGTGGTCTACGAGCGCCACAATCTTGTCGTACGGCATCCGCGTCGGACCCATGACGCCGATGACCCCGGTGAGCGGGCCGAGTTGGTACGAGGCCGTCACCAGCGTGAATGGGGCCAGCGTCGCATCCTGGTGCTCGCTGCCGATAGTGATCGTGAGCCCCTGGCCCAGACGCTTGGCGAGTGCCTCGCGCAACACATCGCGGCGCTCAGTGACTTCCATCAGGCCCTGCAGCCGCTCCTTGGTAGCGAACTCAGGCTGCCCCGCGAGCAGCTGCGCGCTCCCGAGCACCACGCCGCCGCTTGCGGAGCCCGCGCTCGGAACGTCGAATAAGTCGTCCGCTTCCTGGATGAAGATGTTCAGAAGATCACTGGAGTGAGCATCGGGTGCCGCGTCGCGCAGCCGCGCGGACAGCGTGGCCCGAATATCCCGCAGCGTGAGACCCGCGAGCCGCTCGTTCAACACGAGCGCGACCTTCCCGACCGCCTCCGGGGACATCTCGGATGGCACTTCCACGAAGATGCTCCGGACGATGCCGCTCTTGAGCGTGAGCACGAGCAGTAGCCGGTCCGACCCAGCCTGGAGCAGCTCCACCCGCTCCAGCACCGAATCGTCGAGCGAGGGCCCCACCGCCACTCCCAGCTCCTTCGTGAGCACGCCGAGGACTTGCGCCGCCCGCTCCAGGATCTGGTCTACCGCGTTCCGTTCCGCGAGCTCTTCGCGAATCTGGTGTGAGTCGGACGGCGATACCTGCGAGAGATGCATCAGCGAATCCACGTAGACGCGATAAGCGAGGTCGGTGGGAACGCGCCCCGCCGAGGTGTGGGGGTGGTAGAGATACCCCTTGTCCTCGAGGTCACTCATCGTGTTGCGGATGGTGGCCGGCGAGAGGGCGAGGCCGAACCTCCGTGAGATCGTCCGGCTTCCCGCGGGCTCTGCGGTGGCCACATACGTCTCGATGACGGCCTCGAGGACCTGGCGCTCGCGCTCGTTGAGAGATGCTGTCATGTCACCCAACCCATTAGCGGCTAACAATTTAGCCGACTCCGGCCTGCCCGGTCAAGGCATGTACCAGCGCGTCAAGCCGCAGCCATCCCTGGGGCGTGCAGATGAGGCGTCCGTCTCGGTGCTCGACCCACCCCCGCTTCATCCACAGGGCGGCAGCGGGCGGCAGCGGGCGGCCTAGACGGCTGAGCGATACGCCGGCATCGGTGCGCAACGAAAGATACAGGCGCTCGAGCTCCCGCTGCTCTTCGGTCAGCACCTCCTCGGCGTCGACCGGCGAGCGGCGCGCCGCGAGCGCGCGGCGATACGCGTCCCACGCCGGGATGTTCCAGCGCCGCGCCCGACCATCGTAGGAATGCGCCGCGGGCCCGAGTCCCAGGTACGCACGGCCCGACCAGTATGCCGAGTTGTGCCGCGACCGACGGCCCTCGCGCGCCGCGTTCGAGACTTCGTAAAAGCGAAACTCCTCGCGCGCGAGTCGCTCGTGCGCGAACAGGTACTCGTCGGCATAGCGCTCGTCATCGGGACCGGATACGGCGCCGCGTGAGATCCACCGAGCGAGGGGCGTCCGCTTTTCGACCGTCAGGCCGTACAGCGAGAGGTGAGAGGGGAGCAGGGAGAGGGCCCGGTCCAAGTCCCGTCCCCAGTCGCGCCGCAGCTCCACGGGTAACGCAAAGATCAGGTCGAGCGACACGTTGTCGAAGCCGGCGGCGCGAAGCGCGCGCACGGCGTCACCGATACGACTCGCGTTGTGTGGGCGATGCATCCACTGGAGCACACGATCGTCGAAGGACTGGGCGCCAAGGGACACCCGATTGATGCCGCTCCGCCGCCATGCACGGG
>QHUC01000186.1 GCA_003221045.1 Gemmatimonadota bacterium | reverse complement strand
TGGGCCGCCGCCCCCGATGTCACGTTGAACGCGGCGCTCGTCGCCGGGCTGACCGCGCTCGCGGCAGCGGTGAGCGTGTATCCTGTTCCGCTCTTGTTCACGCTCAGGTCGGAGAACGTGGCCACCCCCGCCACCGGGGCCACGGTCCTGGTGCCCGAGAGCGTCCCGCCGCCGGGATTGGCTCCGAGCGCGACGGTCACGTTAGCGGCGAAGCCGGGGACCGTGTTGCCGAACGCGTCCTGGCCACTGACCTGAACCGCGGGCGTGATGCTCGCACCCGCCGCGGTCGACGACGGCTGCACGGTAAAGGCGAGCTGCGAGACCGCTGCCGGTGAGATGGTGAAGCCGGTGGAGGTGGTCCCCGTGACACCGTTCGCCGCCGCGCTGAGCGTGTAGCCCGATCCGGCCTTGTTGATCGACAGGTTCGAGAACGTGGCCACGCCGGCCACGGCAGCGACAGCGGTCGTCCCCGCGAGCGTCCCGCCGCCCGCGTTGTTCGCGATCGCGATAATGACAGTGCCCGTAAACCCGGTCGCGACGTTGCCACTCCCGTCGAGCGCACGGACGGTGACAGCGGGCGAGATGGCCACACCCGCCGTCGCGCCAGTCGGCTGCTGCCCGAAGGTGAGCTGCGTCGCCGCGGCGGGCGTGATGTTGAACGCTGCCGAGATCGCGCCGGCCAAGCTCGTGGCGCTCGCGCCCAGCTGGTAACCGGTGCCGATCTTGTCGATCGAGAGGGTCGAGAACGTGGCGACGCCGTGCGCCGCCGGCACCGTGGTGGTCCCGGTCAGCGTCCCGCCGCCCGGATTCGCGGCGATCGCGACTGTGACGGCCCCCGCGTACGCCGTGTCCGTGTTGGCAAACTGGTCGCGCGCGGTCACCTGGACCGGAGGCGCGATCGCCGTGCCGGAGACGGCGCTCGTCGGCTGTACCGTGAATACCAACTGCGTCGCGGGCGCCGGCCTGACCGCGAACCCGGCAGACGGGCCGCCGCTCAAGAGGCCGCTCGAGACGGTGAGCGTGTAGCCGCTGCCGGCCTTGTCGAGCGAGAGGTCGCCGAAGGTGGCGACACCGCCGCTCGCCGGCTGCGTCAGGGTTCCCGAGAGCGTCCCGCCGCTCGGGTTCGCGCCAATGGCCACGGTGACGTTGCCGGTGTAGCCGATGACGGTGTTGCCGAACTGGTCGCGGGCCGTCACCTGGACGGCGGGCGTGACGAGGGCACCTGCGACCACGTTGGACGGCTGCCCGGTGAAGGCCAGTGTGCTGGCCGTCGCGGCCGTGACGTTGAAGGTCGCACTCGTGGCGCCGGCGAGACCAGCGGAGGCCGCCGTCAAGGTATAGCCGCTCCCCACCTTGTTGAGGCTCGCCGCGGGGAACGTTGCGACCCCATTCACCGCCGTCACCGGCCCACCGTCGGAGAGCGTGCTGCCACCGGGGTTGGCGCCGATCGCGAGCGTCACGCTCCCCGCGAATCCCGTCACCACATTCTCATTCGCATCCAGCGCCGTCACCGTGACGGCCGGACTGAACGCTGCCCCTGCCACCACATTCCCTGGCTGTTGCGAGAAGGCGAGGGTCGAGGCCGCCGCGGGCGTAATCGTGAAGGCGTTCGAGGTGGCGCCCGCGAGTGACCCGGCGGCGGCGGTGAGGGTGTAGCCGCTGCCGGTCTTATTGATCGAGAGGTCGGCGAAGCTCACCACACCTGCCACGGCCGGTTTGCTCAGAGTCCCGGAGAGCGTGCCGCCGCCGGGGTTCGATCCGATGGCAATCGAGACGGTTCCCGTAAAGCCGGTGGCGGTGTTTCCGAAGTCGTCGCGGGCCGTGACCTGAACCGCGGGGGCGATGGTGCTGCCGGCGGCGGCGCCCGCGGGCTGCACGGTGAAGAACAACGTGCTCGCGGCCGCCGGCGCGATGTTGAATGGCGCCGAGGTCGCGGCGGTCGGGCCGGTCGCGGATGCGGTGAGCGTGTAGCCCGTCCCCGCCTTGTCCACCGACACGTTGGAGAACGACGCGACACCGTTCACCGCCGTCACGGGACCGCCACCCGAGAGCGTGCCTCCGCCCGCGTTGTTCGCAATCGCGAGCGTCACCGCGCCGCTAAAGCCAGTCGCCACGTTGCCGTTCGCGTCCCGGGCCGTGACCTGGACCGTGGGAGACATCGCCACACCGGCCACCGTGGAAGACGGCTGCTGCGTGAACGCGAGGGTCGCCGCGCCGCCGGGGCTCACGACAACGGTCGCCGTCTGCGTCACCGCGACCCCCGCGATCGTCGCCGAAACGGTCTTCGACTCGGCCACGGTGGACGAGAGCGTCCCGGTTGCAACCCCGCTGGCGTTGGTAGCCCCCACCGGCTGGGTGAGGGTGTTGCCCGACCCGCTCGCAGCGAGCACCACCGTCGCGCCCTGGATCGGGTCGTTGAACTGGTCGAGGGCCGTGACCGTGATGGTGGAAGCGGCACCTCCGGCCGTGATCGGCGACGTCGCGACGACCGTCGACTGGCTCGCCGAGACCCCACTCGCAGAGATATTGAAGGACGCCGACGTGGCATTCGAGAGCCCGGTGCTCGCGGCTGCGAGCGTGTAGCCCGTTCCCGCTTTGTCGATGGAGAGCGCGGAGAATGTCGCCAGACCGGACGCGGCCGGAACGGTGCCGCCGCCGCTGAGCGTGCCGCCGCCGGGGTTCGCGGCGAGGGCGAGGCCAACACCATTAGTGGCCGTCGTGACGCGGTTGCCGAACTGATCGCGGATCTCGACCGTGACCGGGGGAGCGATGGTCGCGCCCGCCGTGGCGCTGGAGGGCTGGCTGACGAACGCCAGGCTCGCCGCGGCGCCCGGATTCACCACCACCGCGGGTTGCTGCCCGATCGCCACCCCGCCGACCGTGGCCGCGATCGTCTTCGTTTCAGCCTTCGTGGAGCTGAGCGTCCCTGTCGCTACGCCGTTCACGTCCGTGGGCGTCGTGGGGTTGGTCAGCGTGTTCGCCGTGCCCGTCGCCGTCAGCGTGACGGTCTTTCCCTTGATGACGTTGCCGTACTGATCGCGCGCGGTGACGATGATGGTGCTGGCGCTCGAGCCGTTCGAGGCGGTGACTGGGCTCGAGGCGGTGACGCTCGTCTGCGACGCGTTGACCGCGCCCGGCACGGTGTACGCGGTGAACGTGAGCGGCGACGCGACGCCGGACGCTTGGGCGAACTGCGTAGAGTCAGTCGGGCTGATGGCCGTGCCCAGCGTCCAGGTCGTGGTCGCGATTCCGTTCGAGCCGGTGATCGAGCTCGTGGGGTTCACCGAGCCACCGCCGTTGAGCACGGTCCAGCTGATCGTGACGCCCTGGACCGGGTTGTTGAGGGCGTCCATCACTTTCACGGCAAGCGGGCCGGTAACGGTTTGGCCCACCGTATCGTGCCGAACGCTCGAGTCGGCAAAGACCATTTGGGTCGCGCCGCCGACCTGCGCTGTGATCGAGAAGGTGACAGTCGTGAGCCCGGACGCGCTCGCCGTGGTAGTCTGTGTTCCGGGGATCGGCCCGAGCGTCCGAGTCGTGCTCGCCTTGCCGTCCGCTCCCGTGACGGATGACGTCGGATTCACGGAGCCTCCGCCGGTGGCGGGCGACCACCCGATCGTGACGTTGGGTACAGGATTGCCGTTCGCGTCGGTCACGAGCACGACGTGCGGGGTCGAGAGCGTCGTGCCCACCTGCCCCGTCAGGTTGTCTCCGGAGAACTTCGCGAGGGTCGCCGCCGCTCCGACCTTGGCCGTATCGACGAACGTCACCGGGCTCCCGCTAAGACCGGTGGAGGTCGCGGTCATCGTGTCGGGCTTCGCCGTCGTCGACAGGGTCCAGCTCCCGACCGTCGCGATGCCGCTCGTGTTCGTGCTCGGGTTCGGGCCGGTGAGCGAGCCGTTCGACGTGCCGGGGACCACGAACGTCACCGGGACGCCGGCGACCGCGTTCCCGCTCACGTCGCGCACGGTCACCGACGGAGGCGTAGCCACCGCGGTGCCGGCCGTGGCGGCCTGATTGTTCCCGGCGTTGACCGCGATCTGCGTCGCCGCGCCGGCCGTCACCACGATCGCGCTCGATGTGGCGCCCGCCAGGCCGGTGGCGCCGAACGACAGCGTGCGGCTCCCTACGAGCCCGGTGATCTTGAGCGTGGCGAACACCGCCGCCCCTGCGGGAAGGGCACGTCGTTCGCCACGGTCGCTGATGGCTCGGTGGTGAGCGCGAGCTTCGTCGCCGTCCCCGCCGAGAGCGCGATCGCGGTGGCCGTGTCCGGTACGAGCGTGCCCGACGTGAACGCCAGCCGATAATTCCCCGCCGGTCCCGTGATCGCGAGGCCGCTGAACGTGGCCTGGCCGCCGCTCCCGGTGAGTGCCGTGACGTTGACAAGGGTTGCGCCCGAGGGACCGGTCGCGACCTGCGCGGTGATGGTCACGTTCGCCTGCGCGACACTGTTCCCGTTTACATCCCGCAGCCGGACCTGCGGCTGGGTCGTGAGGGCCACCCCGCTCTGTGCCGTGGTGGACGGCTGGCGTGTGATCGCCAGGACGGCTGCGGGGCCGGAAACGATGTTGAACGCGCTCGAGGCGCCGGGGCTGACGCCGCTCGCCGCGGCCGTCAGCGTATAGCCCACACCGGTCTTGTTGATGCTCAAGTCGCCGAATGTCGCGACGCCGGCCACCGCCGGCTTCGTGAGCGTGCCCGACAACACACCGGCTCCGGGGTTGGCGCCAATCCCCATCGTCACATTGCCGGTGAACGCGGGCGTAACGTTGTTGCTCGCGTCTTGAGCAGTGACCTGCACGGCTGGTGTGATCGCCGCACCGGCGACCGTGTTGCCGGGCTGCACCGTGAAGAGGAGCTTGGACGTGGCGCCGGGCGCGATGTTGAATGGGGTGCTGCTCGGCGCGTTATAGCCCGCCGTGGTGGTGGACGCGACGAGGGTGTAGCCAGTGCCGCTCGTCGCGATGCTGAGCGTCGAGAACGTCGCCACACCGTTCACGGCCGCCACGGTGGTCGTGCCGGCCAGCGTCGCGCCACTCGGGTTGGACCCCAAGGCAACCGTGACGGTACCGGTGAAGCTCGTAATCGTGTTCCCGACCGCGTCCTGGGCGGTCACCTGAATGGCCGGGGAGAGGATCGCGCGGGCGGTGTCGCTCGTGGGCTGCACGGTGAACACGAGCTGCGTACCGCTGCCCGGCGCGACATCGAATGCCGCGGAGGTGGCGACGGGCAGGCCCGTGGCGGCCGCGGTCAGCGTGTATCCTGTCCCCGCCTTGTTGACGCTCAGATCGGTGAACGTCGCGACGCCCGCCACCGCGGACCGTGTGAGGGTGCCCGAGAGCGTCCCGCCGCCAGGATTGGCGCCGAGCGCCACCGTGACTCCTCCAGTAAAGCCCGCGGCAGTGTTCCCGAACTGATCGCGTGCGGTTACCTGCACCGCCGGCGTGATCGTCGAGCCGGCCGCAGCCCCGCTCGGCTGCACGGTGAAGACAAGTGTGCTCGCGGCGGCCGGGACGACGGTAACAGTGTCAGTCTGCGTGACCGCGACGCCGTTGCAGGTGAGCGCGCAGGACGCGCTCGGCAACACGATCACGAGCTTCACCGGCAACGTGACGGTCTCCATCGCCAACAACGCGGGCGGCGGCACGCTCTCCGGCACCGTGACCATCGCTGCCGTGAACGGCGTGGCGTCGTTCTCCACGTTGAGCATTGATAAGGTGGGGAGCGGGTACACGCTCACCGCATCGGCCACGGTAGACGAAATCGTCCCCGTCGCGACACCCGAGGCGTCTGTCGTCGCCGCCGGCTGCGTCAGCGTATTCCCGGTGCCGGTCGCGGCGAGCACCACGGTAGCGCCCGCGATCGGGTTGCCGCTCGCGTCCTTCGCGGTCACGGTGATGGTCGAGGCAGCCGCGCCGGTCGAGGCGGTGATCGCACCCGGGCTCGCGGACACGGTGGACAGGCTCGGCGAGATCGTGCCCGCCACGATGTTGAAGAGCATGCTCGTCGCGGAGGTGAGGCCGGACGCGGTCGCCGTGAGGGTGTAGCCCGTTCCGACTTTGTCGAGCCGCAAGGTCGAGTACGTCGCGACGCCCGCGATCGCCGCGATCGACGTCGTACCGGATAGGGTGGCGCCGCCGGGGTTCGCCGCCAGCGCGACCGTCACGGTTGCGACGTAGGCCGTGTCGCGGTTCCCGAACGCATCCTGAGCCGTGACCTGAACCGGGGGGGCGAGCGCTGCGTTGGCAGTGCCCCCGGCCGGCTCGACGGTGAACGCCAGGTGTGTGGCGGCCCCGGGACGAATGTTGAACGCCGTGCTGGCCTGTCCCGACACTCCGGTCGCGGCGGCCGTGAGCGTGTACCCCGTGCCGCTCTTGTCGATGGACAGGTTGGAGAAGGTCGCAATCCCCGCGGTCGCCGCGACCGTGAGGGTGCCCGAGAGCGCGCCGCCCGCCGGGTTCGTCCCGATCGCGACAGTGACGGTTCCCGTGAACCCCGTCGCTGTGTTGCCAAAGGCGTCGCGCGCGGTGACCTGCACGGCGGGCGTGATCGCGGTGCCCGCGGTGGTCGCAACCGGTTGCACGGTGAAGACCAGCTGCGCGGCGCTGGCGGGCGTGATGTTGAACGCAGTGCTCGCCGCAGCCCCGGTGCCGCTGGCCGTAGCACTGAGCGTGTATCCCACCCCCGCCTTGTCGACGCTCAAGCCCGGGAAGCCGGCCACGCCCGCGACGGCCGCGCGCGACACGGTCCCCGACAGCGACCCGCCGCCCGCGTTGTTGCCGATGGCGATGGTCACGGTCCCCGTGAAGGTCGTGACCGTATTGCCGAGGTTGTCCTGCGCCGTCACCTGCACGGCGGGGGTGATCGCGCTGCCGGCCGCCGTGTTCCCGGGCTGGACGGTGAACACGAGTCGCGTGGCCGCTGCGGCCGTCACAGCGAACCCGATGCTCGTCGTCACCGCGAGCCCTG
>QHUC01000207.1 GCA_003221045.1 Gemmatimonadota bacterium | reverse complement strand
GCCTGGTGCAGCGCGGACGGCACGCCGGACATCTCGCATACCACGTCGGTACCCTCACCGGCGGTCTCGTCGAGCACGGCGCGCACGACGTCGTCCGTGGCCGCGTTGACGGTCACGTGCGCGCCCATTCGGCGGGCCAGCTCGAGTCGGGTGGCGTTCACGTCCGAGGCGATGACCTTGGCGGCGCCCGCGGCCCGGGCGATGCCCACCGCGAAGCACCCGATGGGCCCGCAGCCGACGACGAGCACGGTGCTGCCCGGAATCTCGGCGCTCAGGACCGTGTGGAACGCGTTGCCCATCGGGTCCATGACGGCGCCCACGGTCGTGGGGATACCGTCGAGGGGCAACACGTTGGTCGCCGGCATCGCGATGTACTCCGCGAACGCACCGTCGCGATCCACACCGATGATACGCGTGTTGCGACAGATGTGACTGTTCCCGGTACGACACTGGAGGCAATGTCCGCAGACGATGTGACCCTCCGCCGTCACCAGCTGACCGCTCTTGAGCTCCGAGACGGCGCCGCCCACGGCCACGATCTCCCCCGCGAATTCGTGGCCCACCACGACGGGCGGCTTGATGCGTCCCTCCGCCCACGCATTCCAGTCAGCGATGTGGACGTCGGTGCCGCAGACGCCCGCGTGCCTCACCGCAATGAGCACTTCGCCCGGGCCCGGGGACGGCTTGGGCACGGACGTCACCGTGAGGCCGGGGGCGCGCTTCTGCTTGACGATCGCTTGCATGCCAAGAGGGGAAGAGGGATGGGGAACGGGAGCGCGTCAGAAGATGGAGCGCGTGAAGCCCCCGTCCACCTGCAGCACGGCACCCGTAATATAGCTGGCCCGCTCGGACGCGAGAAACGCGACCGCGGCGGCGAGCTCTTCCGGCCGGCCCATGCGCCCGAGCGGTATCCCCGTGATCATCTCCCGCATGACCTCCTGCGATGCTCGCTGCTCCCGCTTGGCCCGACTTTCCGTGAGCTCGCTGATCCGCTCCGTCGCCATGAACCCGGGGCATACGACGTTCACCGTGATCCCTTCGGCGGCAACTTCGTCGGCCAGCGCTTTGGCGAAGCCGAGGACACCCGCGCGGGCGGTCGTGGACAGGATCAGCCCGGGGAGCGGCTGCTTGGCCGCCACCGACGCGAGGCAGATGATCCGGCCCCACTGCCGCTTGTGCATGAGCGGGACCGCGGCGCGGGCGAGATGCACGGTGGACAGCAGGTTCAGCTCGATCGCCCGATGGAATGCCTCCGCGGTCTGCTGAGTGAACGCGGCGGCAGGGGGGCCGCTCGCATTGCAGAACAGGACGTCCAGGCGTCCGAGCTCGTGGTGCACGCGGGTCACGAGCCCGGCGGCCTGCGCTTCTATGCCGACGTCGGCGACGAACGGGGCCACGTTCTGGCCGGTTTCGGCGGCGAGCTGCCGCGCCGCCTGGTCCACCGCGTCCTGATGGCGGCCGTTCAGGGCCACCCGGGCGCCTTCCTGCGCGAGCGCCTTCGCCACGGCGCGGCCGAGCCCCTTCGTGCTGCCGCACACGAGTGCCACGCGGCCGACGAGACCGAGATCCATGGGAGGGAATCTACGGAACGCGGAAGACCGCGGTTAGGCTAGTCGGAAACCGCGACGTGCGCCGGCTCGAGCCGCACCGCGCAGCATTTCAGCTCCGCCATCTTCGCGTACGGATCGAGGACGGGGTTCGTGAGCAGGTTGGCCGCCGCCTCCCGGAAATGGAACGGGACGAACACCTGGCCCCGCGCGACACGCTGGGACAGGCGGCACGAGCTCACCATCGTGTTGCGCCGCGAGGTGAGGCGCACGAGGTCGCCGTCCTGAACGCCGAGCTCCCGTGCGTCCTCGGGATGGATTTCGACGATCGGGGTCGGCTCGCGCTGATCGAGGCCCGACGCCCGGCGGGTCATCGTCCCCGTATGCCAGTGGTACAATTGGCGCCCGGTGTTCATGACAAAGGGATACTCGTCGTCCGGCAGCTCCACCGGCGGCGCGTACTCTACCGGCACGAAGGTCCCCCGGCCGTCCGCGGTCGGGAAGCGGTCGTCGAACAGGAACGACATCCCGGGCGAGTCGGGCGTCGGCACCGGGTACTGCAGGCCCGCGCCCTCGAGCCGCTCATAGCTGACGCCTCGCCAGGACGGCGTGACCTGCGCGATCTCCCGCATCACGTCCTGCGCGGAGGTGAACGGCGTATCGAGGCCCAGGCGGTTCGACAGCTCGATCAGGATCTGGAGGTCGCCGCGCGCCTCTCCCGGCGTCGGGACCGCGACGTGCGCGACCTGAATGCGGCGCTCCGTATTGACGAATGTGCCGGTCTTCTCGGCGAAGCTCGAGCCGGCGAGCACGACGTCGGCATAGCGAGCGGTCTCAGTGAGGAACAGGTCGTGGACCGCGAGGCACTCGAGCTCCTGGAACCAGTGCTCCGCATGCGCGATGTCGGGGTCGGAGATGATCGGGTTCTCGCCCATGATGTACATCCCGCGGACGCCGCTCTCTTCCTTGACGATCTCGGTCACCATGAGCCCCTCCTGCAAGGAGAGGGACTCCGCCGGCACTTTCCACGCCTGGGCGTATTCGGCGCGGATTTTGGGATCGGTGACAGAGCGATAGTCCGTGTAGACGAACGGGATGGCGCCGACGTCGGACGCGCCCTGCACGTTGTTCTGGCCCCGGATCGGCATCATCGCCGCGCCCCACCGCCCGATCATGCCGCAGCCGAGCATCAGGTTCAGAAGCGAGGTCACGAGATCCGTGCCGTTGGCGTGCTGCGTGAGGCCCATGGCCCAGAGCGTGCTCGTGTTCGGCCCCCTCGCGTAGATTTCGGCCGCTTCGCGGATCCGGTCGGCGGGGACGCCGGTGATCTTGGCCGCCACCTCCGGGGTCATCGCCTGCACCGCCTTGCGCACTTTGTCAAAGCCGTGCGTGCGATCGGCAATGAATCGCCGGTCCTCGAGACCCTCCGCGATGATGTGGTTCAGCATGGCGTTGAACAGGGCGACGTCCGTCCCGGGCTGCATCTGCAGGTGGAGGTCGGCCCGGCCCGCGAGCTCGGTCTTCCGTGGGTCGGCCACGATCAGCCTCGCGCCACGCTCGTGGGCGCGCTTGATCGCGGCGCCGAACACCGGATGTGACTCGGTGGTGTTCGCGCCGGCGATGAAGATGACGTCCGCCGCATGCTCCACTTCACGCATCGAGCCCGATGCAGCGGACGTGTTGAGCGCCCGCTGCATCGCCGCCACCGAGGTGGAATGGCACAGCCGCGTGCAGTGATCGATGTTGTTGGTTCCGAGCGCCCCCCGAAACATCCGCATGATCAGGTAGTTCTCTTCGTTCGAGCATTTGGCGGACGAAAAGCAGGCGAGCGCATCGCCCCCGCGCTCGCGCTTCAATCGTAAGAGCTCCTGCGCCACGAGCTCCATCGCCTCGTCCCATGTGGCCTCTCGGAACGGCTCGTACCAGGACGCCGGGGTGGCCACCCGGTCGCGAATGTCCATGTCCACGCGCTCGAGCAGCGGGAGATCGCGGACCGCTTTGCCCACGGCCCGAGGGGGGCCCGCGGGCTTCGGCTGCTGTCCCTCGCCTTCGATCGTTTGCCAGGGACCGCCACGGCGGTTGGGCCCCGTCCGGCCGCGCCAGATCCAGCGTCCTCCCTCTTTGACCCAACCCTTGCGGATCAGTGGGGCGGTGAGGCGGTCGTGGTGCTGCGGGAAATCGTAGCCGAACCGACCCTTGACGCACGTCGAGCCCTGGTTCGGCGTGTTCAGCTCGATGTCCGGGGACGTGACGCGGACCACCTTGCGGTCCGCCACGTGGAGATCGACCTGACAACCGACGCCGCAGTACGGGCAGACCGAGCGAACGGTTCGTTCGGGATGGCGGATCTTGTCGGGCGCGAACCGCTCGCGCGGCATCGCCTCGAAGATGGCGCCGGTCGGACACACCCGGACGCACTCGCCGCACCACGTGCAGCCCGCCTTGTCGGGGTCCCCGTCGGCACCGACGATGATCTCGGTGTGCTCGCCCCGCTGGCCGACGTCGAGCACGCCGACCACCTGGATGTCCTCGCAGGCCCGGACGCACCGGGTGCAGAGGATGCAGGTGCTCATGTCGTGCCGGATCATCGGGTCGCCGGGGCGCTCATCGCCATGACGGAGCGCCAGGTCGCGATCACCCACCGGCGTCGGGATGACTCCGTAACGGACGACGTAGCCTTCGAACTCGTTGCGCGGCCGGGCCCCCCCCCCCACCGCACCGCCGTTCCTCAGGTGATCCCCGGGGTAGCGCTCGAGCAGCAGGCGGAGCACGCCCTTGCGGTTCTCGACTGCCGCGTGCGACTCCGTGTGCACGACCATCCCATCGGCGACCTTCGTGGCGCACGCCGGCAGGAGCTTGCCCTGTCCTTCCACGGACACGAGGCAGATCCGGCAGTTACCCACGTTCGGCAGCTTGGGATACCAGCACAGGGTGGGGATGTCCGTGATTCCCGCGGCGCGCGCGGCCTCGAGAATCGTCTGTTCGGTATCGGCGGTAACCGAGCGGCCGTCGATGGTGAGGGTCGCCATGAGGTCCCCGTCACCCGACTCCGCTTCGTCGGTGAACCAGCAGTAGGCCCAGATCCTCGCCGGTCGCAGCATTGTCCGTCCCGCTCGCAGAATGATGCCGATCGGCTCGTGATCGTCGAGGACTAATGGCAGGGTGGTCATCGCGAGAGTCCTCAGTTGTCCGTTATCCGTGGTCCGTCTTGCGCCGGCCCTAGGCAAGCCTTCGGCCATGGGGGCCTGACTGCTTAAGCATTGACGGGCAACGGATTACGGATGACGCCGGGAAGAGGACGGAAGGGAAGTAGCTACTCCGACACGTGTACCGCCGTGTCGAGCTGACGCTCCGGTTTGGTGGCCGTGAACCCGGCGCCCGCCTTCGTGCGGCGCCGCCGAACGATCTCCCAACCGCCGTAGAGCGCCTGCAAGGCCTCCGGCGCGAGTGGGATCACTTCGTTCGCAGCCGGGCTCGGTAGGACAATATGGACGCCCCCCGGCCGGGTACGGGCCTGCAGCTCCGCGAGGAGGGCGTTGCGGTCGCGGACGCGTGCCGGGGCGAGTGCCGCGGGATCGATCACTGCGACCCCCGGCGCCACGTCAGGGAACCAGCCCCCGAAGGTCACGACCAGCGCCTGGAACCGGCCGGCGAGCTGCTCACTGACGGCGCGGCTCTCCGCCCCTTCGACGGACGCGAGGTCGTGATCGAGCAGGAACACCTCGGCCTCGTGCGCCGCGATGAACAGGGCCGCCGGGAGGGCGGCCGCGCCGAGGACGACCGCCACGTCGCCGGGCTCGAGGCGGCGCACGGCGCTGACGAGCGGTCCGTCCGCCTCGAGGCCCCAGTGGGTCGGCGAGCGCTGGGCTGCGCGCAGGGCGCGATGCTTCTGGCGCCAGCGCGGAAACGACGGCAGCCGCAAGCGCCGGACGATGATGCGGTCGACGTGCTCGAGCAGCAGGACTTCGGTGAGGAGGTACTGCCCGGCGGCGCTCTCCTCGAGCTCCCGGACGGCTTCGTCGCCGATCTCCATGAGCTGCTCGCGCGTGAGCGCATTCTTGTACTCCTCGATGCGCTGGAGCAGGAATTCCTGATACTCCTGCTTGAGCGACCGCGGCGGCCGCCGTGTGATGCGGGAGCGGGAGTCCCCGGAGAGGCTCAGCACGGCTCGACGTGCACGGTGACTTCGTGGAGCCGCAGGTCGTGCTTGAGGCGCTCTTCCACTTCGTCGGCGATCGCGTGGGCGGATTCCACGTCCGCGTGGCGATCGACGGCGATGGTGACCTCCGCGTAGCGCAGGTCGGAGGGTCCCCGTGACCGGATGCCGTACGCGTCCTTGACGCCCGGCACGGCCTGGGCCGTGCGCTGAATCTCTCCAGTAGGGAGCGCGCGCTGATCCACGAGCACCGGAACGGTACGCGCGAGAATACGGTAAGCCACGAAGACGATCACGAGCGCCACGACGATCGCGATCGCCGAATCGACCCACCACCATCCGTGCCGCGTCAGCAGCACGCCGGCCACGACGCCCACCGTGATGAAGACGTCGGCGCGCGTGTGCGCGGCGTCGACGACCAGGAGCTCGCTGCCCAGCTCGACCCCGCGCCGATGCTCGTACCTCGTGATGACGATGTTGGCGCCGAGCGTGAGGACCAGGACGGCCAGCTGGAGATCGTTGATGTCCACCCGGTGCGTGCCCGTGATGAGGTGATTCACGGCGCCCCGCACGAGCTCGAAGCACGTGATCGACAGGAACCCGACGATCGCGAGCGCGCCGAGCGTCTCGAACTTGCCATGGCCGTACGGATGGTCCTCATCCGGCTCCTTTGCGGCAACGCGGACGACGATCAGGGCCAGCACGTTGTTCAGCGCGTCCACGCAGGAGTCGACTGCGCTCCCGAGGATAGCCAAGGACCCGGAGGCGAACCCCACGGCCAGCTTGGCCCCGACGACCGCCACGTTGGCGACGAGGAGCCCGATGAAGACGCGCCGAACGAGGGCGGACGCCGGCATGGACAGGACTGCAAGGTTGTAAGGGACAGCGGTTTAGTCAATGCTCAATGTCCAACGCTCAATGATCATTGATCATTGAACATTGAGCATTGAGCATTGAGCATTGAGCACTCCCTCTCCCTAGTCGACGGCTCGCAGCAAAGCGCCCTTCAGGTAGCCGGTCTCCGGCACGTTGATCAGTTCCGGATGGTCGCGACCGGCTCCTACCACCGCGAGCAGCTGGAGGCGACGCCCCGAATCGCGGGCCGCGTCGGCGAGCATTTCCAGGAAGGCCGTCCGGCTCACGTGGTAGGAGCACGAGCAGGTGAACAGCACCCCACTCGGGGACAGGGTGCGCATCGCGCGGAGGTTGATCTCCTTATAACCGGCGAGTGCCCGGGGGACGCTCTGCTTCGATTTGGCGAAGGCGGGTGGGTCGAGCACCACCGTGTCGAACGTTTCTTCCCGGCGCTCGAGCTCGCGCAGCAGGTCGAACGCGTTGGCCTCACGCCACGCGATGTTCGTGAGGCCGTTCAGCGCGGCGTTGTCGCGCCCCCGAGCCAGAGCGTCGGCGCTTGAGTCTACGGCCAGGACCTCGGCCGCCCCCCGGGCCAGATGGAGTGCGAACGAGCCATGATACGTGAACAGATCGAGCGCCCGGCCCGCGCCGGTGTGCTGCCCGACGAGCACGCGATTCTCGCGCTGGTCGAGGAACGCTCCCGTCTTCTGGCCCGCTCGCGGGGCGGCGAGGTAGCGCACGCCGTGCTCCTCGACCGGTACGGTGTCCGGTACCGAGCCCTTCGCCGCGACGACCTCGAGCGGCAACCCCTCATGACGCCGGACGGCTGAGTCGTTGCGGAGCAGGATCCCCTCGGGCGCGAGGGCAGTATCGATCCCGGCGAGTACGTCGTCGCGCACCTGCTCGAGACCCGCCGAGAGGAGCTGGGCCACGACGTACGGGCCGTACCGGTCGACGATGAGGGACGGGAGCCCGTCACCCTCGGCATGGACGACGCGATAGGCCGTGGCTGGGATGTCGGCACGTCGGGTCGCCGAGCTGGCGATCCGCTCGGCCCACCAGCTCGCGTCGATCGCCTCGCGTTCGCGCGTGAGCAACCGCAGCCGGATCTCGGACTTCGGGGAATAGAGCGCCTGGCCCAGGTGGCGTCCCCGGCGCTCGGTAACGGCGACGATCCCGGGCGCATCGCCGGGCTCGTCGTAGATGTCGGTGCGGTAGATCCAGGGATGCCCGGCCTGCCATCGCGCCGCACCCTTGGCCGACACCACAACGGGTCGCACTGCGGTGGTCGTCGTCACGGTCCGACTCCCCGACCGTCGGACGGCCCGCCGCGATCGGGCCGGAGTTTGGCCGCCTCTCGCATGTACATATGTTTCAGCTCGCCCTGCGGCTTCGCCGTGTAGAAGTGCAGGAGCACCCGGATGCAGCGCGGCAATCCG
>QHUC01000206.1 GCA_003221045.1 Gemmatimonadota bacterium | reverse complement strand
CGCTTTTCCGGATAGAAGAGCGCGAACCGCTGGTTCAAGGTCACCTGGCCGACAACGGCCTCGACCTGGGAGAAGTCGGGATTGGCCGTGCCTGACATACTCAGGTTCTGCGTCAGGCCCCAGCGCACCGTGCCCGCCACTTCGCGGGTGCCCCAGTAGTCGTAGCCCGCCGATGTCGGCGCGCCGTCGACCTTGGTCGTGAACTCGGGGGTGAGATCGAGGACCAGACCGCGCCGCAGTTGCGTGAGGCCGACCAGCCGGCCGGACTGAATGAGGAAGCTCGCGTTGGCCCGGACGGCGGGCGTCCAGGTCTCCTCGTACCCCGAGTGCTGCACGGAGCGCAGGATCTGAACCCCCCAATCCTGGGGGTTGGCGCTCTGATAGCGGAGACTCTTGAAGGGAATCCGCACCTCCACCTCGTACCCCCAATCGGTCACGTGGCCGCGCGACTCGTAGACGTAGTCCGGGTTGAGGTCGATGGTGGCGTCGAACCGGCCGCCGGCGCTCGGACCGCCGGCCGCGCCCGCGCCCACGCCATCGCTCCACACACCGTCTTCCTGAACACCCAGCGGATTCACCGCGAACATCGTGGCCCGCCGGTGGTCGAGATACGCGTCGAGCAGGATCTCGATGCGGTCGTCGGCGTCGATGTTGTCGCGGTCGGCGAGCGTGGCCCGCACCACGTGCCCGTGCGCTTCGTAGGCGCGGATCCCGAAGTAGATCGCGTCCGACCCATACCACACGAGCACCGCCGTCGAGTCGTCCGCCGGTCGGCCGTCCACCGGGCGGTACTGCGAGAACCCCGTAAGCACCGCCGCGCGATTCCACACCGGCTCGTCCAGGACACCGTCGATCTTCACGACGTCCTCAAATCGCGGGATGCGCACGTCGAGCTGTCGTGACACACCGGAATAGGTGCTGCTCTGGTATGAAGCACCCGTCTGCAACAGTAGGAGGACGGCGAACATGGGAAGAACATAAACGGGGAGAGGGGAGAGGGGAGAGGTTCGCTCCGGCGGCATGCGGCTGCCCGATCCGCGGGCCGCCTACGAACCGTCACGTACCTCTCCCTTCTCTCCTCTCCCTTTTTGGTTCTTACTGACTATTCGTATCTCAACGCTTGAATCGGATCGAGGCTTGCCGCCCGGCGAGCCGGCCAGATGCCGAAGAAGAGGCCGACGGCCGCGCTGAAGACGAACGCCAGCAGGATGGCGAGGGGCGAGATGAGGGTATTCCAGTGCGCCAGGTTGGACAACACGACGGCGCCGAAAGAGCCGATCAGCACGCCGATCAGACCGCCCACGAGGCACAACACGAGCGCCTCGACCAGAAACTGGAAGAGGATGTTGAAGCGCGTCGCCCCGAGCGCCTTGCGCACGCCGATCTCGCGGGTGCGCTCGGTGACCGACACGAGCATGATGTTCATGATGCCGATGCCGCCCACGAGCAGGCTCACGGCGGCGATCCCCGCCAGCAGGTACTTGAACGTGTCCGTGGTCTGCTGGAGCGTGGCCAGGATGTCAGTCTGATTGCGGATCTGGAAGTCGTTGTCCTGACCGGGGCGGATTTTGTGCTGGCGCCGCAGCACGCGCTCGATCTCGATCATGGCGAGGTTCATCGATTCCAGATCGCGCGCCTGCACCGTGATGTCCCGCAGCCGGTCCGTACCCATCACGCGATAGCGCGCGGTCTGGAGGGGGATCAGGATCTGCTCGTCCGGATTGAAGAACGACCCCTGGGAGCCCTTTTCCGACAGCACGCCGATGATCTCGAACGAGATGCTGCGGATCATGATATCCTGCCCGATCATCGCATCGCGGTTCGAGTTGAGCATCTGCGGCACGGCGGACCCGAGGACTGCGACGCGGCGGCGTGCGGCATCGTCCCCCGCAGTGAACATGCGGTCGGCCGTTATCGTGTAGTTATGCACGGTCTGGTAGTTCGGCGTCGTGCCCATCACGGTGACGTTGATGTTCTGATCGGCCCTCTGCACCTGCAGATTCGCCGACAGCTCGGGGACCACGGCGCTCAGGTACCGGGCGTTGTTCGCGAGCGCTGTGTCGTCGTCCATCGTGAGGCTCACCCGGTTGCCGCTGGCGACACCGCGCATGAAGCTCTGGCCGGGGTAGATGCTGAGCAGGGTGGGCCCGAGCGCCTGAATCCGGTCCTGCACCGCCTTCTGCGCACCCGAGCCGAGCGCGATCATGGTGATCACGGCGCCGACGCCGATGATGATGCCGAGCATCGTGAGGAGCGAGCGGAGCTTGTTGGCCCGAAGCGCCTCGAGCGCCACCCGGATGATCTCGCCGAGGAGCATCGTTACCTCGACGCCGTCCCCGAGAGCACGACCACGGTGTCCTGGTCCGAGAGGCCCGCCGTTACTTCGATGTAGTCCTGATCGGTGAGCCCGGTGCGGATGGGGACCACTGTGATCTTTCCCGCGCGCAGCGCGAACACGATGTACCGTCCGCCGCTCGTGCCACCTGGGGCCGCGGACCCGCTTCCCGGGGCGGCCTGGAACTGGGCCCGGACCTGAGCCAGTACCGCCTGCTCGGCCGGGGTGAGCTCCTGCCCCGTCATCCGCTTGGCGAACGCCGTCTTCACCTGCTCCGGCGTGACGCCCGGTGGCAGTGTGATCACTCTCCCGCCCGGCGTCGTGAACGTCGCGCCACCGGGTTTGCGCTCCGCCGCATGTAGCTTGCCCCCGTCCGTAAGCGCCGTGTCGGCGCCCGCGCGGGGCGTCGGATCTCCGGCGCCGGCCGACGCCAGCTGTTGCTGGACCGTCTGCAGGTCGAGGCCGAGCACGCCGGCCGCGGAGGCCACGTCGCGCGGCGTCCGCAGCGCGGCGTTCGGCACCGCCAGCACCCCCTGGCGTTGTCCGATGTGGATCTCGACCTCTGTATTCATCCCGGGCTTGAGCACGTGCCCGGGGTTCGGGATGTTCACCTCGACGGGGAACATGGTGACGTTCTGGGTCACCTGTGCCTGCGGCTCGATCTTCAGGACGCTGCCGTCGAACGTGCGGTTGGGGAAGGCATCCACCGTGATGGTCACCGGCATCCCGGACTGCACCGTGCCGACATCGGTCTCATCGACCAGCGCCGACACCTGCACGGTGTCGAGGTTTGCCATCTTGAGGATCACGGTGCCGCCGCCCACGTCATTCGTCGGGCTCGAGATGACGGTCCCCAGCACGGCATCGAGCTCCAGCACGGTCCCGGTGATCGGGGCTCCGAGGTGCGTGTCCTCCATGGCATCCTTCATCGTCTGCAGGTTCGCCTGCGCGGTGACCACCGCCGCCTGGGCCGTCGCGGCCGCGAGCTGCGCGGAATCGTAGCCCGCCTGCGTGATCGACTGCGTTTGATACAGGGCCTGGCTGCGCTTGAGCTGAGCGGTCGCGTTGTCGAGCTGCGCCTTCGCGACGGCCAGATTGGCCTGGGCCTGCGTCAGGTTGTTCTGCGGAATGCGCGGATCGACCTTAGCGAGCAGCTGGCCTTTCTTGACCTCGTCGCCCGTTTGCACCGGCATGTCGAGGATCTCACCCGAGGCCTTGGACTTGACGCTCAACGTGAGGATCGGCTGGATCACGCCCGAGGCGGTTGCGGACACCACGATGTCGCGCCGAGCCACGGCGACCTTTTGGTACGGCAGGGCCTGCTCGGCCTTGCGGCAGGAAGCCAACGCCAACAGGAGCCCGGTCACGGACGCAAGCGCGTGGCGGAAACGGCAGCGCATGACTACCTCGCCCCGCTCGTTTGCGCCGGCTGCTGTCGCAGGCCCGGGAGCCCGCCGCCGGTCACGTTCTGGAAGCGCTGCTTGAACTGCTGCTGGGACTGCACCAGCGAGGCACTCGGGAGGACCAGGACCGTGTCCTTGTCAGTCAGGCCGGCCGTGACTTCGATGTAGTCCTGATCCGACAGACCCGTCTTGATCGGCACCGGCATGACCTTCCCGGCGCGGCGCGCGAACACGATGTAGCTGTTCCCCTGACCGCCCCGCGAGCCCCGGGCCGCATTGCCACCCCCGCCCGACCGCTGCGACCGGCCGACGACCTGGGCAAGGAGGGCACGCTCGGCGGCCGTGGGCTCGCCGCCGCTCCTCATCTTGGAGATCGCGGCCTGCACCTGCTCCGCCGTCACGCCCGGCGGGAGTGTGACGACTCGGCCGTTGGGGGTCGTGTAGGTTCCCGGGCCCCCGGATTGCGCCTGACGGCCGGCCGTAGTGTCGGCGGTGCGCTGGCCGGGAGCGCCCGCCGCCGACGCTGCGGCGAGCTGCTGATCCACCGCCTGCGGATCGAGGCCAAGCACCGCGGCCCCGGACGCCACGTCACGCGGGGTCCGGAGTGCGGCGTTCGGTACCGCCAGTACGCCGTCGCGCCGTCCCGTGTGAATCCGCACCTCCGTGTTCATCCCGGGCTTGAGCAGGTGTCCGGGGTTCGGGATGTTCACGAAGACCGGAAACGTCGTCACGTTCTGCACGACCTGAGCCTG
>QHUC01000205.1:4735-6307 GCA_003221045.1 Gemmatimonadota bacterium | reverse complement strand
GCGAACGGGATCACGGCAAACGTCAGGAGCGCGGGCACGAACGAGATCGCCGGGGCCAGCATGAACAGGATCTTGTCGGACTCGGCGGGGAGCGTCTCCTCTTTAACGAGGTTCTTGAGCCCGTCCGCCGCGGGCTGCAGCAGTCCTTGGGGGCCGACGCGGTTCGGGCCGAGCCGGTCCTGCATAAAAGCGCAGATGCGGCGCTCCGCCAGCGTGAGGAGCGCGACGCCGACCATGATCGCGGTGAAGACGACAAGGATCTTGACGATCGACGTGACGAGGAAGAAGGTCATGCCGGCACCAATCCGCGCAGCCCGTCGACCGAAGCGGTGAGGCGCTCGAAGGCCTCGTCCGCACTCGTAACGCGCCCTACCTCGCCCCGCCCCGCCACGGCGGCCAGCTCGGAGAAGACCCACCAGGCGGGACGGGCCATGCCCGGCGCCGGTTTGGCCTGGAAGTAGCGCTGCGCCCGGCCGTCCCGGTTCACGAAGGTACCGTCCTCCTCCGCGACGTTGGCGATCGGCAGCACGACGGCAGCGGCGCGGGCGCCGTCGGGTAGCACGGTGCCGGCGTAGATCAACGACCCCGCGGTGCGCACCACGAGGTCAGGCTCGTCGAGCACCAACACGATGGCGGCCGACTCGGCGGCAGCGAGCGCCGCCGCGTAATCGCGACTATAGCCGAGCAGCTCGGCGCCCTTGGCGTTCGGCGCCCGCTCCGCGCGCAGCGCGAGGTTGGGGACGCCCGCGAGCGGGGCCTCCTCACCCATGACCACCTGGAACGCGCCGGTCCACTCGAGTCCCGCGAAGAGCTCCCGGGCCAGGAACAGCGCCTCGGTCGAGGCCTTGGGGGAGACGAGCGCGACCGCGCGGCCGCCCGCGCCGCGCAGCAGCGTCGCCACGCGCTCGAACGCCTCGTCCCAGTCGGTGGCATGCAGCTCGCCGTCGCGCTGCACGAGGGGCGCTTCGATGCGGTCGCCCCGGTTCATCCAGCGGTAGCTCATCCGCCCGTGATCGCAGATGAAATACCGGTTCACGTCGAGGTTCGACCGCGGGCGCACGCGCACCACCACGTTGTCGCGCGTGTCGAGCGTGACGTTGCACCCCTGGGAGCACCCCGTGCAGATCGACGCGGTCTTGTCGAGCTCCCACGCGCGCGCCTTGTGCAGGAAATCCTTCGAGAGGAGCGAGCCGACCGGGCAGAGGTCGACCACGTTGCCCGCCCATGGGTGGTCGAGCCGCGCTTCCGGGTGCACGCCGATGTAGGCCCGGTCACCCCGTTCGGAGACGTTGAGCACCGGCTCCTTCGCCACGTCCTCCATGAAGCGCACGCACCGCGTGCACAGGATGCAGCGGTTCGGGACGTATAGCACGTCGGGCCCGAAGTCTTCCACCGGGTTGAAGCGCTTCGGGTAGTCCGGGCTGTAGCGCGTCGCGGGACGGCCTTCCTGGAACGTGAAGTCCTGCAGCTCGCATTCTCCGGCCTGATCGCAGATCGGGCAGTCGAGCGGATGGTTGATCAGGAGCAGCTCGAGCACGCCGGTGCGCCCCTGCTTCGCCACCGGCGACTGCG
>QHUC01000205.1:0-4645 GCA_003221045.1 Gemmatimonadota bacterium | reverse complement strand
TGAGGTTGACGAGGTCGTCGGCCATCACGCCATGATGACCGGCCGGCGCCGTCCGGCGATGTAATCCTCGAACTCGTTCTTGAACCGCTTGATGCCGGACACGACCGGCGCGGCGCACGAGTCGGAGAGCACGCAGATGGTCTTGCCGGTCATGTTCTCGGAGAGATCGAGCAACAGGTCGAGGTCCGCCATCTTCCCCTGACCGGCGAGGATGCGCTCGAGGATCTTCGTGGTCCAGGCGGTGCCTTCGCGGCATTGCGTGCACTGGGCGCAGGATTCGTGCGCGTAGAAACGCGCCAGCCGCATGATCTGATAGACCATATCGGTCGAATCGTCGAACACGATTACCCCACCGGAGCCGAGCATCGAGCCCTTCTCGACGACACCTTCGTAATCCAGCAGGCAGCTTTCGGTCTCTTCGCGGTTCAGGATCGGGACCGACGAGCCGCCGGGGATGCATGCCTTGAGTGTGCGGCCGGGCCGCATGCCACCGCACAGCTCGTACAGGAGGTCTTTCAGCGGGAATCCCATCGTGACTTCGTAGTTGCCGGCCTTCTGCACGTGCCCGCAGACCGAGAAGAGCTTGGTCCCGGTGCTCTTCGGGGAGGAGAGGGACATGCCCTTGTACCAGGCGGCGCCCTGCTTGAGGATGTGAGGCACCGCCGCCAGGGTCTCGACGTTGTTGATCGTGGTGGGCATGCCGAACACGCCCGCCGCGGCGGGAAAGGGCGGTTTGATCCGGGGGTTACCGCGCTTGCCCTCGATCGAGTTCATGAGGGCGGTCTCTTCACCGCAGATGTAGGCCCCCGCCCCGCGGTGCAGATAGATCTTGATGGGGCCGAACACCTTGGCGGCGCTCGCCTCGGCCAGGGCGCGATCCATGAAGGTCCACGGCTCCGTGAATTCGCCGCGGATGTAGATGTAGACGACTTCGGCCTGGATCGCGTGAGCGGCGATCGCCGAGCCTTCGAGCAGGGCGTGCGGCGTCCACCGCATGATCTCGCGATCCTTGAACGTCCCCGGCTCCGACTCGTCGGCGTTCACGCAGAGGTAATGCGGCTTCTTCTTCTCCTTGGGCATGAACGACCACTTCAGGCCCGTCGGAAAGCCGGCGCCCCCACGCCCGCGCAGACCCGACTCCTTCACGACGTCGATCAGCTTCGCGGGCTCCATCGTGAGCGCCTGCGCCAGCATCTCGTAGCCGCCCCGCTTGACCCAGCCCTTGTAGGTCCGCGCGTCCGCGTCGCCGAAGTACTTGGAGAGGACGACGGTTTCGCGAGCGTGCGGCTTGTGAGGGAAGCCCATCAGGAATGTCCAATGTCGAATGTCCAATTCTCAATGTCCAATTGAACATTCACCATTGGACATTCTACATTCAGCATTCGCCTCACTTGTATTTCCTCACCAGTTCTGGGACCTTGTCCGGGGTCACCGATTCGATGAAGTCGTCGTCCACGAGGACTGGTGTGGCGAACCCGCAGGCGCCGAGGCACTCCACCTCGATCACCGTCCTCTTGCCGTCCGGACTCGTCGCGCCGAGCTCCTTGGCGCCTGTCGTTTCGAGGAAGGCCTTCGTGACCGCTTCTGCTCCGCAGATGTTGCAGGGCGAGGTCGTGCACACCTGCACGAAATGCTTCCCTACGGGGTGCTGATGGTACATGGTGTAGAACGTCACCACACCCTTCACGTAGGCGGGCGTGAGGCCCAGCACCTCCGCAACCTCCGCCATGTTGCGGTCGGAGATCCAGCCGCGCGCCCGCTGCACCATCCACAGTGCCGGCAGGAGCGCGGCCTGTTTCGTCGGATACCGGGCGATGATCTCACCGAGCTGCTCGAGCGTCGGACCCGTGAACACGGGCTCGTACGCCTCGGTGCCGGCGGGCGTAGGGTGCGCCGTGACGCTCATCGATCCACCTCACCCATGACGATGTCCACCGAGGCGTTGATCGCGATCAGGTCGCTCAAGAGATGCCCCTCCGCCATCTTCGGCAAGGCCGACAGGTTGATGAACGACGGCGGCCGGATCCGCCACCGCACCGGCTTCGCGGTCCCGTCCGACACCAGGTAGTTGCCCAGCTCGCCTTTTGGATTCTCGATGCCCACGTACGCCTCGCCCACCGGGGCCTTCACGCCCTCCATCACCTGCTTGAAGTGATAGATCATGGCTTCCATGTCGTTCATCGCGCGGGATTTGGGGGGGAGAATCAGGCGCGGATCGGCGACGTTGATGGGCCCTTCGGGCAACCGGTCGAGGGCCTGCTCGAGGATTCTGTTCGCTTGTGTGCACTCCTCGAGCCGCACGAGATAGCGATCGTACACGTCGCCGTGCTCGCCGACGACCACGTCGAAGTCGTAGGTCTCGTAGCCCAGGTAGGGCTTGTCCTTGCGGACGTCGTAGGGCACGCCGCTCGCCCGCAGCATCGGGCCGGAGAGCGAGTGGTTGATTGCTTCGGCGGCGGTGAGCGCGCCCACGCCCTGCGTCCGCCCGATCCAGACCGCGTTCCGCGTCAGGACTCGGTCGATTTCCGCGAGGGTCTTGGGGAACGTCCGCGTAAAGTGTCGCAGCCCCTCGACGAACCCGTCGGGGATGTCCGCCATCATGCCGCCCACCCGCGTCACGCTGGTGGTGAGCCTCGCGCCGGTCCACATCTCCTGGAGGTTGTAGATCCTCTCGCGCTCCTGAAACGCCCAGAGGAACGGAGTGAACGCCCCTAGATCGATGGACGTGGTGCCGAGCCAGACCATGTGCGAGATGATCCGGCTCATCTCGCAGGCGATCACCCGGAGCACGGTGCAGCGCGGGGTGATCTCGATCCCCATGAGCTTTTCCGCGGCGAGCGCGAAGCCGACGTTGTTCGCCATCGGCGACAGGTAGTCGGTCCGATCGGTGAGCGGGATGATCTGGTTGTAGTGCCGGTACTCCCCCAGCTTCTCGAAGCCCGAGTGGAGATAGCCGAGATGCGGGATCACTCGGACCACGGTCTCGCCGTCGAGCTCGACCACGAGCCGTAGCACCCCGTGCGTCGCCGGATGCTGGGGCCCGAGGTTGATCAACATGTGCTCCCCCGCGAGGTCGGGCTCCGGGAGCGTCGAATCGGGCGCGTCGGCGACGCCAAGGGGTACCCGGACGGGCTGCCCCCGGTCGTCCAGGCCGGGAGTCGCAAGCTCGAGCTCCACGGTGCGCTTGCTCATTCGGAGTGGGGGAGCTTGCCGCGCTCGCCCCGGCGCAGCCGCTCTCTCATATCGGCGGGGAGCTCGTCGTACGCCGCGGCGATCGACAGCTCTTCCATCGAGTAATGCGCCTCGGGGTTGGCGGCGAGCGCCTGCCGTACCTGCTCGGCGCGACTGAAGCGGCCCCGCAGGGGAAAGTCCTTCCGCAGCGGGTAGCCTTCGGCGTAGGTCTCCCACATGAGGATGCGGCGCAAATCGGGATGACCGCGGAAGCTGACGCCGAACATGTCGAACGTCTCCCGCTCCAGCCAGTCGGCGCCCCGCCACAGCGGCACGATGGAGTCGACGGTCAGGTCCCCGCGCGGGTCGAGTTCGACCTTGACCCGCAGCTCGGCGCCGCGCGGGAGGGATCGCAGCTGGTAGACCAGCTCGAGCGGTCGCTCGCGGTCGCGGTACTCGACCGCCGTCACATCGACCAAGTAATCGTAGCCTTGCTGCGGCGTATCCCGCAGCCAGGTCATCGCGTCGAGCAGACTTTCGCGCGCAACGTAGACGATGGTGTCGCCGCACGACTCGAGCCCGCGGCCGATCGCGTTGCCGAAGGTCGCTCGCAGGGCGTCGACGGTGGAGTTCACGCCGAGCGGAACTGGTGGACGGAGTTGCCGAACGGCTCCGAGATTTCGTCGATCTGTTCGGGGGGGAGGCGCAGGCCGCGCTCGTCGAGCGGCTGCTCCGCGCGGCGCGGCACGCGGTCGAACAGCGACTCGCCTTTGATCTTTTTGTGCAGCAGGAGTACACCGTACAACAGCCCTTCCGGGCGTGGCGGGCACCCGGGGACGTAGACGTCCACGGGGACGATCGTGTCGATGCCCTGCACCATCGCGTAGTTGTCGAAGATGCCGCCGGTGGACGCGCACGCCCCCATCGAGATCACCCATTTGGGCTGGGGCATCTGATCGTAGATCCGCCGGATGACCGGGGCCAGCTTGAAGGGCAGCCGGCCGGCGCAGATCAGCACGTCCGCCTGGCGGGGCGAGAACGCCTGCCGTTCCATGCCGAAGCGGGCGAAGTCGTAGCGGCTGGCCGCGGTGGCCATGAACTCGATGGCGCAGCAGGCGGTCCCGAACGGCATCGGCCACAGCGAGTTGGCGCGTGATGAGTTCACCGCCCAATCGACCAAGTCCTGGAACTTGGCGAGCAGGTAGTTGGGGCTCTGGCCGGACACTGCCTTCGTTTCGATCACTCGCTTCACGACCGCTGGCCCTCCTGGTTCAGTCCCACTCGAATGCCCCGCGCTTCCACACGTACACGTATCCGACCGCCAGGATGAACATGAACACCAGCATCTCCACGAGCAGGAACCCCGTGCTCGGCCCCCCTGCGCCCGCAGCCGAGCCGCCGAAATAGATCGTTCCCCAGGGAATCAGGAACACCGTCTCGATGTCGAAAATGATGAACAGCATCGCGACGAGGT
>QHUC01000204.1 GCA_003221045.1 Gemmatimonadota bacterium | reverse complement strand
GGAGGGCTTTCGGCCCTCTCGACGCAGGATCCCTTAGCGCAGGGTCCCGAAGTTGTCGGTCTAAACGTTTACCACCGGTAATGCGCGAAGGCCCGATTGGCCTCCGCCATCCGATGGGTATCCTCTTTCTTCTTGATCGTCTCGCCCTCGCCCTTCGAGGCGAGGATCAGCTCGGCGGCGAGCCGCTCTGCCATGTTCTTTTCGCGGCGCGCGCGACTGAACGAAATCAGCCAGCGCATGCCGAGCGCCGTGCGCCGCTCGGGCCGCACTTCCACCGGCACCTGATAGGTCGCGCCGCCCACACGGCGGGACTTCACCTCGAGCGCCGGCTTCACGTTGGACAACGCCTGCTTGAACACATTCACGCCCGGCTGGCCGGTGCGCTGCTCGATCAGGTCCATCGCCTGGTAGAACACCCGCTCCGCGAGCGACTTCTTGCCCCGCTCCATCAGGTTATTGAGGAACTTGGAAACGGTCTGGCTGTCGTAGCGTGGATCGGCCGGCACCGGCCGGCGGACCGCTTTTTTTCTCCGGCTCATGTCGTGGCCGCCTTGGGCCGTTTGGCGCCATACTTGGAGCGCGACTGCTTGCGCTCGTTCACGCCCGCGGCGTCGAGCGTGCCGCGAATGATGTGATAGCGCACGCCCGGCAGGTCTTTCACGCGGCCGCCGCGGATCATGACGATCGAGTGCTCCTGCAGGTTATGCCCCTCGCCCGGGATGTAGGCCGTCACCTCGAAGCCATTCGTCAGCCGTACGCGAGCGACCTTCCGCAACGCCGAGTTCGGCTTCTTGGGCGTGGTGGTGTAGACGCGCGTGCAGACGCCGCGCTTCTGCGGGTTACCGCGCAGCGCGGGCGCCTTTTCCTTTGCTTCCGTGTCACGGCGGCCGTGCCGGACGAGCTGATTGATGGTCGGCATAACCCCAAGGCAAAAGTTGCCAAATAGACTTCCAAAATAGAGGGGGAGTTGCGGTTAGAGCAACCCCCGGGGGCACGCAACGACAAACGCCCGACAGGGAATCTCCCGGGCGCCGTCGTCTACATGTCCGACTGCCCAACCGTCAGTCCGCTTCCACTTCCTCCGGGAACGGACTCGGCACCGCACCCGGTGCAGGCTCGGGCGGCGGCGGCGGAGGCTGGAAGCCCTCCGGCGGCTCGATCTCGATCTCGTGGTAGCGGTAGATGCCCGTGCCCGCCGGGATGAGATGCCCGATGATGATGTTCTCCTTCAGCCCCAGGAGGTCGTCGCGGGCCCCGCGGATCGCCGCGTCGGTCAGGACCCGGGTCGTCTCCTGGAACGACGCCGCCGAAATGAACGACTGGGTCGTGAGGCTCGCCTTAGTGATGCCCAGGAGCAACGGCTCCCGGGTGGCCGGCTTGCCGCCCTTCTTGTTGACGACGCGATCGTTGACCTCGGTGAACGTCTGCTTGTCGACGTTCTCGCCCTCCAGGAACTCCGTGTCGCCCGGATCCATCACCCGGACCTTCTGGAGCATCTGGCGCACGATCACGCCGATGTGCTTGTCGTTGATCTTCACACCCTGCAGCCGGTACACCTCCTGCACTTCGTTCAGGAGGTACTCCTGCACCGCCCGCGGACCCTTGATCCGCAGGATGTCGTGCGGGTTCACCGGGCCCTCGGTGAGGCGGTCACCGGCGCGCACGCGGTCGCCCTCGTGCACGCGCAAGTGCTTGCCGGCCGGCACCTCGTACAGCTGGGGCTCTCCCTCTTCGGGGTGGACGTAGATCTCGCGCTTGCCGCGCTTGATCTCGCCGAACCGGACCGTGCCGTCGATCTCGGAGATCGTGGCCGGGTCCTTCGGTCGCCGGGCCTCGAACAGCTCCGCCACGCGCGGCAAGCCGCCCGTGATGTCCCGCGTCTTGTACGCCTCGCGTGACACCTTGGCGAGCACCAGACCGGCATATACTTCCTGCCCGTCTTCGACCGTGAGCTGGGCACCTTCCGGGATCACGAAGTCACGCAGGCGCTTCTCCTTCTCGCCCTTCTTCTGGATGATCTCGATGTGTGGGTGCAGCTTCTTGTCCCGATCCTCGATGATCACCCGCTGGCGCCGCCCGGTGAGCTCGTCCAGCTCCTCGCGCACCGTCTCGTCCTCAACGATGTCCACGAAGCGCACCACCCCCGCCACATCCGTCATGATCGGGTTGGTGTACGGGTCCCAGGTGAACAGCACCGAGTCGCGCGCCACCTTAGCACCGTCCGCTACCATCAGCGTGGCGCCGAGCGGCACGTGGAACCGGGAGTGCACGGCGAGCTTGCCACCCTCACCATGGGACTGGGCCTTGAGGATCAGCTCGCCCTCGTAGCTCGTCACGACTTTCTGCTTCTCCGGCGTCTCGACGAACACCAGCCGATCGCCGTACTCGATGACGCCTTCCACCTTGGTCTTCCGCACCGTCTGCTCGGCGATACGGGCCGCCGTGCCGCCGATGTGGAAGGTCCGCAGGGTGAGCTGCGTGCCCGGCTCCCCAATCGACTGGGCGGCGAGGATCCCGACCGCTTCGCCCAGGTCCACCATGTCCATGGTGGCGAGGTTGCGGCCGTAGCACATGCGGCACACGCCGCGCTTGGTCTCGCAGGTGAGCACCGAGCGGATCTTCACCGCCTCGATCCCGGCATCCTCGATCGCCTGCGACGTCTCCTCGGCGATGAGCTTCCCGGCCTCCACCAGCACCTTGGGCCGGCCGTCCTCGTCCAGCTCGTGCGGGTCGAGCACCTCCTCCAACGCCACGTTGCCGACCAGGCGCTCGCGCAGCGGCTCGATGATGTCCTCACCCTCCTTCAACGCCGCCATCTCGAGGCCGAGGATCGTGCCGCAGTCCTCCTCCGTGACGGTGACGTCCTGCGCCACGTCCACGAGACGACGCGTGAGGTAGCCGGCGTCGGCGGTCTTGAGCGCCGTGTCGGCCAACCCCTTGCGCGCGCCGTGCGTCGAGATGAAGTACTCGAGCACGGAGAGGCCCTCCCTGAAGTTCGACTTGATCGGGCTCTCGATGATCTCGCCGATGCCGCCGGTGAGCTTCTTCTGCGGCTTCGCCATCAGGCCGCGCATCCCGGCGAGCTGCCGGATCTGGTCGCGCGAGCCCCGGCTCCCGGAGTCGAACATCATGAACACCGGGTTGAAGCCGCCCTTGGCCTTCTGCATCGTCTTGACCATCGCATCCGCGATGTCGTTGTTGGCGTGCGTCCAGGCGTCAATCACCTTGTTGTAGCGCTCGCCGAAGGTGATCTCGCCCTTGGCGTACGCCCGCTGGAACCGCTCCACCCGCGCCTCGGCGTCGTGCAAGAGCGACGCTTTCTCGGCCGGGATCTCCAGGTCCTCGACCCCGATCGATACCCCGCCCATCGTCGCGTAGCGGAAGCCCAACTCCTTCAGCAGGTCCAAGAGCTGGACCGTATCGGCGAGTCCCGAGCGGGAGGCCGGGTCGATCTGATCTTTCGCCCGGTAGCTCTCGAACACGAGGTCGGAGAGGTCTTTCTTCCGCATGACCCGGTTCTGGAACCCCCGCATCACGTCATTCTCAGACTCCCGGGCCCGGAGTTTCTCCGGGACGATGCTGTTGAAGATCACCCGTCCGGCGGTCGTATACACCCACTCCCCGCGCGGCCCGCTCCACTCGCTCCAGAAGTGGAGGGGCGTCTGGTAGCCGAACCGGTTGATGGCGAGCCCCACCTCGAGCTCGGCCAGCGAGCCAACGCGCGGCGCACGGTTCCTGACCTCCTCCTGCTGGAAGTCCGCCGGCTCCTTCGTCAGGAAGTAGCAGCCCAGCACCATGTCCTGCGACGGCTCCGCCACCGGCCGGCCGTCCGAGGGCTTGAGGATGTTGTTCGACGAGATCATCAGGACCCGCGCCTCGAGCTGCGCCTCGAACGAGAGGGGCAGGTGCACGGCCATCTGGTCGCCGTCGAAGTCCGCGTTGAACGCGGCGCACACGAGCGGGTGGATGCGGATCGCCTTCCCCTCGACCAGCACCGGCTCGAACGCCTGGATCCCCAGGCGGTGGAGCGTCGGGGCGCGGTTCAGGAGCACGGGATGGTCCTGAATGATCTCTTCCAGGATCTCGTACACCTCCGGCGACTCCTTCTCCACGATCTTCTTCGCCCGCTTCACCGTCTCGGCGATGCCCTTCTCCACGAGCTTATGGATGATGAAGGGCTTGAACAGCTCGACCGCCATCGCCTTGGGTAGGCCGCACTGGTGTAGCCGCAGCTCGGGGCCCACGACGATCACCGAGCGGCCGGAGTAGTCCACGCGCTTGCCGAGGAGGTTCTGGCGGAACCGGCCCTGTTTGCCCTTCAGCATGTCGGAGAGCGACTTGAGCGGCCGCTTGCCGCGGCCGCGGATCGCCTTCGAGCGGCGGCCGTTGTCGAACAGCGCGTCCACCGCCTCCTGCAGCATCCGCTTCTCGTTGCGGAGAATGACCTCGGGCGCCCGGTGCAGGATCAGCTTCTGCAGCCGGTTGTTGCGGTTGATCACCCGCCGGTACAGGTCGTTCAGGTCGCTGGTCGCGAAGCGCCCGCCGTCGAGCGGCACGAGCGGCCGCAGGTCG
>QHUC01000203.1 GCA_003221045.1 Gemmatimonadota bacterium | reverse complement strand
TTCGGTGTGCTTTTTTTCGTCCTCGGAGACGTGCTCCGTCTTCTTGACCTTGCTGATGGCGTCGGTACGCGCGTGACGGATCGCCACCCGGCCCTCTTCGGCGAACTTGTGCACGACTTTCACCAGCTCCCGCCGCCGCTCTTCGTTCAGCGGGGGGAGCGGGATCCGGATGAGGTTGCCGTCGTTGGAGGGGGTGAGGCCCAGATCGGATGCGAGGATCGCCTTTTCGACCGCCTTGAGGAGGCCCTTGTCCCACGGCTGGATCGTCAGGAGCTTCGGCTCCGGCGCCGCCACGCTCGCGACCTGGTTGAGCGGCATCTCGCTGCCGTAGGCGTCCACGCGCACCAGGTCCAGCAGGGACGTCGTCGCCTTTCCCGTGCGGACGGTGGAGAACTCCCGCTTCACCGCCTCCACGGCCTTATCCATCGAATGCTTCGCCTGCTTGACGTGATCGGCGAGCGTTGCGGTTGGCGGGCTCATTGGACGATGGTGCCGACGCGCTCTCCGGCCAGGACCCTGGCCGTCGCGCCGGGCTGGTTGATGTTGAAGACGACGATGGGAAGCTTGTTCTCCTTGCACAGACCGAACGCGTTCGCGTCCATCACCGCGTATCCCTTCACCAGCGCTTGCTGAAACGACAGCTCCGAAATGAACTTGGCCTTCGGCTCCTTTTTCGGATCCGCCGTGTAGACGCCGTCCACGTTCGTCGCCTTGAGGAGCACCTTCGCCTCGATCTCGAGCGCGCGTAAGACCGCCGCCGTATCAGTGGAAAAATACGGGTTTCCTGTCCCGCCGGCGAAGATCACCATCCGCCCCTTCTCGAGGTGGCGCACGGCCCGCCGTCGGATGTAGGGTTCCGCGAGCTCCTCCATCCTGATCGCCGACATCACCCGCGTGTCGACGCCCTTTTTCTCGAGGATGTCTTGGAGGGCGAGGGCGTTGATCACGGTGGCGAGCATCCCCATATAATCCGCCGAGACGCGATCCATGCCCTGCTCGCTCGCCGCCGTGCCGCGGAGGATATTGCCGCCGCCCACGACGAGTCCGAGCTGGACGCCGACACTCGCGACGCGCTTCAGCTCGTCGGCGAGGTGGTCGATGAAGCCAAAGTCGATGCCCCCGCCCGCCCCCCGCGTTCCCGCGAACGCCTCACCCGAGATTTTGAGCAGGGCGCGCGGGTACGCGAGGGTGGGACGGGGGGCCGTCGCCACTCAGCTCTCCCCGACTTTCAATCTGCTGAAACGGCGGACCTCGATCTTCTCGCCCGTCTTGGCGGAAAGCTCCTTCACCAGCTCGCCCACGGTGCGCTGGTCGTCCCTCACGAATTTCTGCTCGAGGAGCACGTTGTCCTCGTAGAACTTTTTCATCATGCCGTCCACGATCTTGGCGCGAATGTTCTCGGGCTTTTTCTGCTCGGCGACCTGCGCCTCGTACACCTGGCGCTCCCGCGCCAGGGTCTCGGGGGGGAGGTCTTCGACGCGCACCGCCAGCGGCCGTGCCGCCGCGATGTGCATCGCCAGCTCGCGCGCGAGGGTCTTGAAGTCCTCGGTCCGCGCCACAAAGTCGGTCTCGCAGTTGAGCTCGACGAGCACCGCCGTCTTGCCGTCGTGGTGCACGTAGTGGCCGATCAGGCCCTGCGACGCGACGCGCTCGGCGCGCTTGTCGGCCTTCGCGGCACCCTTCTTCCGGAGCACGTCGACGGCCTTGTCCAGGTCGCCACCGGTCTCCTCCAGGGCCTTCTTGCAATCCATCATGCCGGCGCCGGTGCGGGCACGCAGCTCCGCCACCAGCTTCGCCGGGATCTCTTTCACGGTCGTCATCCCTCCTCACTCCTCATGAAAACGCCGCCCTCGCGCCGGTGGGCTCGAAGGGCGGCGGTCGGTTCATCCGCCGGGCACACGCCCGGCGCTTCAGCCCTCGCCCGCGCCGCTCGACTCCGCCGGGGCGGGGGTCTCGTCGGTCTTGAGCCGCGCCGCGATCGCCTCCGGCTTGGGCCGCCGCTTGCGGCGCGCCGGCTTCTTCTTCTTGTCCCCTTCGGCCTCCGTCTCCACGCCGGTCTCGGTGGAATAGGTCACGCCCTCCCCTTCCTCCACGATCAGGTCCGGATCCGCGTTCGTGTCCACGATGGCGACTACCGGAATCCCGAGCTTATTCGCTTCCGCGACGGCGATGCGCTCCTTCTTGGAGTCGACCACGAAGAGCGCGCCCGGCAGCCGGCTCATGTTCTTGATGCCCGAGAGGTACTTCTCGAGCTTCAGGCGCTCGCGGTCGAAGAGCAGCTGCTCTTTCTTCGTGTAGTTCTCGAACTCGCCCTCGGCTGTTCCCTGCTCCAGCTCTTTCAAACGCTTGATCTGCTTCTTGATCGTCTGGAAGTTCGTGAGCGTGCCACCGAGCCAGCGCTCCGTAACGTAGAAGGCGCCGCAGCGCTGCGCCTCGGCCTGCAGGATGTTCTTGAGCTGCTTCTTGGTGCAGACGAACAGGATGCCTTCACCCTTCAGGACGACGCCACGTAGCAGGTCCTGGGCCTCATGGATCTGCCGGAGGGTCTTCTGGAGGTCGATGATGTAGATCCCCGACCGCTCGGCGAAGATGAACCGGCGCATCTTGGGGTTCCAACGGCGCGTCTGGTGGCCGAAATGGACGCCCGCTTCCAGCAGATCCTGCAACTCAGGCTGCGCCATGCACTCCCTCTCGTGGGTTCGATCCGCCGCTGCTCTCACTTTCGGTGTCACCCCGCCAAGCGGGGACCCAACACCGAATCAAGCAGCGTGAGTGATTACCTCAACTGCGTGGTGCGTGGTCCGTGGTTCTTCCCGGTGATGAGCCCAGCGACGCGACGCCGGGCGTTGCTCCGGCGATGACCACGCACCACTCACCACGCACTACCGTTTACTGAACTGGAACCGCTTCCGCGCTCCCGCGCGACCGGGCTTCTTCCGCTCCACCACCCGTGGATCGCGCGTCAACAATCCGTTCTCCCGCAGCTTCTTGCGATGCCGCTCATCCGCGAGGCACAGGGCCCGCGCGATGCCGAGCCGCAGCGCGCCCGCCTGCCCTGTCACGCCCCCGCCCCGGCACAGCGCCCGCACGTCGAAGGCGCCCAGGGTGTCGGTGGCCGTGAACGGCTGCTGGATGTGCGACACCAGTGACGGCCGCGGGAAGTAGTCTCCCAGCGTGCGGCCGTTGATGTTCCACTTTCCCGATCCCGGCGTGAGGTACACGCGCGCGACACCGACCTTGCGGCGGCCGATCGCATGCCAGCGAAGCTCCGGCGTGATCCCGGAGCTCATCCAGCCTCCACGAGGCTCAGCGGCTCGGGCCGCTGCGCGGCGTGCGGGTGCTCGGGCCCGCCGTACACCTTGAGCATCTGTTTCACCTTCTGTCGCGACAGGGTCGTTTTCGGCAACATCCCCCACACCGCTCGCTCAATCACGCGCTCGGGATGTGAACGGAGCACGTTCTTGAGCGGCGTGAACCGCTCGTGCCCCATGTATCCCGTGTGCCGGAAGTACTGCTTCTGGTCGAGCTTGCGGCCTGTGAGCTTGACCTTGGCCGCATTCACGACCACGACGCAGTCACCGCCGTTCAGGTGCGGTGTGAAGGTGGGCTTGTGCTTGCCGCGGAGGATCTGTGCGACGCGGCTCGCGAGCCGGCCGAGCGGCTGCCCGGCCGCGTCTACCACGAACCAGCGGCGCGTCACATCCTCTTTTCGCAAGCTGAACGTCTTCATTCCCGCCCTTTCGCAGGGGTCCGGTTGATCGACAGCCGCGAACTATACCCGGGCCGTAAGGGCGTGTCAACCCGACAGTTCCGAGCCCGCCAGGGTCACCAACGGGGCACCTTTTTCCACCGGCTGCCCGACTGTCACGTGCACCGTCTGCACCACCGCCGCCCGCGACGCGCGGAGCTCGTTCTCCATTTTCATCGCTTCCACCACCACCAGGCCCGCTCCCGCCTCCACGCGCTGGCCCGCGGCGACGTCGATGCGGACCACCAGCCCGGGCATGGGCGCCCGCACGGTGCCTTCAGCGGCGGCCGGCCGACCGCGCCCGGTGAGCGCCTGAATCTCGTGCGTTCGCTCGTCTACGGCGGCGACCTCCACCCGCTCGCCCGCGATCCCCAGTGCCCACCGGCCCAGGCCAGCGAGTGGCTGCGCGGCGACCGTCCACGATTCCCCGCCGAGCAGGAGGTGATACAACGGCGTGCCAGGGACCGCGGCGAGGTGCGTCTCGAACGTCTCCCCGCCCACGAGGACGCGAGCGCCTTCCACCTCGACCTCGATGGTCTGCGCACCGATGGTGACGAAGTACTTCACGCCGCCTCCAGCACCGCGACCGTTTCGACGTGCGCCGTCTGCGGAAACAGATCGAACGCCCGCACGTCGGTGACGTGATAATTCACTCCGAGCCGGTAGACGTCTCGGGCGAGGGTGGCGGGATCGCAGGAGATATAGATCAAACGGCCCACGGGCTGCCCGGCGAGCCGCAGGGTGACGTTCCTGTGCAGTCCCGAGCGGGGCGGGTTCACGACCACTGCGCTCGGTTCGGGCAGCGTGGGCAGCACGTCTTCCGCCTTGCCGGCGATGAAGCGCACGGGCGCCGGCACCGGGCGGCGGCGGGCCCAGTCAATCGCCTTCTCGTCCGCGTCGACGCTCACGACGTGCGCCCCACGGTCGGCGAGCAGGACCGCCGTGTCGCCGATGCCCCCGTAGAGGTCCCAGACGACGGCTCCCCGAACGTCTCCGAGCTGCTCGACGGCCCAGTGGCGGGCGATCGCGCCCATCTCCGGGTTCACCTGTTCGAACGCCGTTGCCGGGAATCCGGTCGCCGGACCGGCCATGACCCGCGCCGCCCCGTCCACCGGCTGCCACCAGCAGATCACGTTCTCGCCGCCCGGGAGCGCCGCACGCAGCGCCGCCGCGTTCGTCCAGGGGTCGCCGGCCGATTCGGCCACGACGTGGCGCCTCCCTTCACGATCGAGTCGCAGGGTGAGGCGCGTGAGTCGCGGCGGCAGGAGCTCGAGTCGCGACCGCAGCTCGCGCCACAGCGCCATCAGGCGGAAATCCGTGATATGACAATTCAGCAGGGGAAAGACCGACGCCGGTCGGTCATAGGGGTGCAGTCCGATGGTCCGACGGCCGGATCGTGCGATCGACTTCACCGCCAGACTGATTTTCGCTCGATAGCGCCACTCCTCCACGCCCTCGACGATGTCCGGATCTCCGATGTCGAGCTTTCCGACCCGCCGCAACGCGTCCCCGACAATTGTGCGCTTCGCCGCGAGCTGGCTTTCGTACGACAGGTGCTGCAACTCGCAGCCTCCGCAGTGGTCCTGGACGTAATGAGGACAGGGCGGCGTCACGCGAGTGGCGCCGGGTACCACGACCTCGGCCAGCTCGCCGCGGGCGAAGCGCTTGTGGAGCTTCATTCCCTCGCGGAGGCGAACCCGCTCACCCGGCGCCGTCCGGGCCACGAACACCGCGCGCCCGTCCGCCAGGCGCCCCACGCCGTCTCCACCGGCGGCGATCGAGGTGATCGCGACGACGTCGTTCATGGTTCGAGCGCCTCGCGGCGGGCGGCCACGAGCCAGCCCGAGGGGCGCGCGGACTGATCAGCCGCGGGCGCCGGGGCGCCGGCCAGGGCGCGCCGCTCCTCGGCGAGTAGCGCCGCGACGACCGCGAGCGGGCGGGTGAGGTCAGACCGCACTCCTCCGGTCAACAGCCGATCCCCCGCGCGCTCGAGATACGTGATGTCCAGGTCCCCGCGCTGGAACTCGGGATCGTCCATCACGCGAAGGTGAAACGCCTGCGATGAGGGGATGCCGACAATGACGAGCTCGCGCAGGGCGCGCCGCATGCGCTCCAGGGCGACCTGACGCGTTTCCCCCCAGACGATGAGCTTCGCGATCAGCGGGTCGTAATAGAGGGTGATCTCATTCCCCGCCTCGATGCCTCCGTCCCACCGTACCCCCGGCCCACCCGGCACCCGGAGGTAGCGCAGGACACCCGTGGAGGGCAGAAAGTCGCTGAAGGGATCTTCGGATGTAATCCGACATTCGATGGCGTGGCCACGCGGCTGGAGCGTGCCCGCGTGCACCCGCAGCGGTTGACCCATCGCCACGCGGAGCTGCTCGCGCACGATGTCGACGCCATAGACGAGCTCGGTGACTGGATGCTCGACCTGGAGCCGCGTGTTCATCTCCAGGAAGTAGAACTCGCCGCCCGAGGCGAGCAGGAACTCGATGGTGCCGGCCCCGAGGTAGCCCACAGATCCAGCGGCCGCCGTGGCGGCGTCACTCATTCGGCGCCGGAGTGCCGGCGTGACTGCGAGCGACGGCGCTTCCTCGATGAGCTTTTGGTGCCGACGTTGAATGCTGCACTCGCGCTCACCCAACGACACGACCCGACCGAACTGGTCCGCCAGGATCTGGATCTCGATGTGACGGGGCCGGT
>QHUC01000202.1 GCA_003221045.1 Gemmatimonadota bacterium | reverse complement strand
GGTCGAGAAGCGCCGGTTGCCGACGATCTCGAACGCGCCGACGCGGTACGGCTCGCCTTCGCTCACGCGGACCACGAGCGTGGCCTTCCCCGTGGTGTCGTTCACGATGAGCGAGTCGCCGAGGACCTGGAAGTCCACGTACCCCTTGTCGCCGTAGAGCTTGGGGAGCCGCTCCTGCATGTCGGCGCGCAGCTTCTCGTCATCGTACTCGCCGGAGCGGAACCACCAGAACCCTTCGGGACGGGTCTTCATTCGACCCACGAGCTCGTCCATGGGGAAGTGCGTGTTCCCCTGAACCTGCACCTGCGCGACGGCGACGCGCCGGCCTTCGTCCACGTCGAAGATGATGCGGACACGAGACGAGTCGTCTTCGTAGATGGGGACGACCTTGACTTGGGCGAGGTAATAGCCGTCGGCGCGGTACAGGGAATCGATGCGACCGCGCGCGCGGGTGACGGCGGCGGGGTCGAGCGGGCGGCCTTCCGCGAGCTGCGCCTTGTCCCGGACGCTCCCCTCGGACACGCGATTCACGCCGCGCACCGCCCACTTCACGAGGATGGGGCGCTCGTGCACGCGCACGATGAGGAGTTGGCGGCCACCAGCGGTGTCTTGCGTCACCCGGACGTCGTCATACTGGCCGCTTCCGAAGAGCGCCTGGATCGCGCGCTGCACGTCGCGGTAGCCCAGCACCTTCCCGGGCGCGAGCCCGCCCTGCTCGAGCACCTGCTTGCGGTCGACGCGACGGAGGCCGAGCACGACGATCGAGTCGGGCGCCGTCGCGGCGGGCGCGGGCGTCTCACCGCCCTGCGCGCGCGCGGCGCGCGGGACCAGCATCGCAGAACTCAGGAGGATGACGGCGGAAAGCTGGCGGATCACGCCTTCGTGCCGGAGAGCGCGCGGAACGCCAACCGTTCCTTGTCCGGGGCCACGTCGACTTCGATCTCGTCGCCCCGCGCGAACTCGCCGACCAGGATCTTCTCCGAGAGCGGATCCTCGACGTACTTCTGAATCGCGCGCTTCAACGGGCGCGCGCCGAAGTGCTCATCGTAGCCGCGGTCCACGAGGAAGTCCGAGGCCGCCGGCGTCAACCGGAGCGTGAGCTCCTCTTCGCCCAACCGATGCTGCACTTCCTTGAGCAGAATCGTCACGATCGCGGCGATGTGCTCCCGGGTGAGCGGGTGGAACACGATAACGTCGTCCAGCCGGTTCAGGAACTCGGGGTTGAAGGTCTTGTTGATCTCTTCCTTGACCTTCTCGGCCATCTTCTCGAAGGTCGCCCGCGTATCGGGTTGGGCGAAGCCGAGGGCCTTGCCCTTCACCATGTCGCGGGCACCCACGTTCGACGTCATGATGACGACGGTGTTCTTGAAGTCGATCACCCGCCCGTAGTTGTCCGTCAGGTGTCCTTCGTCCAGCACCTGGAGCAGGATGTTGAACACGTCGGGATGGGCCTTCTCGATCTCGTCGAGCAGCACCACGGAGTAGGGCTTCCGCCGCACCGACTTCGTCAACGTCCCGGAATCCTCGTAGCCCACGTAGCCCGGGGGCGCCCCAATCAACCGGCTCACCGAGAACTTCTCCATGTACTCGGACATGTCGACGCGGATCAACGCGCTCGCGTCGGCGAACAGGAAGCGGGCGAGGCCGCGGGCGAGCTCGGTCTTGCCGACGCCCGTGGGCCCGGAGAAGATGAAGGACCCGATCGGACGCTTGGGGTCCTTCAGGCCCGCCCGGCTGCGGCGGATGGCACGCGAAATCACCGCGATCGCCTCGTCCTGACCGACCACGGTCTGGTGCATCTCCTCTTCCATGCGCAGCAGCCGCGCGGTCTCGGCTTCCTGGAGCCGCGTGACGGGAATGCCGGTCCAGCGCGAGACGATGAAGGCGACGCCCTCTTCGTTAATGGTGGGCCGGTGCGTTTGGCGCTCCTTCTCCCACGCCTCCTGCTTGCGGCGGATCTCCGCCTGGAGCTCCCGCTCCTGGTCGCGCAGGGCAGCCGCGCGCTCGAAGTTCTGGTCGCGGACGGCGTTTTCTTTGTCGCCGTTGATGTGCTCGAGTTCCCCCTTCAGGGCCGACACCTCGGGCGGCGGCACTTGGGTCGCGAGCCGCGCCCGCGCCCCCGCCTCGTCGATCACGTCGATCGCCTTGTCGGGCAGGAACCGGTCGGTGATGTAGCGCTCCGACAGCTTCGCCGCGGCGTCGAGCGTCTCGTCCGGGATGATCACCCGGTGGTGCTCCTCATACCGCTTGCGCAGGCCCTTCAGGATGTCGATCGTCTCGACCACGGTGGGCGGATCCACGATGACGGTCTGGAAGCGGCGTTCGAGCGCGCCGTCCTTCTCGATGTACTTGCGGTACTCGTTGAGCGTCGAGGCGCCCACGCATTGCAGCTCGCCCCGCGCCAGCGCCGGCTTGAGCATGTTGGAGGCATCCACCGCCCCTTCGGCCGCGCCCGCCCCGACGAGCGTGTGCAGCTCGTCGATGAACAGAATGATGTTCCGGTTCTGCGCGATCTCGTTGATGATCGCCTTCAGGCGCTCCTCGAACTGCCCACGATACTTGGTCCCCGCGATCACCGCGGCCATGTCGAGCGACAGCACCCGATGGTCCTTCAGGACGTCGGGGCACTGCCCGCTCGCGATCAGCTGCGCCAGCCCTTCGACGATCGCCGTCTTGCCCACCCCCGGCTCCCCAATGAGGACCGGGTTGTTCTTCTTGCGCCGGGACAGGATCTCCATCACGCGCTCGATCTCCTTCTGCCGTCCGATCGTGGGATCGAGCTGGCCTTCGGCGGCGAGCTGCGTCAGATCGCGGCAGAAGTGGTCGAGCGCGGGGGTCTTGGATTTCTTCTCGCTCTTCGGGCTCGCGGGCTGCGCGCCGGTGCCGGAGGGCGCCGGGCCACCCGACGGCATCTCGCTGCCGAGCAGCCGCAGGGTTTCGGCCCGCGCCTGCTCGAGATTGACGCCCGCGTCGGTCAGCACCTGCGCGGCGATGCCCTTCTCTTCGCGCAGCAAGCCGAGCAGGAGGTGCTCGGTGCCGACATAGGAGTGGTTGAGCTCGCGCGCCTCGCTCATGGCGAGCTCGAGCACCTTCTTGGCGCGGGAGGTGTACGGCAGATCGGGGCCGGCGGCCGCCGCCGCTTTCCCCTTCTTGACCGTCTCCTCGATTTTCTGCTGGATTTCTTCGAGGTCGACGTTCAGGTTGGTGAGGACGGCCGCCGCGACGCCTTCGCCCTCGCGAATCAACCCCAGCAGGATGTGCTCGGTCCCGACATACTCGTGGTGCAGCCGCGCGGCTTCCTCCCGCGCCATCTGCAGGACCTTGCGGACGCGATCCGTGAAGTTGTAGCCGTTCATCTCCCCCCCGTCCTCCCCAGCATCACGCCGCCTCCGCCTCGAGCACGCGGCGAACATAGGTGGCGCGGACCGTCGGCAAGTCAGGATCGCCCGTCTGCCGTCCGTCCAACGCCGCCAGGTGCGCGGGCTGAGTGAAAATCATCAGCTTGTTAAGTGTGTATACACTCAAGCCCGGTATCAGATTCAAACCGACACCCAACCGTACGCCGCTCAACAGGTTCATCGTCTCTTCGAACGTGAGCTTGCGCGCATACTTGAGCAACCCGTACGCCCGCCACGTCTTGTCCGCTACTTCGTCCGGCGCCGTCCTGAGCAGCACATCCCGTGCCTGCTCTTCGTATTCGATCACCTGGCGCACGATCTTGCCGAGGTGATCGAGCAGCTCGTCCTCGGACTTCCCCAGCGTCGTCTGGTTCGACAACTGAAAGAAGTTGCCGACGATCTCGCTCCCCTCCCCGTACAAACCCCGATGGGTCAGTCCGACCTGAGCGAGTCCCTGCAACACCTTGCCGACTTCCTTTGTCAAAACAAGGCCCGGCAAGTGGATAAGCACACTCGCGCGAAGGCCTGTCCCGGCGTTGGTCGGGCAGGAAGTAAGATAGCCAAATTCCGGGTGAAACGCGAAGGGTAACAGCCCTCCGAGATCGGCGTCGAGCGCCTCCAAGTCCGCGTAGGCGTCCTCCAGGGCGAATCCCGAGCGCATTCCGTGCAATCGCAAGTGGTCTTCCTCATTGACCATCACGCCCACTGTCCCCTGCACCATCAGCGCCGCGCCCGGCCGCGGGCGCACATCCCGGTCCAGGGCCGCCAGCTCCTTGGACACGAGGTGCCGCTCGTGCAACAGCTGCCGGTCGGCCCGCTCCAGCTGATCCAGGCGGATCGTCACCGCTCCGCGGAGCAGGTCGCTCGCGGCACCCGCTTCTTCCACGCGCGTGAGCACCGCCGTCCGATCGTTGTCCTTGGCGCGCTGGCTGAAGACGTAGCCCTCGAGGTTACGGGCGAGGCGGATCCGCGTGGAGAGGACGATGCTGCCCTTGGGCCCCGACGCATCCAGCCAGCCGATGCCGCCGTCGGGGAGCAGCGAGAGGTCGATCATTCGAGCACCCGGATGCGGTCGCGCAGCTCGGCGGCCAGTTCGAAATTTTCGTTCTCGACCGCCCGCCGGAGCTGCTCTTTGAGATCGAGCAGCCGGAGCCGCGGGTCGGCCGAGCCTTCGGCGCCGGGCGCGACGTACCGCTCGCCGACATGCTGGCTCGAGCCGTGCAGCCGGCGGAGCAGATCGCGCAGATGCGGCGCGAACGATTCGTAGCATTGCGCGCACCCGAGGCGCCCGGACTCACGAAAATCCTTGAGCGTGCTTCCGCAGGCGGAGCAGCGGAGCCCGTCCGCCGGCGTGGGGAGGACGTTGCCCCCCTTGCCGATCATCCCCTGGAGGAACCCGCCGAGCGGCGTCTTGAGCACCGCCGCGCCGGTCTCGACACCCTTTTGCTGGGCGCACTGCTCGCACAGGTGGAGCGTGACCTTCGTGTCGTGCTCCACCTGGGTCAGGTTGATGACCGCGTCGCGCTCCTTGCAGTTGTCACACAGCATCAGGGTATCGCATCCACCGAGCCGACCGCCGCCAGGCGGCCATCCTCGAGCATCAGGATTCGATCCGCCCGGCCTGCGAGCTGCCGGTTGTGAGTCACCACCACCACCGCCGTTTCGTACTCGCGCGCCAGCCGGAAGAACACGTCGTGCAGCCGGTCCGCATTCGCGTGATCCAGGTTGCCCGACGGCTCGTCCGCGAGCACCAAGCTCGGGTCGTGCACGAGCGCGCGCGCCACCGCACAGCGTTGCTGCTCTCCGCCGGACAGCTCCGCGGGCCGATGCGTCATCCGGCCCGCGAGCCCCACCAGCGAGAGCACTTCTTCCGCCCGGGAGCGCGCGGCGCGGTCGCGCATCCCCCCGATCAACAGCGGCATCATCACGTTCTCGAGCGCCGAGAATTCCCGCAAGAGATGATGAAACTGAAACACAAAGCCCAACTTGCGATTTCTGAGCTCCGAGAGGGACGCGGTATCGAGATCGGCGTAACGCGAGCCGTCGAGCCACACATCCCCGCCGGTCGGACGATCCAGCGCGCCGAGCAGGTGGAGCAGCGTGCTCTTCCCGGCGCCCGATGCGCCGACGATGGCAACGAACTCCCCCCGATGGACCTCCAGCTCGACCGCGCGCAAGACCTCGAGCGGCTGGCCGTCACCGCCCGCGAACACCTTCCGGAGGCCGCGCCCCTCGAGTAGCGCCGTCATTCGTACCGGATCGCGGTCACCGGATCGAGCCGCGCCGCCTGCACCGACGGGTAAAGGGGGGCAAACGTCGCCACCACCAGGCTGGCCACGATCACGAGGAGGACGTCCAGGGGCTGCGTGTGGACCGGCAGATGGTCGATGAAGTAGATCGATGGATCGATGGGGATCCAGTGACCCCGATTCACCATCGTTCCCACGATCAACCCCAGGACCACGCCGAGCGTCGTTCCCGTCAGGCCCACCAGAATGCCTTGTGTCAGAAAGATCCGGCGGATCGCCGTTTGCTTCACCCCCATGGCGAGGAGGATGCCGATTTCACGGGTTTTGTCGCGGACCGCCATCGTGAGGGTCCCGACCACGTTGAATGCGGCCACCACGCAGATCAGGAACACCACCAGGGCCATGGCGAGTTTCTCGAGCTTCAGCGCCGAGAAGAGCGACGCGTTCTGCGATTGCCAGTCGAGCGCGCGATAAGGATATCCGAGCCGCGACTCGAGCGCGGCCCCGAACGGCTGCGCCTGCCACGGGTCGGCGAGCCGGACCTCGATGCCCGTCACCGCCGTGTCGAGCCCCGCAAAGCGCTGCGCCACGCGGCGGTCCAGCGCCACGTAGCTGTTGTCGTACTCGTACATCCCGGTGTCGAAGATCCCGGTCACCTGATAGCGATGGAACTTGGGCACGTACGCGCCGACACTCGGGTTGAACTTCGCACCGGCGGGCGCGACGAGCGTGACGACGTCGCGCGGGAAGGCCGAGAGCTTGGAGGCGAGCCGCGTGCCCAACGCAATCCCGCCCTCCACGTCCGCTCGCGTGGCCTTGAAGGTCAGGTCGCCCTTGGTGAAATGCCGGGCGAAGCTCGTCACCGCCTCGTGGCCGGTGTCGGGCTCGACCCCGTAGACCACCACGCCCTCGGCGTAGTCGTGCCCCGCGGAGATCAACCCCTGGCTCAGGACGAACGGAGCCGCCGCCTCGACGCCCGGGGATCGGCGCACCTCGCCCATCACCTTGCGCCAGTCGTCGAGTCGCAAGCCCTCGCCGTAGGTGAGGACCCGCAGGTGCGGATTGGCGACGAGGATCTTGTCGCGCAAATCGGCCTGCAAGCCGTTCATCACGCCGAGCACGACGACGAGCGCCATGACGCCGACGGTGACGCCGCCGACCGCAATCACGGTGATGAGCGAGAGCAGCCGCGACGACCGGCGGCTGCGCAGGTAGCGCAGCGTGATCCGGAGATCGAGCCGCGACGGCCAGTTCGTGGCGACGACGGCGAGCGCGGCGAGGGCGGCGAGGCCCAGCAGGCCCTGGAGGATGGGGATCGCGTGGCCGTTCATTCCGGCCGCAGCATGGGAAAGAGAATGACGTCGCGAATATGGGCCTGGTCGGCGAGGATCATCAGCAGCCGATCGACGCCGAGGCCCACCCCGCCGGTGGGCGGCATGCCGTACTCGAGCGCCCGGATGAAATCCTCGTCGAGCTGCTGCGCTTCCGCATCCCCGGCGGCGCGCAGCGTCGCCTGCTGCTCGAAACGCCGGCGCTGCTCCTCGGGATCGTTCAGCTCGCTGAACGCGTTGGCGATCTCCCGCTTCTGGATGAACAGCTCCCAGCGCTCGACTCGCGTCGGGTCGTCGCGCTTGAGCTTGGCGAGCGGCGAGAGCGCCACCGGATAGTCGAGCACGAAGGTCGGTTGCACGAGCGTCGGCTCGACGAAATTTTTGAACACCTCGTCCACGAGCTTCCCACCCGACAGGCGATCCACGTCTTGCACGTCCTTGCGCTTGAGCGCGGCGCGGAGTTCCCCCTCGCCCGCCCGCGCGAGATCCAGCCCTGCCGTCTCGCGCACCAACGTGTAGAAATCCCTGCGGGCGAACGGACGCTTGAAGTCGAGCGTCGCCCCGTGGCGCTCGAGCGTCGTGGTCCCGAACAGCTCCGCGACCATGCCGGCCACCATCTCTTCCGTCATGGAGAGCATCACCTCGTAGTCCGCGTACGCCTCGTACCACTCGGCCATGGTGAACTCGGGGTTGTGGAAGCGATCCAGCCCCTCGTTGCGGAAGTCGTGCCCGATCTCGTACACCTTCTCGAGGCCGCCCACGATACAGCGCTTCAGGTACAGCTCATCGGCGATACGAAGGTAGAACGTCGCATCGAGCGCGTCAGAATGGGTGGTGAAGGGCCGCGCCGAGGCGCCGCCGTACACCGGCTGCAGCACCGGCGTCTCCACCTCGAGGTACCCGCGCGCGTCGAGGAACTTTCGGATGAACGCCACGGCGCGACTGCGCACCCGAAACACTTCCCGGGCCGCCGGCCGGACCGCTAGGTCGGCGTAGCGCTGTCGCGCCCGCAGCTCGGGGTCCGACAGCTCCCCGTGTTTCTTCCCTTCGGCGTCTTCCTTCCCCAGGGGCAACGGGCGCAGCGATTTGGTGAGCAGGGTCAGGCGCTTCACGCGCAGCGTGACCTCACTGGTTTTGGTGCGGAAGAGCGGCCCCTCGACACCGATGACGTCGCCGAGATCGAGCAGCTTCACGACCTCGTATTGCTCCGCACCGAGGTCATCGACCTTGAAATAGAGCTGGATCTTCCCGGAACGGTCCTCGAGATGCCCGAAGGTGGTCTTCCCCATCGGACGCAGCAGAATGAGCCGTCCCGCGAGACGGTGGACGGTCGCGTCGTCGTCGCGGAACCCCTCGAGCGCCGGTGCGATCGCGCCCGACCGATCGAACCGGTAGG
>QHUC01000201.1 GCA_003221045.1 Gemmatimonadota bacterium | reverse complement strand
TCGGACTGAATGCCGAGGGGGTTCATGCCGAACACGATCTCCTGGCGGTGGTCGTCGAACGTGTCGAGCAGGATCTGCACGTAGTCGTCGGCGGCGATCTTGTCCCGGTCGGCGAGGGTGGCATGTACGGCACCGGGCGGCTCGAAGGCACGCACGCCGAAGTAGATCGCGCCGCTCGAGTACCACACCAGCACTTCCGTCGAGTCTTCCGCGGGACGACCGTCAACCGGTGCGTACTCCGAGAACCCGGTGAGCCGGGCGGCGTGGCCCCACTCCGGCTCGTCGAGCCTGCCGTCGATCGTCACCGACCCTTCGAGCTTCGGGATCTGGACGCGAAGCTCGCCATCCCGGCCGGAGTAGCCGGGCGGCAGGCCGCTGGTCTGCAGGGCGGCGACGAGCGTGAGCACCATGCTGGGCGGCCAATATAGCGCCCGACCCGAGGGCTCACTCGCTCCTCGGCGGTGAGCTCAGAAGTACCAGCGAACGAATGCCGCGGCGCCCGTCCCGACGCTCGAGCCCCCGGCGCTGGCCGCAAGGAACGCCGCGCTGCCAGTCTGCTCGAAACTCGGCTTCCCGAGGTGCAGATAGCTGAGGCTGACCTCGCCGCCTACGCCGAGGTGAGACACCCGATGCTCGCCGCCCAGCGCCGCGATGGCAAACCAGTCCGTTTGACTCTCCTTCAAGGAGTTCCCGGCTTGGTCGGTGTCGCGCACTCTTGACCACGCCACACCGAGTCGCGGGCCGTAATACAGGAGCGTTCCGCTCCCCGGTCGGGCCGTCCCGAACAGCCCGATGCCCAACAGCAGTGCGCTCGAGGACTCCGAGATTCCGTTGACCGGGCTGGTCGGATCGCTCGAGGTCTCCTCAACGGACGCGTGATGCCATCCAAGCGTCGGCTCCACCCGAAACGATCGTCCCGTCTGCACGGGCAGGTACAGAGTGGACGTTCCCGTGAGCTGACCGACGGGATTCGACGCGAGGAACGCAAGGCCGACGCCCACTTTCGCGGAATCCTCCTGGGCCTCCGCCAGAGACGTAGCCAGCAGCGAAACGGCGACAAAAACCACGATCGACCGCATTGGCGCCTCCCGCTTTCGAGGTTTCCCGTTTACGGATTGAGCCCGCGCCACAGCATCGGACGGATGTCCCGGGAGCGTTCCGCGGCGAACGCCTGCGCCGCACGCAGCAGCGCCTCGTACTCGGCTCGCCATTCGGCGGGCATGTGGGCGCGAAAGTCGGCCGCGGTCATCACCCCGCCCCGCGGCTCGTGGGCCGCCCCGTGCCCGACCTCCACGACGTCGCCCAGGAAGCAAGTCGAGCTCCCCGTGTCCATGACGTTCGCCACTCGGCACTCGAAGTGCGCGTAGCACTCGTCGAGCACCGGCGCGCCGAGCACACCCAGACGGTGTGGCACGTCGGCCAGCTTGTCGCGGGTGCGCCCGCTCGAAAACCCCAGGCGATGAACCAGCTCGAACTGGTCGTCCCGCAGCAGGTGGAGCACGAATCGGCCGGTGTCGAACACCAGGTCGTGACTGTAGTTGAACTTGTGAATGTAGACGGACACGCGCGGGATGGCGGGGACGATCGAGGCCCGCACTGCGCTGTCCGAAATCATGCCGTTCCGCTTGCCGTTTCGCTCCGACGTGATCGCCACCACGGGCGAGGTAAGGTTGCGGAGCAGCTGATAGACGGCGTCGGCCGCGATCGGCATGGGCCCAATTATACTACAGGATGACCTCGTTGCCGTCCCGCCTCGCACGCCACGTCGCTCGTGCCCGTTTGTTCCGGGAACCGGGCGTTGCCGTGGTGGCCGTGTCCGGCGGTGCGGACTCGGTGGCGCTTCTCGACTTGCTCTCCACGCTCGCCCCGACGCTCAGTCTCACCCTCGTGGTCGCGCACGTCGATCACGGCATCGCGGCGGACAGCCGGACGGTCGGACGCGCCGTCCTGGAGCTCGCGGCGCGCTACGGGCTCGAGTTCGAGCTCGGCGCGCTCCACCTCGGCCCCAAGGCGACGGAGACGGCCGCGCGGGCGGGACGATACGCCTGGCTGCGCGACGTCCAGCGTCGTCGCGCCGCCCGCTACCTCGTGACCGCTCATCACCAGGACGACCAGATCGAAACGATCGTCCTGCGCTTGCTCCGCGGCAGCGCTCCAGCCGGGCTCGCCGGGATCGCCGCGCGCGCGCGTGGGGGGCTGGTCCGACCGCTCTTGCCATTCGCCAAGGCGGAGCTCGCGGCGCACACAGCCTCCCGCGGCCTTCCGGTGCACGACGATCCCGCGAACTCGGACCCGCGCCATCTCCGCAGCTGGGTGCGCACCGTGCTCCTCCCGCTCGTCGCGGAGCGACTGGGTGCGCGCGTTGGCCAGGCTGTTGCGTGCCGCGGCACGGCGGGCGGGATTGGTGCTGGGCGTGCGCCGCGCCCGGAGGTTGGTCGACCTCGCGCGCCGGCCCTCGGGACGGCGGTTGTCGCTCGGCGGCGAGTGGCGAGGCGAGGTCGCGTTCGACCGTCTGCGAGTGTTCCGTGCTGGTGCGCGGCAGGTTCGGGAGGTTGTCGCAAACGAGGACAGGGGGGCGGTCGATTTCGGGGAGTTCCGCGTGAGCTGGCGGCCCGGGAGCGCCCCGGAGCGATTGCAGCGCAGCGGCTGGACGACGTGGATGAGCGAGGCCGGGTGGGAGCTGCGCCACCTGCGTCCGGGGGACCGGCTGGTGCCCTTAGGGGGCGTCGGGCGGCGGCCGGTGCGACGGATGTTGATGGAAGCGCGTGTGCCGCGCGGCGATCGCGCCGGATATCCGGTGGTCGCGCGTGGCGAAACCATTCTCTGGGTCCCGGGCGTCTGCCGGAGCGCTGCCGATCTGCCGCAGCCCGGAACTCGGGCGGTGCGGGTGGATGTTACCAAGCACGGCGGGTCTCAAGCAAACCGGCGGGCGTGAGCTCAAGCGGATCGTCTTCGATGAGGAGACGATCGCGCGTCGGGTCCGCGAGCTCGGGCAGGAAATCACCGCTGCGTACCCGGACGGCGAGCTGCTCGTCTTGGGCCTCCTCAAGGGAAGCTTCATCTTCCTGAGCGATCTGGTCCGTCGCATCGAACGGCCGCTTCAGGTCGATTTTCTGGTGGCCGCGAGCTACGGCGCCGATACCATTTCGAGCGGTAACGTCCGGCTGCTGTACGATCCGGAAACGGAGCTGCGGGGTAAGCACATTTTGCTGGTGGAGGACATCGTGGACACGGGGAAGACGCTCAACCGACTGGTGACGATGCTGCGCGAGCGCGCCCCGCGAAGCCTGGAGATCTGTGCGCTGCTGCACAAGCATCTGGCCGAACATCTTGAGCTCGAGCCGGCGTTCGTCGGATTCGACGCCCCCCGGGTGTTTCTCGTGGGGTACGGGCTCGACCACGCCGAGAACTTCCGGCACCTCCCGTACGTCGCGAGCCTGACCTGATGGCCAACCGCGTCCCGCCGCCGCGCGACTTCAGCTGGGCTCGGACGCTCCGGACGCTCTCCTTCTGGGCGCTCCTGATCGTGGGCGCCGTCGCGCTCGTGCAGTTCGCCGCTCACAAGCAGGACGCGATCGACATCTCCTACAGCGAGTTCACGGACCAGCTCGACAAGGGGACCGTCGCCTCGGTGGAGATCACCGAGCGCCAGCAGGTCCGCGGGGACTTCAAGGTGGCGTACCCGCGGCGGGACGGGCGCGGCACCGTCGACCATTTCACCACGCTGCTGCCGTTCGAGTCGAGCGACACGTGGGTCACCACGCTCCGCCAGCGGGGCGTCAGCGTGAAGGCCCTGCAGGACAAGCAATCGTTCGGCGTGTTCCTGTTCGGGTTCCTGCCGTACCTCCTCATCTTTGGTCTGCTCATTTTCATGCTGCGGCAGATGCAGCAGGGCGGGAATCGCGCCTTTGCGTTCGGCAAGTCCAAGGCCAAGCTGCTCGCGGGGGACACGCCCAAGGTGACGTTTGCGGACGTCGCGGGTGCGGACGAGGCCAAGCAGGAGCTGGAGGAGATCATCGACTTCCTCAAGGACCCGCAGAAGTTCCAGCGGCTCGGCGGGCGGTTGCCCAAGGGGGCGTTGCTCGTCGGCCCGCCGGGCACGGGCAAGACGCTCCTCGCCAAGGCGGTGGCGGGCGAGGCCGGCCGCCCGTTCTTCTCGATGTCGGGGTCGGACTTCGTCGAGATGTTCGTCGGCGTCGGCGCGTCGCGGGTGCGCGACTTGTTCGAGCAGGGCAAGGCGCACGCCCCCTGCATCATCTTCATCGACGAGATCGACGCCGTCGGCCGGCACCGCGGGGCGGGGCTGGGCGGGGGGCACGACGAGCGGGAGCAGACGCTCAACCAACTGCTCGTCGAGATGGACGGATTCGAGTCGAACGACGGCGTGATCCTGCTCGCCGCCACGAACCGCCCCGACATCCTCGATCCGGCGTTGCTCCGCCCGGGACGCTTCGACCGCCAGATCGTCGTGGACATGCCCGACGTGAAGGGGCGGGAGCAGATTCTCCGCGTGCACACGCGCAAGATCCCCCTCGGGTCCAACGTGAACCTGGAGCGCATCGCCCGCGGTACCCCGGGCCTGGCCGGCGCCGAGCTCGCGAACGTCGTGAACGAGGCGGCGCTGCTCGCCGCGCGCCGCAACAAGGCGGTCGTGGACATGCAGGACCTCGAGGACGCGAAGGACAAGGTCATGCTCGGTCTCGAGCGCCGGAGCCGCGTGCTGTCGGACGAAGAGCGCCGGCTCATCGCCTACCACGAGGCGGGACACGCGCTCGTCTCGCTCAACCTCCCGGGGTCGGACCCGCTGCACAAAGTCACCATCATTCCGCGCGGTCGCGCCCTCGGCATCACCGCGTATCTGCCGGAGGAAGAGCTCCACAAGTACACGAAACAGTCGATCCTGTCCCGCCTCGCCATGGCCTATGGCGGCCGTGTGGCCGAGGAGCTCGTCTTCGGGCCGGAGAAAGTCACGACGGGCGCGGCGCAGGACATCCAGCACGCGACCGACGTCGCGCGCCGCATGGTCACGCAGTACGGGATGAGCGACACGATCGGACCGATCGCCGTGGGCGACCGGGAAGCGGAGATCTTCCTGGGCCGCGAGGTGGTACAGCGGCGCGAGATCTCCGAGCGCACCGCGGAGCTGGTCGATACAGAGGTGAAGCGGATCCTCGGTGATGCCTACGAGCGCGCCAAGACCGTGCTCGTCGATCATCGCGACGCGCTCGACCGCCTCGCCGCGGCGCTGCTCGAGCGCGAGACGCTTGATCGCGAGGAGGTCGAGCTCGTGGTGGCCGGCAAACCCCTGCCGCCGGTACCGCCGCCCCCGCCCGCGCCCGCCACGCCGTCGGGCGAGGGCGCGCGCGAGAAGACACCCGCCGCCCGCGGCCCCGTGCTGGGTAGCCCGCCCCCCGAACCCGCTGGGGCGTGAAGCTCACCGCGCTCGCCGCGCACACCCCTGAAGCGGTGCGCGCGGCGCTCGCGGCCCGCGGCTGGGACGCCCAGCCCGCCTGGTTCGCCGCCAACGGCGTCCAACCCCTCATCGTCCTGCTGGAAGAAGTCAGCGAGTCCGAGCGCGAGAATCTGGTGCGCTGGGGCGCGAAGGCCGGGGCGGATGTGCTCACCGGGGACGGGTGGGCGCTCGTCGGCGCCGCGGCCAGCCGGCTCGCACCGCTCGCGCGGCCCGATCGACTGCCCGCCGGGCTCGAGGGCCTGGCTCCCGAGCTGGGGCGCTTCCTGGCGAGTTACGCGGATCCGCCGCGCTGCTGGGAGTTCGCCGGCGGGACGCTCGCGTTAGACCACCCCGTGCTCATCGGCGTCGTCAACGTCACGCCCGATTCCTTCTCGGACGGCGGCCGCTACAGCACGGTCGACCGGGCCGTGGCGCAGGCGGAGCGGCTGGTCGCGGACGGGTGCGAGCTGCTGGACGTCGGCGGCGAATCCACGCGGCCCGGTGCGGTGCCGGTGGCGGAGCCGGATGAGATCGCGCGCGTGGCGCCAGTGATCGAGGAGCTGACGCGCCGGGGGCTGGGCCCGTTGTCCGTCGACACCCGCAAAGCCGCGGTGGCGCGGGCGGCGCTCGGCGCCGGCGCCGCGGTGGTGAATGACGTGTCCGGTCTCGCGTTCGACCCCGCCCTCGCGGGGGTGGTGGCGAGCGCGGGCGCGGGCCTGATCGTGATGCACATGCGAGGCACGCCGGATACCATGGACTCGCTCGCCGTGTACCGGCACGTGGCGGCGGAGGTGGCCGCGGAGCTTGGCGCGGCCGCCGCGCGAGCCGAAGCGGGCAGTGTGGCACGGGAGCGGATCGTCGTGGATCCGGGGTTCGGGTTCGCCAAGACGCCGGAGCAGAACTTCCGGCTCCTCGACGAACTGGCAACGCTGGTCGGCTTGGGCTATCCTGTAGCGGTTGGGCCGTCCCGAAAGCGATTCCTCGGCACCGCGACCGGGCGGCCGGTCGAGGACCGCGACCGCGCGACGGCCGTGGCGTGCGCGCTCGCGTGGGAGCGGGGCGCGCGGCTGTTCCGAATCCATGACGCGGCCCTCGCACGCGAAGCGCTGCGGGTGGCCGCCGCGACGACAAACGCACGGTGAACTTCGAAGCCTACCGCTTCCTCATCCCGCGGCTCTGGCCGGACGTGGTCGAGATCCTCCTCGTCGCGTTCGTGATCTATCGCTTTCTGCTGTTCCTCGTCGGGACACGGGCGATGCAGATCGTGGTGGGCGTGATGATCCTCTCGATCGCCTATTTCGTCTCGCTCGTCGCCAAGTTCACGATGATCAGCACCCTGCTGTCGTACGTGTTCACCTTCGGCGCGTTCGCGGCGGTGGTCGTCTTCCAGCCCGAGCTGCGGAATGCGCTGGCCCGGCTCGGCCAGTCGCGGTTCATGCGGCGGTTCTCCCAGAGCGAGCGTCAGTCGGTGGCCGAGGAGATCGCGGAGGCGATGGATCGGCTGTCGCGGGCCGGCACCGGCGCCATCATCGCCGTCGAAGGAGACATCGGCCTCGAGGAGTTCATCTCGTCGGGTGTGCCGATGGAAGCCAAGGTCTCGGCCGACCTCCTGACGACCATCTTCACGCCGTACTCGCCGCTGCACGACGGCGCGGTGCTGGTCCGCGGCGACCGCATCATCGGCGCGGGTTGCGTGCTGCCGCTCACCCAGTTCAAGGTTTCCGATAAATCCCTCGGCACGCGCCACCGGGCCGCGCTGGGACTCTCCGAAGAGACGGACGCCACCGTCCTCGTCGTCTCCGAGGAGACGTCAACGATTTCGGTGGCGAGTCACGGGTTGCTGCACCGCCACCTCTCGGCGCCGCAGGTGCGCGACCTC
>QHUC01000200.1 GCA_003221045.1 Gemmatimonadota bacterium | reverse complement strand
ATGCGGGCGCTCACGACGAACCGCGGGGCCGACAACACGCCGCGCTATTCACCCGACGGCAAATGGCTCGCGTACCTCTCGATGGAGCGCGCGGGGCTTGAGGCGGATAGGCTGCGCCTCATGATCATGCGGCGGACTGACGGAAGGACGGAAAGTGCAGCGCCCAGCGAAATCACGGCGGGGTGGACGCTCTCGGTCGGGTCGTACACCTGGTGTCCCGACTCGAAGTGCATTTACGCGGTCGTGGAAGAGCGCGGCCGCCAGAACCTCTATCGGATTGAGCTTCCGTCGTTCCGTCGCGCCGTCACCGTTTCCGGTGGAGTCAACAGCAACGTTGCCGTCGGCCCGGATGACAAGACCCTCGTCTACCTGCACCAGAGCAACACGCAACCCGCCGAAGTCTGGATCACGGGGCGGCAGCTGTCGAGCCATACCGATGCCGGGATCGCGCCGCTCGACCTGCACCCGCTCGAAGAGTTCGGTTTCGTGGGCGCGCTAGGCGATTCCGTCCACGGCTGGATCCTCAAGCCGCCGGGCTTCGAAGCGGCCCGAAAGTACCCCCTTGTCTACCTGATACACGGCGGGCCGCAAGGCGCGTGGGACGACAACTGGCACTCGCGCTGGAATTACCAGATGTTCGCATCGCGCGGCTACGTGGTGGCGGCCGTCAATTTCCACGGGTCGACCGGCTACGGGCAAAAGTTCACCGACGCCATCTCGCAGCACTGGGGCGACACTCCGATCGAGGACCTGATGAAGGGTCTCGATGCCGTCGCCCGGCTCCCCTACGTGGACTCGACCCGGATGGGTGCCGCGGGAGCCTCGTACGGCGGTTACGCGATCTACTGGCTCGAGGGGCACACGACCCGGTTCAAGGTCCTCGTCGCGCACGACGGGGTCTTCGATCTGATGAACATGGCTGGGAGCACCGAGGAGCTGTGGTTTCCGTATTGGGAGTTCGGAGGCACCCCTTACGCCAACCGCGCGCTGTACGAGAAGTGGTCTCCCCTCAACTTCGTCCGAGGCTGGAAGACGCCGCTTCTCATCGTCCATTCGCAGCTCGACTATCGCGTGGACCTCTCGCAGGGCTACGAAGCGTTCACGGCGGCCAAGGTGATGGGGGTGCCGGCCAAGTTCCTGTATTTCCCCGACGAGGGGCACTTCGTGACGCGCCCGCGCAACCGGCGCCTGTGGTGGGGCACTGCGCTCGACTGGCTGGACCAGTACCTGAGGCCGGCCCCGGCGACCGGGGCCCGTTGATGGGCGAGCCGTTTCTCAAGACCCTGAATCGGTCCACGATCGCCGCAGCGCTCCTGGGACTGGTCCTGCTGATGGCGCTGCCTCGACACGGGTCGTTCGCGGCGGATTTCGTCGACGTGTTCACGGTGGCGTTCTGTTTCACCTTGCTCGGCCCGTACATCGACGGCTTGCTGCGCGCGCTCCCGGGCATCGAGGTCGGCCCAGGGCGTCTGGTCCGGGTCGTGGGCTTGTTCGCGGGGGGACTGTGGTGCTACCTGATCGGCCGGTGGCTGTGGATCAAGTACGGGCGCGATTTGAACGAGCTGCCGGGGCTCATTTGGGGCGGGGTCTTCCTCGTGATCTTTCAGCCGGTGATGAACAGCGTCACGCGACGCCACGACGCTACGCCATAAGACGTACAACGTAGCGTCGGGCGCCGTTCGGTTTCACCGCTTCGTCCACACGTTATTCTCTCGCCGCACATCCGGGAAATGCTGATCCGGATCCACCTCGACCTTTACCACTTCCGCGGGCACCTTGCGCACGTAGGCGTAGCGGCCTCCCTGGAACCAGATCTCGACCGGGAGGCGCGCGTTCTCCGTGGCACCGCCGGCATAGGTCAGGCGGAGCTCCACCGGCATCGGGAGAACCACGACAGGTCTTCGCCGAGGCCGTCCTCCATGGACCGGAAGAAGTCCGCGGGCGTGGGATGCTTGTACGCCCAGCGCCGGATATACTCGCGGAACGCCGCGTCGAACCGGGTCGTGTCCTCGAGGATGTGCTGGCGCAAGAGATAGAGGCCCGTGGCGGGCTTGTTGTACTCGGCCTGGCCGAGCAGGACGGGGGTGACGCGGTCGGCGGGGAGCATCGACGGCTCGTCCAGGCCGGTCGCGACGAAGCGTGCCCATTGGGTCGCGTTGCCTCGATCCCGGGGTGTGCTGTCGTGATAGAACGCGAGCGTCGAATAGATGTTGATGAAGGTGTTGAACCCCTCGTCCATCCAGGCGTACAGCCGCTCATTCGATCCGACGATCATGGGAAACCATTCGTGGCCGAGCTCGTGCGTGGTCACACCAAACAACGCGCGGTCCCCGGCGCGATGGCCGCAGAACACGATCATCGGATATTCCATCCCGCCCACCGGTCCCGCGACGTTGATCGCCGAGGGGTACGGATAGCGGAACCATTTCTCGGAGTAGTGCTTGATCGAATGGCGCGCGTACTCCGTGGAGCGCGCCCAGTCGGCGTTGGCTTCGGGCGGATAAAACGACTGAATGAGCGCGCCGTCATAGCCGCTCGCGTCCCAGATAAAGCCGGCCGAGGCGGCCCATGCCACGTCGCGCACGTTCTTGGCGGCGACGTGCCACGTGAGCGTCGGGCGCGGTCCCGCGGGCCGGGTGAATGCCTGCCCGACCTCCGTCTTCGAGATGATCGCGACGGTGCTGTCGGAGCGCGCCGCCCGAGCCAGCCTGGCGCGCTCGCCGGCGGTGAGCACCTCGGTGGGGTTGAGGAGCGTGCCGGTGGCGGCGACCACGAAGCTCCGCGGCACGGTGATCGCCACGTCGAAATCGCCGTACTCCAGGTAGAACTCGCCCTGGCCGAGGTACTGCTCGGTGTTCCAGCCCCGCACGTCGTCGTACACCGCGACCCGCGGGTACCACTGCGCGACCTCGTACAACCAGCCGGCGGGGAACTGCTCGCGTCCCATCCGGTCGGAACCGTGCTCGGGCACTTCGAAGGAATACCCGAGCTCGAGCTCCGCACGGCCGCCGGGGGCGAGGGGCCGGTCGAGATCCACGCGCAGCATCGTCCCGTTTTCAGTGCGGGCGAGCGGGATCCGGCCCGCCGCCTGTCCGGCGCGCCGCACCGCCCGCACGTAGCCGATGGTGTAGCCCCCCTCGAAGCCGCGGCCGGCGAACCGCGCATCCGTTGGGTTGAGCGCCGCCCCGCGACTGTTCGCCTTGTAGAGGTTCTGGTCGAGCTGCAGCCACAGGTACCGGAGGGTGTCGGGCGAGTTGTTGGCGTAGCGGATCGTCTCGGAGCCGGCGATGGTGTGGGTCGTCGTGTCGAGTGTCGCGTGGATCGTGTAATCGGCGCGCTGCTGCCAGTAGCGCGGTCCGGGGCTCCCCGAGCCGTCGCGGATCATCGTGGCGGTCGGAAGGGCGAGTCGCCGGAAGGGCGACGTGTCGGCCACTTGCGGAGGCAGGCCCGCCGGGCTTGTCGGGGCCGGGGCCGGGGTCGGTTGCTGCAGCGCGACGAGCACGAGCGCGATGGCCAGCATCAACGTCTCCTCAGGATTGAGTGGGGATCACGGTAGGCGAGGGGAGGCGCCGCGCTTCCAGCAGGTATCCGGCGGCCACGCCGCCTACCACCATGGTCAGCCCGAGCCAGCCGAACGGCGTGAGCTGCTGATTGAACAGGCGCAGCGCGAGCAGCGTGCCCACCACGGGCTCGATGGTCGCGGCGACGGCGGCCGGCGCGGCCTCGATGCGTTTGACCGCTCCGAAGAACAGGATGTTGGCGGCCAACACCGAGCCGGCGGTCAGACCGGCCAGGCCGCGCCACGCGGCCGTGGAAGGCGGTGGCGCCGGCGCGTGACCCGCCAGCGTGAGCCCCACGCCGAGAATCAATACCCCACCCAGAGCCTCGAGGAACAGCACGCGCACGGCGCCGTAACGCGGCACGGCGAACCGCGCCATGAGCGTCGTGCCCGCATAGCTCATGGCCGAGAGCAATCCACCGGCGATGCCCGCGCCGAGACCGAGGCGGGCCGCTTCCGCTCCGGCGTTGCTCCCGCCCGTGACCGTCAGAGCCACCCCCGCCATCACGAGGAGGGCGAGGAGCAGCCGCGTCGGCGTGAGCGCCTCCTTCAGGATCACGCGCGCGAGGACTGCGACCATGACGGGTGCGGTGTACAGCAGCGCCGCGGCTCCGGCGACGCCGGCGCCGGCGATCGCAAACTGATACGCGATCTCGAACAGGGCCACTAAGAACCCACCGCCGAGCGCTACGAGGAGCCAGCCCCGCGTGTCTGCGCGGAAGAGCTCCCGTCGGAAGGCGAGCCCCCAGAGCGCGAGGCATCCGGTTCCGAGAAGCACACGCCAGAATCCGATGCTCGTGGCGGGCATCAGTCCGTACAGTCCGGTGGAAAGGGGGCCGGTGGTCCCCCAGGTGGCTCCGGCGCCGAGCGCCAGGAGATAGCCCGCGATGCGACTGGCTCGCGGGCCGGCGTGTGAGGTCGGGGCGGTCATGGGCCGAAGGATAGACGGCGACGGCCGGCGCTGGCTAGGGTTGGTTCAAGGCTCGCGTTGCAACACGTCGAACCTACCGGGCGTTCTTCCCACGCCGGAGGCGTAGGCCCGACAGTACACTGCGCTTGAAGCGCAGTGTCTTACCGGGCCCACTCTTCAGAGTGGGAAAACCTGAGGAGGACAACACACATAGGACCGAGTTGATACATGGTTGAGGTCGCATGCTTAGGCTTCGCTGAACCTCTTGGGCCAAGCATGCCCGCCCATCGTATCTACTTCCACCTGACATGGTCGACGCTGGGGCGGCGGCCGATGATTGACACGCCGACCGGAGCCTTCCTTGACGAATACTTCCGGAAAATCGCCGTCCAGGAGCGGGTGACTATCGTCGCTCTCGGCTTCCTCCAGACCCACGTGCATCTCGTCGTGCGCACTACGCCTCGGTACGACCTCCCCCGATTGGTGCAGCTGCTCAAAGGTGGGAGCAGTTACGCCGCGAGCAGGCAACCCGGGAACCGTCTCGGCCTTCGCTGGAATCGGGAGTACTCGGTGACGAGCGTGAGCCCAGGACTACTCCCGCAAGCAGTCGCGTACGTGGAAGGTCAGAACGAGCGGCATCCAGAGGAAGCGATCAAAGTGTAGTGGGGGCTTCCCACCCTTCAGAGTGGGAACATCTGGGGAGGACAACACACATCTGGTTAAAGTCCCAGACGCTCCCCACGCCGGAGGCGTGGGCCCGATACCGCACTGCGCTTCAAGCGCAGTGACTTACCGGGCCCACTCCTCAGAGTGGGAACAAGGATTCAAGGATGGTGGAGAGCGGCGAAGGCTGCGTGAGCGACTCTTACGGCGCCACCGCCGTCCGTATCGCCGCCGAGATCGCGCCCACGTCTCCAGGGCGGCCCCACCACTCCAACGCGAAGCGACCGAACGCGAGCACGCCGAGGAGGGCGCCGAGGAGGGCCAGCCCCACCCGCAGGGCGGTCGCGCGGGGCTCGAGCCGGGTGGGTGCGAGGGCAACCACGAGACAAACGATCGCCGGCGCGAGCCATACCGGCAGGAGGACGCGCGCGAACCAGGTCATGCGAAAGCGTCCGTCGAGCACGGTACGGCCGTCGCGCTCGCGAAACCGCCCCACGAACGTCGGCCTGAACAGGGCACGGTAGCGCGCCGCGTCACGATAGTAGAGCACGACGCTTTCGCCTCGAATCCAGCCATCCAACCCGGGAGCGTCCCACGGCCGACGGTCGATCACGGCCTCGAGCCGTGCGCGCGCGTCGGCCGGCGAGCCCCTGCAGTCGAAGGTCGTCGGCCTCACACGAGCTCGCCGCGCAGCACCGTCACGGCCTGTCCGCCGAGGATCACGCGGTCCCCCACGAGCTTCACCCGGACCACACCACCGCGTGGGGAGGCCTGATAGGCCGTCATCTCGGTGCGCCCGAGGCGCTCGCTCCAGAAGGGCGTGAGCGTGCAGTGCGCAGAGCCGGTCACGGGATCTTCCGGCACGCCGACGCGAGGCGCGAAGAACCGCGAGACGAAATCGTACCCGGACGTCGTAGCGCGACTCGTGACGATGACCCCGCGGGCGTCGACGCGCTCGAGCGCCAGCAGATCGGGCTTGAGACCGCGGACCGCGTCTTCCGAGTCCAGTTCCACCACGTAGTCGAACTTCGACCGGCCCACCCAACCCGGTCCGACGCGGAGGGCCGCGGCCAGGCCGGGCGGTGCCGGCGCCTGCGTTGGCGGCGTGGCGGGAAAGTCGAGGTCGATCCACTCACCGCGGCGATCGGCGGTGAGGAGACCGCTCTGCGTGTGGAAGCGTGCCTGGCTGCTCGACGGGAGGTGGCCGTCCTCCCAGAGGACGTGGGCGCTCGCGAGCGTCGCATGGCCGCACAATGCCACTTCGCTCGCGGGGGTGAACCAGCGCAGCCGGTAGCCATCGTTCTCGGGATGGAGGAACGCCGTTTCGGCGAGGTTCATCTCGCGCGCCACGTTCTGCATCCAAGCTTCGTCGCGCGGCTCGCCCAGGACGCACACCGCCGCCGGATTCCCGCCGAAGGGGCGATTCGCGAACGCATCCACCTGAACGATCGGCACACCCATGTTCCTAACTTAGCCTGCTTCCCGCGCGCGGCGAGAGCACGTGAACCATGAGCCCGAGGCCGACGGCGCCGAGCAGCGCCCAGATCCCCGCCGCGCAGCACAGAATCGGGAGTGGCAGACGGACCCCGTAGGCGAAGCGCATCAACAACATGACCCGGCCGGCGTTGGCGCCCACGAGCATCCGGGCGCGCGCGATCGCCGGTTGCCAGCCGACCGGGAGGTGTGTCAGGAGGGGTTCGCCGAACCGGCGGCCCAGGGCGAAGTAAATCTGGTGTCCGAGGGTGGCCGGGACGCAGGCGACGAGCCACACCGCCCACCAGGGCCAATACCCTTGGGCCGCGAGCGAGCCACCGACGATGACGGCCGCTTCTCCCTGAAGCCAGGCCCACACGAAGAGGAGGGGGCCGCCATAACTGTGGATGACCAGGCCGAGATCCATCGCTCGGCGGAAATCTACGCGGTCAGGGTCGAGCGAGGCCGTCCGGGATCACGATTTGGGTGCTTCACAGGCATCGGCTTGCAGTCGCTGCCAGTGGTCCTGCAACAGCCGCCGCGCCCGCGCGCGCGACAGGTTCCAATTGCGCCAGTCGTCCTGCTCGAGGGCACGGCGCTGCGCGAGCAGGCCCGCCGCCACGGAGCACCGCGCCGGCGGATCGAGGCGGGGCAGGGCTTCGAGGAGCACCGGCACGGCATCGGCGCTCAGCGAGGCGGCGTACCAGCCGTCGAATGGCCGCTGGGAGACGGGGCGCGCCAGGTTGGTCCGAACGATGAGGGCGTCGGGATTGACCAGATGAAGCACACCCAGCGTCGCGAACCCTTGAACCAGCGCGCCGAAGGCAAAACGTCTGCGCGCGCCGCGGAGCGCAGTGCAGGCGAACCACGCGAACGCGGCGGCGAGGTACAGCATGAACGCCGTCGAATACAGACGAATCTCCGACAATCCGTACTCCGCCACGTAGAGGCGCATGCGCCGGAGCGCGGAAGCCATGACGATCGCGAGCAATCCGAGCAACACGGCAGCCACCATGCGGAACACGCGCTGGTGTCCATGCGGCTCGTTCCGGAGGAGCCAATCACCTGCCAGGAGCACCGGCAGCACCAGGGCGCTCACCGTCACCAGCTCGAAAAACCCGCGGCGTGCGTACTCGGCGTACGTGAGGCCGACGACCTGGGCGCCCTCGCTCCCGAACAAGTAGCGGATCTGAATGACGACAAAGCCCAGGAACAAGAGGTCGACGAGAACGAGCGCGGTGACGACCGGGACGGCTCGCAGTGACACGCCCCCGATCTCCGGCAGCGGTCCTCGCGGGGCACGCAGCAGGGCTCCGCGGAAATAGCCGGCCGTGATCGCGGCGAGCAGCCCGAAGGTGAACGTGTGCGACACCAAAGCCCCGAAGTCGACGTTCAGGAGACCCGCCACGGTATGATGAAACATGGCGTCCGCCGACGCAAAGAGACCGCCGAAGACGACGAGGAGTGGAAACGCGATGGCGCCGCCCAGCGCCGCGGCGCGGGCATGTTCCAACCGGCCACCGCGAGGCAGCTCGCTCCACGTGATGTCGCACCCCACGAGCTGGAATACGCCGATCCACGCGCTGACCACGCTCTCGAGGCCGGCCCGAACGTACTGCCACGCATGGCGGCCCCGGAGTGCGACCCCTTGCAAGCTCAAGCAGGCGACGGCCAGGACGATGGCGAGTCCGATCGCGTCCAGCAGGTGAAGCATGATCGACGCTCTCGCCACGAAGTTCGAGCCGATGAGGAGCGCTGCCACCGCGAGCCACAGGGCGTCCGGGCCGACGGCGACGCGGTTCCGACGCACGAGGCACCACCCGACAGCGACGAGCGCGGTGGTGCAGACGAATGCGTTGAGACCCCACGGCAGGGCCCGCAGCAGCACATCACCGGCTACGCCGAGCAGGGCCGCACCCGCGAGGGCCTCGAGGCCGAGTGTCGTCGTCCGACTCACGGTGCTCATCCCGCGGCGGCCTCCGGGAGCCCGCCGAACCGCCGCTCCCGCGCGTGAAAAGCGGCGACCGCGGCCGCGAGGTCCGCCGCGCCGAAGTCCGGCCACATTGTCTCGACGAAGTACAGCTCCGCGTACGCCGATTCCCACAGCAGAAAGTCGGAGAGCCGCTGCTCGCCGCCGGTGCGGACCAAGAGGTCGACGTCCGGCAGCCGGACGCCCGCCCCGATCGCCCAGCGGGAGGAGTAGTCCAGCGCGAGCCGCAGCACGAGGCGCACTCCCCCCGCGGTCGCGCTCTCGGCGGCGGCGATCGCGGTGACGAGCGGAACGGGCAGCCGGTCACGGCGTCCCACGACCTCGAGCCGCACGCCGCCCTCGAGAAGGCGGGGCACTTCGGCCCGGACGTAACGGGCGAACAGGCGCATGAGGGCAGCCACTTCGCCCGGGGCGCGCTTCCAGTTGTCCGCGGAGAACGCGTACAGCGTGAGCGCGCCGATGCCGAGCCCTGGCGCGGCCTCGACGATCCGGCGGACCGCTTCGGCGCCGGCGCGGTGGCCCGCGACGCGGGGGAGGCCCCGGCGCCCGGCCCAGCGGCCGTTGCCGTCCATCACGATGGCCACGTGCAGAGAAGAGCTTTGCGACATAAAGCGCAACCTCAAAAAAAAGTCCTCACCCGTGACGGGTGGCGTGAATCAACGCTTCCATGTGGTCCAGGTAGCGCTCCAGCGCGCGCCGCCCGGCCCCGGTGAGCCGGTACTCGGTCTTGGGGATCCGGCCTTCGAACGACTTGGTGCACGTGATGTACTGCGCGTCCTCCAGCCGGCGCGCATGCACGCTCAAATTCCCGTCCGTCGTCTTGAGCAGCGCCTTGAGCTGGTTGAAGCTCAACGCGTCGTTCACGGCGAGCGCGCTCACGATGCCGAGACGGACGCGCTCGTGAATCAGGCGGTCGAGGTCGGCCGCGCGCAGGCCGCCCCGTTCGCCCTTGAGCCCGGTCTCGATCGCCTCGGCCTTCCGCGCCGCGACGTGCTTAGCCACCGTACCTCCGGGCAATGATCATGCCGAACACGATGTGCAGGCCGCCGAACCCGACGGCCATCAGCCCGTTCCCCCACGCCGCCGGTCCGAACAGCGCCGCCGCGCCGACCACCATAAAACAGATCCCCATGACGGGCACGATCCGCACCGAAAACGCGCCGCCGGTCACGAATCCGGCGCCGTAGAGCGACAGCCAGGTGCCTGGCAGAGCATGCGATTGGCCGGCGCGGTACAGGGCCACGGTGAGAAGGCCACCGACGATCATCGGTGGCAGGAAACCGAGTCCAAAGCGGCGGCCGGGCCCGGAGAGGATCGGGTCGTGCACCGCGTACGCCTTGCGGACCATGGCGGAGCCGCCGATGGCGAGCGCCACGACGGCCTCGCCCAGCCAGGTCGCGAGCCACAGCTCCGGCGTCGCTTGGCGGGCCGCGAGGAAGGCCGCGACGAGGGCGGTGACGCCCACGGCGACCTGTCCCCAGCCCGGCACGGCGGTGAACGAGCCGGCGCGCTCCATCGTCTGGCGGATGAAGCGGAGATTGTCGAGCGCGCGATCGTGGAGCGGCTTGGGGGCGACCATGACGGATATGATGCGAGACGGCGGCTTCGATGTCAAGTACTTTGTAATACAAAGTAAATGCCGGAGATACGTTTGACGCCATGCGCGTCTACCTCTCGGTCGATATGGAAGGCATCGCCGGTGTGGTTCACGAGTCCCAGACCGATCCCGCCACGCCGGCGTTCGCAGCGGAGTACGCGCGCTTCCGCCGCTTGATGACCGCGGAAGCGAACGCGGCCGTCGAAGGCGCGCTCGCCGCGGGCGCCACGAAGGTCGTGGTGAACGACAGCCACTGGTTCATGCGTAACCTGCTCGCGGAAGAGCTCCACCAGGCGGCAGAGCTCCTGTCCGGCGACCCGAAGCCCCGTTCCATGGTGCACGGGATCGACGGCGGATTCGACGCTGCCCTGTTCATCGGGTATCACGCCCGCGCCGGCACGCCGAACGCGATCCTCGACCACACGTACGCCGACCACATCCACGAGGTTCGCCTCAACGGGAAAGCGGTGGGAGAGCTGGGGCTCAACGCGGCATTCGCGGGCATCCACGGCGTGCCGGTGGCGCTCGTCAGCGGCGACTCCGCGCTCGCGGCCGAGGCGAACGACTTGCTCGGCGATGATGTCGCCACGGTGGTGGTCAAGCGTGCCGTGAGTCGTCACGCGGCGCAAAGCGTGGCGCCCGTCGTTGCCTGCCGGATGATACGTGAGGAGGTCACCCGAGCCCTCAAGCGCCCGCACGCACGGTTCGTCCCGGCCCAGCCGATCGCGCTCGAGGTCGACTTCGCCCTCACGATCCACGCCGACATGGCGGAGCTCTGCCCAGGCGCGACCCGCACCGCCGGCCGCACGGTGAGCGTCACGCACCAGGACTACGGCGAGGTGTTCCGGGCCTGGCGGGCCATTCTCAATCTGTCGGCGGTGGTGTGACGAGTCGCGGCCGCGCT
>QHUC01000199.1 GCA_003221045.1 Gemmatimonadota bacterium | reverse complement strand
GTGCGGTGGGAGCTGATAGCCGTCGGGCATAAGGAGCCGCATCGTAAACGCGGCAGGACGACAGTCACTGTGCGCTGCGCCTGCGGTGCCCCACGCTTCTTGGCCTGTGCAACAACACTGGTCAGCGGTACCACCAGCGCGAGCGTTACTATGGCGTACCTCGTCATGGGATCGATCCTCCCCCAGAATGAGCTGGACGACGCTGCGTCAACCTCAATGCGCCGCGGCCATCTGTTGGGCAAAGCCGCGCGCTTCCTTAGGCAATGCCTCTGTTTCGACGACGTCGAAGTAGACCATCGTCTGGTTGAGCAGCTGGAAGGCGATCTCGCCAAACGGGCTTGGCGAGGCGGTACGTCCTGCCCTGGAACACCGGTGCGTAGAGCGCGACCCTCCCGGCGTCCTTGTCGACGCTCTGGATGCTGACGTTGATGAGCGCGCCGTTGTAGTCGGCGACGAGCGGTAACTGCGTATCCACCCTGTTCTCCGTCAGCCAATGCGCGAAGTTCGTCCTCTTCCCATCGATCGAGCAGTCGGTGACGGCAAAGCCATCCGTCTCGAAGCGGATATCCGGGCCGTCCGAACGCTCGAAGATGTTGACGATCTCCACGTCCGCCGTCTTTCCGGTCGGGAGTGGGACATGGCAGGCAATCGCCTTGTCGGTGAAGACCTCGCCCGTCTTCCCGTTGAACACCTTGGGCTTCTCCTTGCCCAGATCATTGAGGTGGATACCGGTGATCCAGCCGACGATCGGGTGACGGAAGAGGTCCCGGAAGGTGGGCGCGTCCTTCCCGTAGGCAAGATGGACGTCGGAAAACGCCGGGATCATGAGCATGGTGTAGCCGTTCCGCGGCGCGTCCTGGGTGATGCGCGCGATCGTCTTGGCGTCGTAGATCGAGACCTTCGGCTCGGCGCCCTCGTCCCTGGGCAGCCGCTGCACCAGCAGCCGTTCGCGAGTGGTGAGCCCACCCGCGTCGTCGGTCATCAGGTAGGGGATGGTGCCCCCGACCCAGTTGCCTCTGGGCAGTTGCACCAGCAGCCGCTCGTCGCCTGCGACCGCGTACAACTGCTCGGGTGCCCTCGCGAGCTCGGCCTGAAAGTCGGCCACGCTCATCGGTGTTCCATTGGTGCTTTTCATTCGGGAATCCCTCCTTGTGCGGCAAGCAGGTTGCCCCCACGTAAACAACGACCGCCGAGCTACCCGGTGCGGTAGCTCGGCGGTCGTGGGTCCTTCGTGGCGTCAACTACGCCGGCGTCGCGGAGGAGGCGAGGACCCGTGGCTTTGTGCCCCCGGCTTTCGCCGGGTTGGCCTTTGTCGCTGCAGGCGTTGCTAGCTCGGAGAGTGAGATACCGCGGCGGCACGCAGGCGTCAAGGAGCATGCACGTAGCGCCCCGTACGCAGCGCCGCCTCGAGCACCCACTCCCAGCCCAGCCGCTCCGCCGTCACGCGATAGGCAACGCCGAGGTAGCGCCCGGTGTAGTGGCTCGCCGTTCGGAACGGCAGATGCGTCCCATCGTCCCCGTGCCGCTCCCCATCCTCGCTCGTCCGCGCGATCACGAGCGCGCAGAGTCGGGCCAGCGCGCGCCAGTCACGCGCCGTGTAGCCACCGTATCGGGAGAACAAGCGGCTATAGCTCGCCACGCTCCGGTCGCCGTCGGCGGCGGCGCCCCCCCCCAGACTCCGCTCGAACTGGTGCCGGAGCGGCGACTCGAGCTCCCGCGTCGAGAGGCGCCGCGCCACCCAGCGGGCCAGCATAGCAGGCGTCGGCGGTCGCCGGCGGCGCACGGCCGCCACGACGTGCGCTACGTCGTCGTCGCCGCGCCCCGGACTGAGCACGACCAGCCGGTCTCGTAGCTCTGTGACGAGCAGCAGTGGTTCGAGGGATTCCTGTAGAGCAGGCAACGCGAGGCTCGGCACGATCCACGGCGCGCGATGCGACAGGGCGGTGAGCCCGGCCAGCGCGGCGATCGTCGCGACGCCTCGCGCCAGGACCACACTCCCGAGCGGCAGCTCGGCGCCGTCCACGCTGTGCAGGGGCACGACGGCGCGATACGGAGGAGCCAGCGCCACCAGCTCGCTCCGCAATGCACGACGTACCTCGCTCCCCGCACGCACCACGCACCGCGGTCCTGCGACAGTTCACGGGTAGATTGCAGGACTGCAACGTTCCTGTCTAGCCGCGCGCACCTGGGCGCGCTCCCTTGAAAGCGTGATCGAGCGGCAGGCCGTGAACCGGACGTCGCTGGCCATGCTCGTCGTGCTGGCCGGCGTTGCGGGATGCGACGATCGTGGCGCGCCTACCGGGCCGCCCCCGCCCCCCCCGGCGGCAGCGCGCGTGATCAGCTGCCAGGCCGACGTCCGGGCCGGGACGTTCGACTGCACCACGCCCACGCCCCCGTCCGGTCGCCTCTCGGCCGATCTCGTGCTCGGCGGCCAGGGGACCTACGTCGCACTTCGCTCGAGCAACGTGAGCTACACCAGCGGCACCGCCACCTTCCAGGCGGACGTGACCGTGGAGAACCTAACCGTCCTGCCCCTCGGTACCGCGGACGGAAGCACGGTGACGGGTGTGAAGGTCTTTTTCTCCTCGGGGCCCACGGTGACGTCGGGAACGGGAACCGTCACGGTCGCCAATCCGGACGGCACGGGAACGTTCACCGGGACCAGCCAGCCCTATTTCCTTACAACCAGATCCTCGCGACGGCGCAGGTGTCCGCTCCGAGAACGTGGAAGTGGACCGTGCCGACCACGGTCAACAGGTTCGCGTTCCAGGTGCTCGTGAACGCGGCCTCGCCCCAGCCGCACACGGTGCTCCGGTGGCTGTACGACCCGCTGGTGGACGGGACGGACCTGTCTGCCGTGTGGAGCGCATCGGCCGGCGACGTGTTCGCCGTGGGGCTGGGCGGAAAGATCCTGCATTACAACGGCACGAGCTGGACGGCGCAGCCGAGCCCGACGACGGCGGACCTCGCGGGCGTTTGGGGCAGCTCCGGGACAGACGTATTCGCGGTTGGTACCGGCGTGATCCTGCACTACGACGGCACCAGCTGGACTGTGTTTTCATACGTCACGCTGTTTCAAAGCCCACTCTCACTCATCGGCGTCTGGGGAAGCTCGGGGAGTGACGTGTTCGTCGTTGGAGACGTGGGTGTGATTCTCCACTACGACGGCGTGACCCTGGCCCAACAGGCGAGTCCGACGGTCAACCTGCTTGCCGGCGTCTGGGGGAGTTCGGGGAGCGACGTGTTGGCGGTCGGCGAGGGCGGCACCATCCTGCACTACAACGGCACGAGCTGGAGCGCGCAGCCGAGCGGCACGACGAACTTCCTGGCGGGCGTCGGCGGCCGGACGGGCAGCGACGTGCACGCGGTCGGCGACGGCGGGACGATCCTGCATTACAACGGCACCAGCTGGAGTGTGCAGTCGAGCGGCACGGCGAGCGCGCTGTACAACGTGTGGGGCATTGCGGCGAGTGACGTCTTCGCGGTCGGGGAGGGCGGCGCGGTGCTGCACTACAACGGCACGAGTTGGACGGCGCAGCCGACCCCGACCGCGAACACGCTCATCGGCGTGTGGGGCAGTGCGGGGAGCGACGTGTTCGCCGTCGGCGAAGTCGGGACTATCCTGCACGACAACGGCGCCGCGTGGTCGCAGCAAGCGAGCGGGACCTCGAATTCGCTCTACGGCGTCTGGCTCCGGACGGCAAGCGACCTGTTCGCGGTCGGCGATGGCGGCACAGTGCTCCACTTCAACGGCGCGGGCTGGACCGCGCAGCCGAGCGGGACGACCAGCCTTCTCAATGGAGTGTGGGGCAGCTCGGGAAGCGATGTCTTCGCCGTCGGCAATGGCGGGACGATCCGACACTACAACGGATCGGGCTGGTCCCCGCAGGCGAGCGGGACGACGGTAGATCTCGCCGGGATCTGGGGCACCTCGGGGAGCGACGTGTTCGCGGTCGGGACCGGGACGATCCTGCACTACAATGGCACGAGCTGGACTACGCACGCGACCGTGACGCGCGGCGGGACCCCGGTCGCGGTCTACGGGGTGTGGGGCAGCTCAGGGAGTGACGTGTTCGTGGTCGGTGACTTCGGCTTGATCGCGCACTACGACGGCACTACCTGGACGGTACAGACGAGCGGGACCCAGAGCGCGCTGTTCGCCGTCTGGGGAAGCTCCGGGAGTGATGTGTTCGCGGTCGGCGACGTCGGCCTGATCGCGCACTACGACGGCACCAGCTGGACCATGCAGGCAAGCGGAACCTCGAACGCGCTGTGGGGCGTATGGGGTCCATCGGTGAGCGACGTGTTCGCGATCGGCGACTCCGGCTCCGTGGTGCACTACGACGGGACGAGCTGGATTGCACAAACGAGCCCGACGCTCGGCACACTGTTCGGTGCCTCGGGGAGCTCGGGGACCCAGGCGCTCGTCGTCGGCGATTTCGGTACGGTACTACGGGGATCGCGCTAACCGAATCTGGTTGTAATTGACAAAGAGGTTGTTCACCCCAACGTCATGCGGCTCGGAGTGCGCGAGTAAACTCGCGGCTCGGCATCTGCCCGTAAACGGGCGTGGCACCGCCGCTTGAGCGGCAGACGCCGAGTCGCGGCTTCAGCCGCGGATCACTCCCGGCGCCCGCGAAAGTGAATAACGTTCTTGGCAACGACATCCGGTCGCGGGCGACTCAGCGCCCGTACAGACAGCCGGGCTCGCCGATGATGTTGGGACTCCCCGTCCCGGCATCGAACGCGCTGTTGGACCACTCGCCCTGAAGGTGCCAAATACTGTTGTTCGAGAACGTCACGAACGGCACGAGGAACACGCCCTGGCACTTGTCCGCGATCTCCTCCCCGGTGCCGTCGTCCCACCACCCCGTACCGATGCGCGCATCCGTGATCGCCTCGGACAGCTCGTGTGCGGTCACCGAGGCAAGAGTCGCCAGCGCCGGCGAATGCCCGGTGAACGTGTCATTCGGGCTGCAGCCCGAAATGGTGTCGAGGACCGGGTAAAATGCGAATTGGATGGGGTGTCGTCCGCACGTGCCCCACAAATGGAAGGCGCAGTAGCCCGCGGCAGGGGTGAATCGCGCGGTCGTATAGACCATATAGACCGCGGCCGGGTCCGGCACGTCCACTACTCTGCAGATCTCGGAAACCACTGTCGCAAGTTCGTCGGCGGGGGGATCGATATTCGGCGCGTCGATCGGCGCCCGACTGGAGTCGATCACCGAACCGAGGTAGGTGGAGGCGGCCGTAATCTGGCCGTTGGCGCCGGCGTACTCGGTCAGGATGTTCGCGTAGTGACTGTTGCTCCAACCCTCGAAAAACGACG
>QHUC01000198.1 GCA_003221045.1 Gemmatimonadota bacterium | reverse complement strand
CCGCGGAAAAGCGGCGCTGGAAGATGGCCGCGTATGTGATGCACGCGTTTGCCACGCTCCCGGACGTGACCAGCCCGCTGCACCGCATCACCGTAGATGGCGAGGCACACGACCTCCCGGCGGCCCTGGTGCTCGTGGCGAACTGCGGCGAGCTGGTGCCTCCCTTCCTGCGGCTCCGCGATGACATCGCCCCGGACGACGGATGGCTCGACGTGCTTGTGCTCCGGGCGGAGGGCGTGATCCAAAGTCTGGCTGCGTTCCTCGAGCTGTTGCGACGGCCCGTGAACGGCGCGCGGCAGCTGTGGTTCGGCCGCGGCCGCTCGGTTCGCGTCGAGGTGCTCGAGGGGCCGCCGCAGCCGATGCAGCTCGACGGCGAGCCGTGGGGGCACGCGCCATTCGAGGCCCGGCTGCTGCCCGCCGCCCTCTCGGTGATCGTGGATCCCGCGACTGCGCCGCTCGGCAGGAGAGCACCGCGTCGTGGCTGACAGCCTGCTCCTCGTCGACGACGACGTCGGACTTCTCCGCGGGCTCGGCGAGTACTTCGACCGGAACGGCTACGAAGTGGGCCGTGCCGACTCCGCCGAGGCGGGCTTCGAAGCCTTCGAACGGCTGCGGCCGGACGTGGTGATCCTCGACCTGCACCTGCCGGACATGAACGGTCTCGAGGTGCTCGAGCGCGTGCGCGCGCGGGGGGGATCGGTCATCCTCCTCACCGGGCAGGGCGACATCGAGACCGCCGTGCGCGCCATGCAGCTCGGCGCGGAGCACTTTCTGACCAAGCCCGTCGACTTGAACCATTTGGCGGCGGCCATCGCGCGCGTGTGCGAGAAAATCCGCCTGGCACGCCAGAACACGCTGCTCCGCGCGCGCGAGCACGAGCACGAGGGACTCGAGTCCCTCGGCGTCTCGCCGGCGATCCGGGAACTGGGCCGCCAGGTGGAGCTGCTCGCCGAGAGCGAGCGCTCGACGGTGCTGCTGACGGGGGAGAGCGGCACGGGAAAGGGCTGGGTCGCGCGGGTGATTCATCACCTCTCGCCGCGGGCGGGCGGCCCGTTCCTGGAGGTGAACTGCGGGGGGCTGTCGGCCACGTTCCTCGAGTCGGAGATGTTCGGGCACGAGAAGGGCGCGTTCACGGACGCGAAGGAGCGCCGGCAGGGCCTGTTCGAGCTGGCGGATCGCGGAACGATCTTTCTGGACGAGATCGGCGATCTCGCCCCCGAGCTCCAACCCAAGGTGCTCAAGGTGCTCGAGACCAAGACGTTTCGCCGGCTGGGAGGCACGCGCGAGATGACGGTAGACGTGAGGCTCGTGGCGGCGACCAATCGCGATCTCACCGCCGAGGTGAGCGCGGGGCGCTTCCGGGAGGATCTGTATTACCGGCTGAGCGTCATGCCGCTGCGCCTGCCCGCCGTGCGCGAGCGCTCGAGAGAGGATCGACTGGTGCTGGTCACGCGAATCCTCTCCGACCTCGGACCGCAGATGCCGGGTTGTCCGAGTAGCTGTAGCGCCGAGGCGCTCGATCGACTGCTGTCGGCGGCGTGGCCGGGCAACGTGCGCGAGATGCGCAACGTGCTGGAGCGGGCCATGATCCTGGCCCGGGGGGTCGGGCAGATCGGCGTGGAGGACCTTCCGGCCGACCTCCGGAGAGCGGGTGCCGAGCGGCGCCACCAGCCGCTGGCGCTGGCGGAGGTGGAGCGGGTGCACATTGAAAAGACGCTCAAGTTCCACGGCGGCAACCGCACGCGCTCTGCTCAGGAGCTCGGCATTTCGCGCGCGACGCTGATCAATAAGATCAAGTCCTACGGGCTCGACCTCTGAGGGGGGCGGGTTATGACGGAGAAACCGAAGCTGATGGAGCACGACGGGATGGTATGCCGCTCTTGCGGGAACGAAGAGCGCGCGTCCGAAGGCTACCCCTGTGCGGACTGCGGCACGTTCATCTGCCTGATCTGTTCGTTCCGGGGCATCACGCGCTGTAAGGCGTGCGAGCAGAAAGCGAAAGCCGCACAGCGGGCCTAACTGCCACCGCGACGTTTGCGCACCTCGCGCGCCACGTCGTCCGCCGAAGTGCCGAGCTCCTTCGCCAGTCGCGCCACGGCGTCGCCGGCCCCCGGCCAGTCGCCCGCGGCCGCGAGAGCCGCGAGCGCGATGTCCTCGACCACCGTCGTCCGCTCCTCCAAATCGCGCGTCCGGACTGCGACCTCGCGGGCCAGCCACTGCTCGAGCTCGCGGCGGTCGATTTCGAGCTGCCGCTGGCGCAGCGCGCCCTGGAGCGACATCTCCAGCTCGTCCAGGTCCACCGGTTTGATGAGGTAATCGTACGCGCCGAGCTTCAGGCACTCGATGGCGGTGCGCGGCTCGTCGATCGCCGTGAGCATGATGATCGCGAGGTCCGAGTCGACCGCCAGGGCCTTGGGCACGAGCTCCACACCGCTCATGTTCGGCATGCGGATATCGGAGAGCATGCACTCCGGCTGTTCCGCCGCCTGGCGCTCCAGCGCCTCCGCGCCGCTCGCGGCCTGGAGCACCTTGTAGCCGAGGCGCGTGAGGAACCGGTCGAGCGCCTGACGGATGCCTTCTTCGTCGTCGACGACGAGGATGGTCGTCGGTGAGTCCTGCGGAGCGGGGTTGGCCATGGCGCTAACGTATGTACCCTCCACAACCCGAGCAAGCCGACGTATCTTCGCGCTTCCATGGCGTCCGCCGTTTCCGCGCGCATCACCGACGTCCGGGGCGTAACGGTCGGTCACTGGACCGACGTCCCGCGCGCGACCGGTTGCACGGTCGTCCTCGCGCCAGAGGCTGGCGTCCGCGCCGCCTGCGCGATCCGCGGGCGCGCCACCGGTACGCGCGAGCTGGACGCGCTCGACCCCCATCACCTGGTCGATCGCGTGGACGCGATTCTCCTCACGGGCGGTTCGGCGTACGGGCTCGGCGCCGCGGACGGCGTGATGCGCTGGCTGCGGGAGCGCGGGCGCGGCCTGCCGGTAGGGCCGGCGGGCATGGTCCCCATCGTTCCCACTGCCGTGATCTTCGACTTCGACCTGGCCCCGGGAGGCAAGGCGGATCGCTGGCCCGTCGCGGACGACGCGTATCGCGCCTGCACGGCCGCGTCGAGCGAGGTCGCGGAGGGCAGCGTCGGCGCCGGGACGGGCGCCACCGTCGGGAAAGCGCTCGGACCGCGCGCCGCGATGAAAGGCGGCGTGGGCACGTGGGCGGCAACGGGCGGCGACATCGTGGTGGGCGCGTTGGTCGTCGTGAACGCCGTCGGCAACGTCGTCGACGCCTCCGGGAAGATTCTGGCGGGCGCCCGCGGCCCGGATGGCGCATACGTCGACGCCCTCTCGCACCTCGCGGGCGGGGGCACGCCGTTCGGCGCGCGAGAGGCCGGCACTCCGACCGCGGCCGCCGGCCGCAACACGACGCTCGCCGTGGTCGCGACGAATGCGACCCTCGACCGGACGGCGCTCCAGGGTCTCGCCCAAGCGGCCGGCGACGCCCTGGCGCGGCGCATCGTCCCCTACGGCACCCTGTTCGACGGCGACGTCGTATTCGCCATCTCCACGGCAGCCAGCGTGCCCGCGACCCCGCTTCAAGCCGAGGCGCTCGCGGCGCTCGCGGTCCCGATCGCAGTGGAGCGCGCGGTGCGGCTCGCCCGCGGGGTACGGGACATTCCCGGCCTCGCGGACGGTCGCGCGACGTGAGCGACCACCTCGCGCGCGACCTGGCGGATGTCGCGCGCCAGTGGGTCCCCGATCCGCGCCTGGGTGTCCTGGAAGTGTCGGTCGAGCCCGACCGGCTGGTGGGATGCACCACGAGCCGCGAAGCGTTGACCGCGCTCCGGCGGTTGGCGGCCGACCCGGCGGTAGGATGCGTGGCCGACGTACGCCTCCTGCCCGACGCCTCCGTGGGTGATCAACCGGTGGCCGTCGTGACAGCCGCGGTGGCGCCGCTCGTCCGCGAGCCACGAATCACCGCCGACCGTGTGAGCGAAGCGTTGCACGGGGAGTCGCTGACGTTGCTCGAGCGACGCGATGGCGCGTGGCTGCGCGTGCGCGCCGGCGACGGCTACCACGCGTGGACGCACGCCGGCTACGTGTCCACGGGCTCGGTCGACTGGGTCGAGGACTGGAATACCCGAGCGACAGGAAGGTCGCTCGGTGCGGAGGTGCGTCTGGAGGATCAGCGCTTCCGGCTGGTGGTGGGCGCGCGCGTCGTCCTCCGGCACGACGGCCAGGTGGAGATCGCCGACGGGCGCATCGGCAGCGTCAGCGCCGGCCTGGTGCGGCTCGAGGCGGCGCTGCGCGCCGAGGCGCGGCTCATCGCGGCGCCCGAATGGGCGTCGCGCTGGTTCTCGGGCGCGCCATACCTGTGGGGCGGGCGCACCGAATGGGGGGTCGATTGCTCGGGCTTGGTGCAGGCCACTTACGCCGCGCGCGGGGTGGCGCTGCCGCGCGACAGCGACCAGCAGTCGCTCGCCGGGCGCGAGGTCCCGATCGACGTCGCCGGCGCGGGTTACGAGGCGGGCGATGTACTCTGCTTCGCGGACGGGCGGCGGGTCTCCCACGTGGCCCTGTGGGCCGGCGCGGGCCGGATCGTGCATTCGGCGCTGTCCCGGGGCGGGGTGGGATCGGACGACCTATTCGCGGATACGCCGGCGGCCAAGCGGCTCCGAGACTTCCTGGTCGCCGTGCGCCGGGTGGGGCCGTCGGACAGTCGGCGTTAGACCCTGCGACGGTCGGACAATCCGACGCCCTTA
>QHUC01000197.1 GCA_003221045.1 Gemmatimonadota bacterium | reverse complement strand
GGTTCGTCGTGTCGGGCCCGACGAGGGTCGGCAGGTAGAAGTAGAGGGGCTCCTGCGACCCGCCGATCGCCCAGTTCATGCGGTGCGACTGATTGATATACGCCGCGAGCACCTGCGCTTCGCTCAGCCGGCCATTCACGGCGCCCGAGAACACCAGGGTGTGGTTCCCCAGGATGTCGGACAGCGAGATGGCGGTGCCGCCGAAGAAGCCGCGACCGAAGTTGTCTCGCTCGTAGCCGATGGTCGGCCGCGCCACGTAATCCGGCGTGAAGCGGGTGTGATACGGCTTGAACGTGAACTCGCTCGTGTCCGGCAGCGCGGGCGAGGAGTCGATGAGCGTTTTCACCGAGATCGCCGCGGGCGCCGAAGAATCGGACGTCTGCGACGTGGTGCCGGACGAGCGGAATCCCGTCGGGGACCGGTAGATCGACGCGCCGGCCCGCGACTCCGCGGGCGTCTGGTTGGACGCCGCCGCCGCGGACGGCGTGGGTTCCGTTCCGGTGATAGCGCGGCGCTCCGCGGCCACGAGCGAAGCCACGAGCGGCGTCGCGGGGGCGCGGTATGGCTGACGCTTGAGCGAGCGTGGATTATCCAGCCCGTAGACGTTGTACTCGCCGTCCTCGTAGTAGGCGAAGGCCAGCCGGTCCGCCTCGTGCGCCCACGATAGGCAGGGCGACAGCGGCGTGATGCCGGACACGCCGGTGTAGACGTTCGTGAGCTGATAGATGTTTTTGTCGGTGAAGTCATAGAGAAACAGGTTGCTGATGCCGCTCCGGTCCGACACGAAGGCCAGCGACCGTCCGTCCGGCGCCCAGACGGGATTGATGTTCCTGCCGTCGTCCTTGTGATCGAGGAGCTCGATCGTGCCCTTGTCGAGATGATACAGCGCGATCCGCATGTTGCCGAACTTGAGATCGTCGAAGTTCGTCGCCGGGCCGCGGTCGGTCGCGAACGCGATCGTCTTCCCGTCGGGCGACCACGACGGCTGGAGATGCGCGTACTTGTCGTGCGTGAGGCGGTGGAGAGTGACGAGGTCGTCGCGATCCTTGTGCTTCGCCGCGATTGCGAAATAGCGGCCGTCGGGCGAGAAGTAGCCGGCGGAATAGATGAAGCGCAGGCTCTCGAAGTTGCTCGAGAGGGTGGACTTCACGAGCCGGCGGATGACCTTGCCGGTCTCCGCGTCGGCTAGGTAGAGATCGACAAAAAAGGAGTTCTTCTCGCTGAAGTACGCGATCTGGTGACCGTCGGGCGTGAGCGCGGGCGCGATGTGCAGCGTGCCCTCCGAGCGCTTCTCCGTGAGCACCGGCTGTGCGATCCGCCGGGCGCGGTAGTGATCCGCGAGCTGGGGGAGATATGTCGTCTGCACCGCGTCGCGCCATTCGCTCATGAGATCGTCGAGCGTCACGCCCAGTGTGCGCTTAAAGGCGCCTTCGACGCCCCCCGTGAGCGACGCCTGGAGGATCTGCCCGATTGCCTCGTCACCCCACTTCTCCCCGACGTAGGCCCAGATCGCATGTCCGAAATAGTACGGGAAGACCCGCTCGTAGGTCAGGTCCTGTAGCGTGGGCAGGTGTCCCTCCAGCGAGGCATCACGCAGCCACATCGCCGTAAGCGGGTCAATCGGTCCGACCGAGAGGTACTCGGCCATCCCTTCCATGAACCAGCCGGGCGGGTTGACATTGATGAGCGTCTGCATGCCCCCGCCGACGCGGCCGCGGGAGTACACGTCGTACTGGAACTGGTGCACCATCTCGTGGCCGATGACGTGCTCGAGCTCCGCGTACGATCCGGTGAAAGGGAGCACCATGCGGTGCTTGAAGAACTCCGTCACGCCTCCCAGGCCTTCGCCGGTCGCGTCGATGATGTTCGTCTGCTGGAAGTCGGATTGCGACGCGTATAGGATGATCGGCTTCCGGCCCTGGAACTGGTGGTGAAGGATGCGGGACAGCCGTGCATACCAGCGCTCGGCGATCCGCGCGGCGTCTAACGCTCCGGTCCGCTCGGCCGGGTAGTAGTAGACGTCGAAGTGCTCGGTTTGGATGATCCTGAAGTCGAAGGAGCTGTACTGGACCTTGTTCTGGCCGAAGTACTGCGCCACGAGCGGCGCCACGCCGAACAGCGCGAGCGCCGCCGCAACCCCACCGATGCGTCGCATGAACGTCATCCTTTCGCCCCACTCTCGGGGGCGCCCGCGGCGAGCACGGGTGCGTCGCCCCACAGGCGCTCGAGCTGGTAGAACTCGCGCAGCTCTGGATGAAAAACGTGCACCACGAAATCCACGTAGTCCAACAGTACCCATCGTCCCTGCGTGAGCCCCTCGACATGATGCGGCACGATGCCGCGGGGTGCCAGCGCGGTCATCAGGTGCTCCGCCATGCCCCGCACGTGGGCGTCCGACGTTCCCGACACGATCACGAAGTAGTCGGCTGCCGCAGTCAGTCCACGCAGGTCCAGCACGATCGCGTCGATCGCCTTGCGGTCGGCGAGGGCCGAGGTGACGAGCCGGAGCGCCACCTCTGCTTCGCCACCTCCCCGCCCGGCGGGGCGCCCGCCGCGCTTGCTAGTCATAGCGGGTCCGTCATCCGTTTGTTCCGTCTTGGACCCGACAAACGCCCGCCGGCGCCGACATCGGCGCCGTCGGCCACCGTCCCATTCCTAGGTATGGCCATGCTCGCCCTGATGTTGAGCTTGGCGCCGACCCGCCCCCCAATGCCCGAGGTCACGCGCGCGTCGCTACTCCTTGACCACGCTCACCTGGATTTCGGGTCGCACGTCGGGGTGCAGCTTGATCCCGACCCGGAACTCGCCCAACTCGCGGATCGGCTCGGGGAGGTCCACCTTGCGCTTGTCCACGTGGATGCCGAGCTCCTCGAGCTTCCGCTGGATGTCACTCGCGGTGACCGAGCCGTACAGCTTGTCCCCGATCGGCCTCGTACGCGATCTTCTTCTTGTTCGCCTCGGTGGCCGGGTATGCCAGGCCCTTCGGGAGCAGGTAATTGCGGGCGTAGCCGTCCTTTACCTTCACCACCTCGCCCGCCGCCCCCAGGTGCTGAACGCTTTCTCTCAGGATCACTTCCATCCGTTCATCTCCTCAATGGTTCAAGACGGCGACTTGGGAGAGCGGCGTACGGGCGATGAGCCCGTGAGCCCGCCAGGCCAGCGCCAGCCCTGCCAGCGTCTCGAGCACCAGCCACAGCGGCCATACCGCTAGCAGCCGCACCGCGGGCTCGAACGCCGGGTACAGGCCCGGCACGACCTCGACCACGTAACGCACGACGCGGCTCGCGCTCCGCGTCGCTTCCCACTGCACTTCCCTCCAAACCGCCCCTCCCACCCCCAGCCCCGACACCGCTCGCAGATTCACCAGGAGCAGCAGACCGACCGCGGCGTACAGACAGGCACGCAGCGCCAGGGGCCAGAACACGGGCGGCCGCAGCTTGGCGCCGACGACGAACGCGAGGGTCACGAGCACGATCCACCCGCGACTCAGCGCGTCGAGTGATCCCTGGCCCCGCACCGCGAGCAGCGCGATCCCGGCACCGCCCGAGACGGCCGCGGCCAACCACTCCCCGCGGGATCGCGGTCGCGCCATGATCAGGAGCCCCGCGAACGGCAGCGCCACGAAGCTCACCGGCGCCACGGCGGCGAACAGCAGGACGCCGGCCGCCAGGCGCCAGCGCGTCAGCCGACGTACCCTTTGATGTAGGGCAACAGGGCAAGCTGGCGCGCGCGCTTGATCGCGGTCGCGAGCTGACGCTGGTGCCGCGCGCACATCCCCGACAGGCGGCTCGGCAGGATCTTGCCGCGCTCGGTAAGAAAGCGGCCCAGGGTGCGATCGTCCTTGTAGTCGAGCACGCGCACCCCGGACTCGCACACCGGGCAGGTCTTGGCGGGCCGTCTCATGCTTCATCCTCCTCGATTTCATCCACGACATCCGCGGCGATCACCGCCGGCGCGGCTTCAGGCTTTGCCGGCAGGCCCTCCGACACCACGACCAGAAACCGGATCACGCCCTCGTCGAGCTTCACCGCGCGTTCGTACTCGGGCAGCAGATCGGCCGCGGTTTCGTATTGGGCAACCACGTAATAGCCCGTGTCCTTCTTCTTAATCGGGTAGGCCAACGAGCGCTTGCCCCACTGGGCGAGGTTCGTGATGGTGCCCTTGCCGTCCTTGGTGAGGAGCGAGTGGAACCGATCCAGCCGTTCCGTGATCGCGGGCTCTTCCAGCGCGGGGTCGAAAATGTAGACGGTCTCGTAGCGACGAGCCATGCCACCTCCCTTTGGTCATGGGCGACCCGGCGCTGGTGCGGCACCGAGTAGGGGATTCTTGAAGCGGGAAGAAAGATAGAAGGGGGCGTGGGAGCTCGGTAGAGGGCGCGAACACGGAGGAATAGATGCCCGAACAAAGAGGTATATGTCCGACGTTGATGATTGTGAGGTCACCGCGTCGTCGCCGCGTCGCGTCGCGCACACGGGCGCCGCGCCAACACGTGATGTGCCTCACAGCACCGGCCGTCGCGTAATGCCCGCTTTTGATGCCGTCTTGACGGGACGTGATTACCGTCACGCTACCATATGGGCGTGCCAATCATCCTTGGGGTAACGAGTTGCTGTGGTCGCCGGTCAAAGCAGGAGGGCTGGCACCTGACTTGCCCCTCACGAGGGCAGGCAATCGAACCCCGGCGATCGAGACCGGGGACTGGCGAAGGAAGGTCGGATGCACGCTTGGGGGGCAGGGATGTTCTCGCGCGCGATGCGCGCTTTGGCAGCGGCGACCGGGCTGATGGTTCTGCTCGCGCTGCAGCCCGAGCCTGCCCGTCTCATCGAGGCGGCGTCGATGCATGGCAGCTCGCACGCGCGCGCCCTCATTCTATCCGACCAGGCGCGACGCTACCTCGCGCTGCAATACCGGTCATTTCCCACGGAATTCATGGGCTGCATGATCGGTGAGGTCCGCGGCAACGCCGTACTGGTGAGCCGCATCGCGCCGGCCGACGTGGATCCGGCTCAGTCCACGGCCACGGCGGTGCTCCCGAAGCAGACGTGCGAAGATGCCGGATGGAAGGAAACGGTGGGGATGATCCACAGTCACCCGACCGGCGAGCGTTGCTGGTATTTCTTCCCGGGCACTCAGGTGCCGAGCTCGGACGCCGAATCGTTCGGTCGGCAGCCGTATCCGGTGGACGCGATCATGTGCGGGGACCGCGTCGTGTGGATCAGCCGCGATATGGTGCAACAGCAGGTCCGCCTGTCGGTGCGAGGGGCGGACGGTCGTCCGGCTGCGAGCCCGCACAAGCGCGGCAACCGGATCCACGCGGGCGCTGCGTCGCCCGACGGGCAAGACTAGCCGCACCTTAGACGTTGAACCGAAACAGCAGGATGTCGCCGTCCTTCACGACGTAATCTCGTCCCTCGCTCCGGACCAGTCCCTGCTCGCGCGCCGCCTTGTAGGAGCCAACGCGCGCGAAGTCTTCGTACGCCACTGTCTCGGCGCGGATGAACCCGCGTTGGAAATCCGAGTGGATCTCGCCCGCCGCGTCGAACGCGGTGCCGCCCCGATGCATGGTCCAGGCGCGCACCTCGTTTTCGCCCACGGTGAAAAACGTCTGGAGGCCGAGCAGCCGGTACCCGGCGTGAATCAGCCGGTCGAGTCCCGCCTCGCTTACGCCGGCACTCGCGAGGTACTCCTGGCGCTCGGTTCCTGACAGCTCGCCCAGCTCGGCCTCGAACTTGGCGGAGAAGGGGACGATCTCCGCTTCCTCGTGGTGGGCCTGGACGGCGGCGCGCAGTTTGTCGAGCCACGGGCCGCCGCGCCCGGCGAGGTCGTCTTCGTTCACGTTGGCGGCGTAGAGGATCGGCTTCGCGGTGAGCAGGCCGAGCTGGCGCAGAAACTTGACGGCGTCGTCGCTCTCGCCCGCCTCGCGCGCGCCGCGCCCGGCGTTGAGCTCGGTCCGAACCGGGTCCACCGGCCCCATCACGTGTACGACGTCGGGGTCGTCGAAGCAGCGGATCACGTGCACCACCGCGTCCACTTCGCGGATGTGCGACAGGAACTGGTTGCCGAGCCCCTCACCCTGCGACGCGCCCTTGACGAGGCCCGCGATGTCCACGAACTCGACCACCGCCGGGACCTTCTTCTTGGGCCGGACGACCTCGTTCAGCCGCTCGAGCCGCGCGTCGGGCACCTCCACTACGCCGACGTTCGGCTCGACGGTGCAGAAGGGGTAGTTCTCCGCGGCCGCCGCTTTGGACGACGTGAGGGCGTTGAACAGGGTGGATTTCCCGACGTTGGGGAGCCCGACGATCCCGAGACGCAGCACTCAGCCCGCGCCCTCGGCAACCCACCTGGTGATGGCCTCCACCATCTCGGGGATCAGCGCCTCGACTTGCTCCCGCTGCTCGGGTGTGAACGGCGCGAGCACGTACTCGGACCAGTCGCTCACGCCCTCGGGCAGCGGTCCCACGCCGATCCGCAAGCGCGCGTACTGCTGGGACTGGAGTGCGGCCTCGATGCTCTTCAGGCCGTTGTGCCCGCCCGCGGAGCCCTCGGCGCGCACCCGGAACGTGCCGGTCGGGATGCGAAACTCGTCCACCAGGACCAGGAGATCCCTCGTGGGATCGAACGCGGGGTCCGCCCGCAGCGACGCGAGGGCCGCGCCGCTGGCGTTCATGTAGATGGTTGGCTTGAGCACGCGCACCGGCACGCCGTCGCCCACGACGCCCTCGGTAAAACGCGCGCGCTCGCCGCGGCGAAAGGAGGGGAACCCCCAGTGCGCGACGAGCGCATCGGCCAGCCAGTAGCCCGCGTTGTGGCGCGTCGCCGCGTACTCTGGCCCCGGATTGCCGAGGCCGACCACGGCGCGCAAGCGTCAGCTCTCTTTGCCGCCCTTGGGCTTCTCCGCCTTTTCGGCCTTCGCGGGAGCGGCGCCGCCGGCGCCTTTCGCCTCGGGCTTGGCTGGCGCGCCCCCTCCACCCTCGGCAGCCCCCCCGCCCTCGCCCTCTTCCTCTTCGCCCTCGCGCACTTTCCGGATGAGCTCGGGCTCGGCCACTTCCGCCGCGGCCTCGGGTGTGGGCACCGCGACTTCCTCGGCGCGGGGTGGCACCACGGTTGCAATCGTCAGCTCAGCCTCCGTGAGGATCTTGGCGTTCGGGATGCTCAAGTCCCGCACGTGGAGCGAGTCGCCGATCTTGAGGGTCGTCACATCGAGCTCGACCCGGTCGGGGATGTTCTCCGGCAGCACCTCGATCTCCACCTCACGGGTGACCTGGTCGAGCACGCCGCCGGCGTTGCGCACGCCGTCGGGATTGCCCACGAGGTGGACCGGCACCTTGAGCTTGACCTTCTCGCTCGCGTGGATCTCGAAGAAATCCACGTGAATGATGTCGGGCCGGATCGGGTGACGCTGGATCTCGCGGATCAGTGTCTTGGCCGTCTTCCCGTCCACCGAGAGCTCGATGATCGTGCTGGCGGGCTCGACCCCGTGCAGCGCCTTCTCGAGGGCCTTGGCCTCGAGCTCGAGCGGCTGCGCTTCCCGCCCGTGGCCGTAGATCACCGCGGGCACCTTGCCGCGGAAGCGCGCCTGGCGCGCGCCGCCCTTCCCGGTGGCCTGCCGGGGACTCGCCGAGAGAGAAACCGTTTGAGCCATACGCTATCCGTTGTTGTCCGTTCAGTCGAAGAGCGAGCTGACCGATTGATTCGAGTGCTCGTAGCCGATGGCTTTGGCCATCAGGCCCGCGATCGACAGCACTTTCAGCTTCTCGAAGCAACGCTCCTCGGGGATGTGGATCGTGTTGGTCACCGAGACCTCGTTGATCGCCGACGCGCGCAGCCGCTCCACCGCCGGTCCCGAGAGGAGCGCATGCGACGCGAACGCATAAATGTTGCGCGCGCCGAGCCGCTTAAGCGCCGCCGCCGCCTCGGTGATCGTTCCCGCCGTGTCGACCATATCGTCGGGGATGAGGCAGTCCTTGTCGGCGACTTCACCCACCACATTGACGACCTCGGCGACGTTCGCCGACGGGCGGCGCTTATCGATGATCGCGAGCGACGCGTTGAGCCGCTTGGCGAACCCCCGCGCCATTTTCGCCGAGCCCACGTCCGGCGCCACCACCACCGGGTCGTACAGCTGCTTCTGGCGGAAGTGGCTCACGAACACCGGCGCCGCGTACAGGTGATCCACCGGGATGTCGAAGAACCCCTGTAGCTGGTGGGAATGGAAATCCATTCCCAGCACGCGGTCCGCGCCGGCGTGCGTGATCAGGTTCGCTATGAGCTTGGCGCTGATCGCCACGCGCGGCTGGTCCTTGCGGTCCTGGCGCGCGTAGCCGAAATACGGCAGCACCGCCGTGATCCGAGCCGCGCTCGCCCGCCGCGCCGCGTCGATCAGCAGCAACAGCTCCATCAGGTTCTCCGCCGGCGGGTTGGTCGGCTGGATGATGAACACATCCCGGCCGCGCACGTTTTCGTCGATCTTGACGAAGATTTCCCCGTCGGCAAAGCGCCGGATCGTCACCGCACAGAGCGGCTGCCCTAAGTGCTGAGCCATCTCTTCGGCGAGAGGCCGGTTGGCCGTCCCGGCGAGGAGCAACAGCTGGCTCCGCGAGAGCGAGAGGTCCGCCATGTGAGCCCTGCAAAATAGACGGCAAACTGCACGAAGCCAAGGGGTTACTTCTTGGTCGGCATCGGCTTAGTCGGCATCAGCGAGCGGCCTGCCGGCGACACTCCGTCTACGTCCCAAACGTTCATGCGGTACACGGTCGCGCCCTCGCCACCGGTGCCCACCAGGTGGCGCACCAGGAAGGCGCCCGCAGTCGAGTCGAACGCCAGCGAGAGCAGCACGCCGCGCGCGCTCCGCACGGCGAGACGGCGCGCCGGGCGCGCCGTTCGGGTGGAATCGCTCTCCCGCGGCGTCGCGAACCCCGTCGCCGTGATCGCCTTCAGGCGCTCCAGGTAGCGGGCGACCGCGCCCGAGTCCGTAGCCCCGCCGTTCACCTTCCAGGTCTTGCCGACGCGGGTCAGGGCATAGCGGTCCTTGCCCCGCACCACCTCCACCGCGGCGATGCTGTCGGGCGCGAGCGCCGCGATGCGCTTGTCGCGCCAGTCGTCGAGCGTGCGGTCGACCAGCCCGCCGAGTTGCCCGCGCCACAGGTACACGTGGTTATCGCCGGGCCGGCGAACGTACGCGCTCTGGAAGTCGGTGGGGCGAGTGCCCACGATGAGCTCGAGCAAGGGTTTTCCGCCGCGCCCCCCCCGGAGGCGCAGCCGGCGGCCGCCCGCGCTGTCCACCTGCAAGCGCGTAAAGGAAGACGAGTCCTGCGCCACGAGCTCCGGGTGCACCGTGTCCCGGAGCGCCTGGAACAGCTCGGTCACACTCGCGAGTGCCGCGCGGTGACCGTTGACGGTCCAGTCCGAGGCGGACTGCCGCGCGAGGGCGATCGTATCCGACGCCTTCACGATCGTGATCGAGTCCACGTCGGTCTGAGCCGGTGCCCGCAAGTCGAGCGACCCGCGCACCGAGTCCGAGCCGCGGGAGAAGAGCGCGCTCCCGCCCCACAGCAGCAGCAGGAGGACCAGGCCGCCAGCGATGAGCTTGAGTTGCGTCGCACTCATGCGCTCATGCCGTCCCCGCCGCGGCGCTCGCGAGCGGTCGATAGACGCGGCGCGTGATCTGGTGGCGGCGCCACAGTCGCGCGATGCCGAGCGCGATCAGGAGCAACGGCACACCGATCGTGTTGCCGTATTTCACGGCGCTCCGTTTGATAATGCTCGTGAACACCAGTGGCGCCGACGCGCGGTTCTTCGAACGGATGGCGATGAGCGCTTCGTCCTGCGCGAGCCAGTCGATCGCGTTCTGCACGAACACCACGTTCTCCGGGGAGTTGCGCGCGTAGCGGTCGCTCGCGAAGTCCGCCGTGCCCACCACCACGATCCGGCCGCGCTGCTGCGGGGGGGTCCCGGACGGACTCACGGCGAGTGCGACGATGCGGGGGCGCAGGCTGTCCCGGCTGAACTGGCGGTCGGGGCTGATGAACGCCGTGGTTTCCTGCGCGCCGCCCGCGCGGCTGGTCACGAGTAAGGGCGTCATCGTGCCCGGTTGCGCATGGGTGGTGTCGATCTGGCTCGCCCATGGCAACAGCACGCCCGGGAGGTCGGCGTTCACCGGGGAGGCCCTGGTGCTGATCGCGCGCAGCCAGAGGGGATAGGACACGAGCACCTGGCCGAACTGCGCGGGAAGACCCACCTGGGCATTCGACGCGAGGTCGTACACCATGTTCGAAGCGATCGAGACGCCGTAGGGCTTGAGGAGCTCGTTCCATCCGACCGGCCGCGAGAACGCGAACGGACCCTGAGGCGAGAGCTGCATCCCGCTGGCCATCAGGAGCAGGCTGCCGCCCCGGTCGAGGAAGGCACGGAACCGTGCCGTCGCGGCGCTGCTCAACGACTCGGGCGTGCCCGCGACGGCGATCACCTTGACCTGCGGTGGGATCACGGTGTCCGTGAGCTGAAACGACTGGACCGTGTAGTTGTGTCCGAGCTGGTCGCGCAGCG
>QHUC01000005.1 GCA_003221045.1 Gemmatimonadota bacterium | reverse complement strand
ATGGCCGCGAAGAAAAAACCGCTGGACGTGAAGCCCGCAACGCTCGGTGCGGGGGGAGGCGAGCTCGAGATCCTCGCCCTCACGCCGCCGCCGGAGCGCAAAGAGGGGATGATCGTGGGCGCAGGCGCGGCGGCGGTGCCGGAGCTGGTGCGTCTGCTGCGCGAGGAAGCCAAGGTTCTGTGAGCCACGTCCTCGCGGTGCTCGAGCAGCGTGATGGGGCGCTGCGCAAGGTCTCCCATGAGGTCGTGACGGGGGGGCGGCGTTTGGCCGACGCGCTCGGCAACGGCACCGTGGACGCGCTGGTGGTTGCAGCCGGAACAGTGCGAGGCACCGATGCAGTGGGTGGGTTCGGCGCCGACAAGGTGATCACGTTGACCAAACCGGCGTTCGGCAGCTACGCGCCCGAAGGGTATGCCCGGGCGATCGCGGAGCGGGTGAAGGCCGGTGGGTACCGCGCCGTGGTGTTCGCGGCAAGCGCAACGGGCAAGGATCTCGCCCCGCGGGTCGCCGCCCGGCTCGGGCGGCCGCTCGCCCAGGACGTCACCGATCTGGCGGTCGAAGACGGCGCCGTGATCGCGCTTCGACCGGTGTATGCGGGGAAAGCACTGCTCAAGGTCAAAATCGCGGGGAGCCCGGCGGTGCTCTCGCTGCGGCCCAACGTGTTTACACCGGTGCGGCGTCCCAAGAGCGGGACCGTCGAGACGGCGGCGGTCGAAGGAGTGGCCGGTCGCGTGGTGGTGAAGGAGATCAAGGCGGCGCCGGCGGGCACGCTCGACGTGGCCGAGGCGCCGATCGTTGTGTCGGGCGGCCGCGGCCTCAAGGAGCCCGCGAACTTCAAGGTCCTGGAAGAGCTGGCGGCGGCGTTCGGCGGTCGCGCGGCCGTTGGCGCGTCGCGCGCCGTCGTGGACGCGGGCTGGCGCCCGCATGCGGACCAGGTGGGGCAGACCGGAAAGACGGTCAGCCCGACGCTCTACATTGCGGTGGGCGTATCCGGCGCCATTCAACACCTGGCCGGTATGCGCACCTCCAAGGTCATCGTGGCGATAAACAAGGACAAAGACGCGCCCATCTTCAAGGTGGCGGATTATGGGATTGTCGGTGATCTCTTCGACGTGGTTCCCAAGCTGACCGAGGAGATCAAGAAGCTGCATGGATAAAGGAGAGGAGAGAGGGGAGAGGTTCGTTCCGGCGCAGTACCAGCCGCCGCTGCCCCTCGATCGACTCATCTTGAAGGAAGGCGCCGCCGGCGCCGGCGACCGGATGGAGCTGGACGTGCTCATCGTGGGCGGCGGTCCCGCCGGGCTCGCGTGCGCGATCGAGCTGGCCCAGCTCGCCAAGCGCGGGGGCGGCGACCTCAACATCGGCGTCCTCGAAAAGGCCGAAGCCCTGGGAGAGCACTCGCTTTCGGGCGCCGTGGTGAACCCGCGCGCCTTCCGCGAGCTGTTCCCCGATCTGCCGATCACCGATTTCCCGTTCCGCGGCCCCGTGACGAAAGAAGCGGTTCGTCTGCTCACGTCGCGTCGCGCCATCACCCTGCCGACGCCGCCCACGATGCACAACGCCGGGAATTACGTCGCGTCGCTGTGCGAGGTCGTGCGTTGGCTGGGCACGCGAGCCGAAGGGTTGGGCGTGAACGTGTTCACCGGATTCCCGGCCGCGAGCCTCCTGGTTGACGGAGAGCGCGTGGCGGGCGTCCGGACCGCCGCGACCGGCCTCGACCGCGACGGACGGCCGCTCGCGAACTACCTCGCGCCCAATGACGTCGTCGCCGGGGTCACGGTGCTGGCGGAAGGCACGCGAGGAATGCTGTCGCAGGCGTGGCTCGAGTGGCAGCGGGTGGGGAGCACGAATCCGCAGATCTACGCGCTCGGTGTAAAGGAGATCTGGGAGACCAAGCAACCGCTCGATACGATCGTCCACACCCTCGGCTGGCCGCTCCCGACGGATGCGTTCGGCGGCAGCTTCATGTATCCGCTCGAGCCGAACCTGGTCGCGCTCGGCTTAGTGGTGGGGCTCGACTATCGGGACGCGGGGCTCGACGTGCATGCGTTGTTCCAGCGCATGAAGCTGCACCCCATGTTCCGGCGCGTGCTCGAGGGAGGCGAGATGGTCGAATGGGGCGCCAAGACCATCCCGGAGGGGGGGTACTACTCGGTCCCGGCGCGACGCGCGGGCGAGGGCGTCGTGATCGTGGGAGACTCGGCCGGCTTCGTGGATGTGCCCTCGCTCAAGGGGATCCACTACGCCATGCAATCGGGGATCTTCGCCGCGCGGGCCATCTTCGCCGCCCTCGAGGTGCACGATCCCTCCGCGGCGCGACTCGGCGAATACGACCGCCTGGTCAAAGACTCGTTCATCATGAAGGACCTGTACCGCACCCGGAACATGCGGCTCGCCTTCAAGGACGGATTCTACGTTGGCGGCGTGAAGGCGACGGTTATGACTGCGACGGGTGGTCGGTTCCCGGGCGGCAAGATCGGGATGGAGAGCGACGCAGAGGTGGAGCGCCAACTAACCCCGGGCGCTAGGCCGGGGGTCACGGCGGACGGCAAGCTAATGTTCGGAAAGCTCGACGGAGTCTTCAAGTCCGGGAACGCGACGCGCGACACGATCCCGATTCATCTGGTCGTGGGGAAGGACGTGCCGGCCGCGGTGGCGGAGTTCTACGCCCACCTGTGTCCGGCGGGAGTGTACGAACTCGCCCAGGGGACGTTGCGCGTGAACGCTCCCAACTGTGTGGACTGCAAGGCGACGGACGTTCTGGGCCCCCGCTGGACGCCCCGCGAGGGTGGCAGCGGGCCGAAGTACAAGCGGATGTAATAGAACTCCCCGCGGTTACAATCCGGCCATCCTGATTCCATCGATAATGAACTGCACGGCGATGGCGCACAGCACCAGGCCCATGAGCCGGGTGAGGATCCGCATCCCCGTCTGGCCGAGCCTCCGCTCCAGCCCGGTGGCCGCCGCGAGCGTGACGTAGCAAAGAAATGCCGTGAGGGCGATGGCCGCGTACACGCCGATCGTGGTCACCGGACTCTTCGACGCGCCGGCGAGGACCATCACCGTCGAAATTGCGCCCGGCCCCGCGAGCATCGGGACCCCGAGCGGCATGATCCCCACGTCTTCCTTCTGAATCCCTTCCGCCTTTTCGGCCGGCGTTTCCTTTTGTTGGCTCCGGCGCGCCTGCACCATGTCGAGCGCGTTGAGGCCGATCAGCACGCCGCCCGCGATCTTGAACGCCGCGATGGTGATGCCGAACAGCCGGAAGATGAGGCTGCCGCCCAGGGCGAACGACGTCAGGGTGATGAAGCACGTCCACGCGCCCCGGCGGGCCATGAAGCGGCGCGTCTCCGGAGAATCCCGGGCGGTCATGGCGAGAAACGTCGGTACGGCAGTGAGGGGATCGACGATGAAGAGGACCGACGTGAATATCAGGAACAGCTCCTGCAGCGTCTTCAGCATGCCGGTCACATGGCGACTTGGACCACCCGGTCCTTGCCGGCCTGCTTCGCGGCGTACATCGCCTGATCCGCCTTGCGTAGCAGCTCGTCGCTCCCGGCCTCGGTTCCGGATACGGCCACGACGCCGATGCTCGCGGTCACCGACGGTGTGCCGCGGAACACGGTACGGATGCCTGCTACGAGGCGAGACGCGGCGGCGTGCGCCACGTCCCCATCCGTTTCGGGCATGAGCACGCCGAATTCGTCGCCGCCCAGCCTGCCCACGACGTCCGCCTGGCGAACCGCCCCGCGCATCGCGTCCGCGACTAGCCGCAGCACGGCGTCACCGGTGGCGTGGCCGTGCGCGTCGTTCACCTTCTTGAAGTCGTCGAGATCGAGGTAGATCAACGCCAGCGGTCGCCCGTAGCGCCGGTTGCGCCCCAGCTCCTGCGTCAGCTCTTGGGAGAAGGCGCGGGCATTGAGCACGCTCGTCAGCGGATCATGCGTCGCCAGCTGGGCGAGCTGATCCTGGGTGCGCCGGAGTTGCGACAGCCCGGCGATCGCTACGCCCACCACCGCGAAATACGCCACCTCATTCAGGATGTGGAGCTGGAGCGGCGTGGTCTCGGGCATCTGGTCGAACCCGGTCCGCAAGCGCAGCAGGCTGGTCGCGGCCGCGAAGGCGATGCCCCATCCCGTCCCATCCAGCCACGTCGCGAGCAGCACGGGAATCAGATAGAGGATGCCCAGGCGCAGCTCGCCGGGCGTCCGGGCGTTCAGGGCATAGATCCCCGCGACGAGCGCGGCCACGCCGAACAGCCGGAGCGCGTGGTACAGTCTCGGGCGGGCGGTCACCTAGAAGGGGGCCTCGGCCACGTGGTGCGGATCGTCGAGCAGCAGGGCGGCCAGGGTCTCCCCCACGGGCACCGCGGGCCGGTCCTCCGGCACGATCAGGAGCGCGTTTGCACGGGCCATGGACGTGAGGATGCCCGAACCCTGTGGGCCAGTCAAGCGCGCCGTCAGCCTCCCCTCCGGGCCCTCCGGCTTGACAACCGCCCGCAGGAAGTGACGGAGCTTGGGTCCCAGGGTGATCGGTTCCCCTACGCACACGTGGACGACACGGCGGAACGGCAGCCGATGACCGAGCATTCGGCGCATTGCGGGCCGCACGAACAGCTCGAACGTCACCATCACGCTCACCGGGTTGCCGGGCAGGCCGATCCACGGCTTGCCGTGCAGCGTGCCGAACCCCACGGGCGCGCCGGGACGCATCGCGATGCGCCACAGCTTGATCTCGCCCCCGAGCTCGCTCAACACCTCGCGCACCAGATCGTGCTCCCCGACGCTCACCCCCGCGGTCGTGACGAGAAGATCCGTCCCCCGCGCGGCGGACAGCCGCTCGCGGAGGCTGTCCTTCGTATCGCGGGCCAGCCCGAGATCCACGGGGATACCTCCGGTCCGTTGGATGAGGGCGTGGAGCGTGTAAGAGTTCGACGTTGCCACTTTCCGGCCGGCGAGGATCTCGTCGGCCCGGTCCAGGTCGACGATCTCGTCCCCCGATCCCATGAATGCGACCCGCGGCGCATCGTGTACCACCGGCGTGCCGTGAGCGATGGAGGCAAGCACCCCCAGCTGCGCCGGGCCGAGCGGTGTGCCGGCCTCGAGCACGACGGCGCCCTTTCGAATGTCCTCGCCCCGGTAGCGGACGTTCTTCCGGGCGTCGCGGCCGCTCACCACGGTCACGTGCCCGGGCGCAGCCGCCTCCGTGTCTTCCTGGCGCACCACGGTGTCGGCGCCGGGAGGCAATGGGGCACCCGTGAAGATCCGCGTGACCTCGCCCGGACCGATCGACTTCTTGGGGAACTGGCCGGCGGCCACGGTCTCGACCACCGCGAGCGTGACTTTGCCGCGCGCGATGTCCGCCGCGCGCGCCGCGTAGCCGTCCATCGCGGAATTGTCCCACGCGGGCAGGTCGATGGGACTCGACACATCCTCGGCGAGCACGCGGTCGAGCGAGTCGCGGAGCGGCCGCCGGGACGCCGGGAGCGGCGTTATATGCTCGAGGATGCGGTGCGCCGCCTCGGTTGGCGTCAGCATGTCAGGGCGGGAGGATCTTGGCCCGGTCCCAGGCCAGGTTGGCGAGGGTGACGAGCCACGCGGTATCGGCGAACCGGAAGACGGGCACGTCGTCCGCCCGATAGGCGGGATTATCGGTGATGATCGCCACCCAGTCGCCCGGGTCGTGGACCTTCGAGTCGAAGATCGGCTCGGGGCCCGCGGCTCGCCGGTACACCTCGATCTTGGGGAGGGGCGCCGCCTTGAATCCTTCGACCAGCACGATGTCGGCGCCTTGGAGATAGCGTCGCGCGAGGGTCACCGGATCGGATTCCTTCTCCGTCTTCTCCCAGAGGACCCGCTGGCCGGGGCCCTCCATGAGGACGCGCTCGGCGCGGCCTTCGTGCCAATGACGCCACGAATCCTTGCCGCGTTGGTCGGTAACGGCCGGATGGGTGACTTGCTTGATGGTCATCACCCGGAACTTGCGGCGCACGAGCTCGGCCGAGAGGGCCACGAGCAGCGTGGTTTTGCCGGCGTTCTTCCGGCCGATGATCGAGATCATCCGCGTCGCCGCCACGCCGCCTCCGCCCGTTCCAAGTCCGCGGGAGTGTTGACGTTGAAAAACAGGTCGACCGGGTCGCCAAACGCCCGGACGCGCTCGAGAGGTAGTGTACCGACCTTCACATCGGCGTGGAAGCCGATGGCCCGCAGGTCGCCACGCGCGAGCTGCCGCTCGATGGCGGGGCCGCAGGCGGGGCCATACACGGCGCACAGCGGCTCGACGCCGCGGCGGCCGTCGCTCTCGGGCAGAAAGGCGTCGTACCCCCCGCTCGTCGCCCCCACCCCCGCCCCCGTCACCAGCGCTCGGAGCAAGTCCGCGGTGAGAAACGGCATGTCCCAGGCGACGCACAGGACTGGACCCGCGCCGGACACGACGGCGGTGTAGATGCCGCCGAGGCTGCCGCAATCCCGGCGCACGTCGGGAATGGTCCGGAGGTCGGGTCGCCAACCGGCGGCGTCGGGAGCGTTGGCGACGAGCAGGGGAGCATCGCCGGTCACGGCGGCGACCACGTCGACCACCCGGTCGAGAATGCGCCGCCCGCCGAGCTCCACGAGTCCCTTGGGACGCCCGCCGTAGCGGCGGGCGGCACCGCCCGCCAGGACGGCGCCGCGCACGGTCACCCTCCGAGCGCCCGGTGCTCCACCATCAGGCAGCGGTCCATCACGAACGGAATTGCCGCCGCCTGCGAGCGCTGCCGGGCCGTCTCGTCCACCACGCCCATCTGCAGCCAGATCAGCCGGGGGGCGGGCTTCAGGCGGATCGCTTCGTCCACGATCGGGCCCACGAACTGGCTGCGCCGAAACACATCGACCACGTCGATCTGGTGATCGACCGCCGCCGCCGTCAGCGTCTGGTAGCTCCGCTCACCGAGGATGGTGTCGTGGTGCGGGTTCACGGGCACGATACGATAGCCGGCACCTTGGAGGTAGGCTGCCACACCGTGGCTGGGTCGCTCGGGCGAGGGCGACAGCCCGACGACCGCGATCGTTCGCGTCGCGCCGAGAATGCCGCGGAGCTCGTCGGCCGTCACGCGTCCGGCCGGTGGATGTGCGGCGTGCCGCTCACCGCGCGCCCGACCAGGACCAGTCCCGAGCGGCGGCCGATCGTCAAGGCGAGCGTCGACGGCACGCTCGGGGTCGCCACATACGCCACGCCGGCCCGCGCGGCCTTGTACGCCAGCTCGGCCGATATCCGACCCGTGACGAGCAGCCCACGCCCCACGATCGGCGTGCGCGCGATGACGGCCGCGCCGATCACCTTGTCCACCGCGTTGTGTCGCCCGATGTCCTCGGCGTGGAACAACAACCGCTCGTTGTCGGTGAGCGCCGCCGCGTGGATGCCGCCCGTCTCGTTGTAGCGCTCGCCCCGGCCGAACAGCTCTTTGAACAGCACCCGCAGCCGGTCAGCCGCCGGGGGCTCGCCCCGCGAGGGTGCTCGGGCGATGACGTGCGGATCGGCCAGGAACGTCGAGACCGCCCCGCATCCGGAGGCCAACACCCGCTTGCGGTTCTCTGCCTTCACGGCGGCCAGGCGCTCCGGCCGTATGTCCGCCCAGAACCCGAGGTCGGTGGCGCAGGGGCGCAACTTCACGAGGTCATTGAGGCTCTCGATGTAGCCTTCGCCGTGCAGCCAACCGGTCGCCAGCTCCTCGAGCAGGTCGGGCGTGCACATCCATGTCACGGCGGGCTCGCCGTTCACCTCGAGCCAGACCGGCACTTCTTCCACGGCGGCCGACTCGGCGAGCATCCGGCCGCGACGAGACCCCGGGCTTGCGCCCGGGGCTACTGGCTTATTCTCCACCAAAATACTCCGAGTACAAATGTGGCCCCTCCTGTACCCGCACGGCATGGAGCTGCACACCGGATGGCAGCCGCGGGGCGATCCGCTCCCACACATACACGGTCAGGGCCTCGCCCGTCGCGAGCCGCCGGCCGTCGGCGAATTCGGGCGCCGCCGCGTTGATGCTCTTGCCGTCGAACCGCCGTACCACCTCTTCGTCGAGGAGGGTATCGAGCAGCGGCAGACTCATTACGCCGCCCGCTTCGGCTCGCAGCGGCGCCTTGACCGTGACCCGGCATTGATAGCGGTGCCCGTGCTCGGTCGCCGCCCGGCCAAACTCGGCCGTGTTCTGCTCTGCGGTCCAGTCGGCCCGTCGAATCCGGTGCGTCGCGCTAAACTCAACGATGCGTGTAAGATAGCAGATCGGCATTCTCAGAACACACGTACCGCGCTGGCCTTGAAGGAGAACACCACCGGGCCGCCCGGCACGAGTCCCAGATCCCGCACCGCATCCTCGGTGATCACCGCGACCAGCTCCACCCCGACGTCGGCGGCGACGTGCACCACGCCGGGCCGCCGATGGCTCAGCCGGGTGACGCGTCCCGAGAAGACGTTGCGCGCGGAGGACGCGAGCGGCTCGCGGCTGACGAAGATGTCCGTGGGCGACACCGCGAGGATGGCCGGGCCGGTCTTGTCGGTGGTCGCCGCCACCTCGATCGAGCCGACGCACACGTGCTTCAGCCCCGCATCGCCCGTGCCCGGCGGGAGCTCGACCCGAAACAGGTTCTCGGGGGTGACGGGAGCCAGCTTCCCCTCGGCAAGAGCTCGCACATCGTCGGCCCAGCGGTATGCGTCTTCCAGCTGGTGGGAGGCGAGACAGATGGCGAGCGGGCGCCGGGCGCGCTCTTCGGCCAGGGCGCGATACAGCGTCTGGGCGGCTGCGCGGTCGGCGGAGCTCGTCGGCTCGTCGAGCAGCAGCACGTCGGGCTCGACGGCGAGCGCCCGCGCCACGGCGACGCGCTGCACCTCGCCGTCCGACAACTCGTGCCGCCGGCGATTGAGCAGCGAGGTGATGCCGAGCCTTCCTGCCACGTTGTCGATGACCCTGTTCACGTCCGTGCGTTTGGTCCCCCGCACCTCTAACCCGAACCTGAGATTCTCGCGCACCGTTCCGCGGAACAGCACGGGCCGTTGCTCGACCAGCGTCACCCGGCGGCGTGCGCCGCTCGTCCCCGTCACCACCGCGCCGTCGAGCCGAACCTCGCCCTGCGTAGGCCGCTCGAGGAGAGCGAGCAGCCGTAGCAAGGTGCTCTTGCCCGATCCATTCGGGCCCACGATCGCCACGCCGGAGCCGGGTGGAACCTGGAACCGCTCGATATCGAGCACGATGCGACTTTCGTAGCGATGCACGACGCCCACCAGCTCAAGCATGACCGACTCCTCCGCGGCCCTGGAGCACCTGCAGCGCGACGTTCACGAGCAACGCCAGGAGCAGCAGGATGAGGCCCAGCGCGAGCGCGAGGCCGAAATCGCCCTGACTCGTATACAGCGCGACTGCGGTCGTGAGCGTGCGGGTCTGGCCGCGGATATTGCCGCCCACGGTCATGGCGGAGCCGATCTCGGCGACGACGTGGCCGAACGCGGTGGTGATGACGGCGGCGAGCGCGAAGCGAGCCTCGCGCGCAACGGTCCATGCCGTGCGCCAGCGACCCGCGCCGAGGGTTTGGGCCGTGCGACGGATGCGGGGATCCACGCCTTGCACGGCCGCGGCCGCGAGCGCCGCGGCGATAGGAAACGCGAGCAGCACGTCACCGACCACGATGGCCTGCCATGTGTACAGCCACTCCAGACCCCCGAGCGGGCCGCGACGCGACAAGAAGCCGTAGAGGAGGAGGCCCACTACCACGGTGGGGAAGGCCAGGGCGGTGTTGACCACCGTGAGCGCGGCCCGACGACCCCAAAAAGCTTTCGTCGCGAGCATGAAGCCGACGGGAATGCCGAGCCCGCAGGCAACGAGTGTGGCGAGCAGGCCGATCTTGAGTGTAAGGAGGGCGATGCCGGTCACCTCGGCATCGGCCGAGAAGAGCAGCGCGAGCGCGCGCCGGAATCCTTCCGCTAAAAAATCCATCCGATGCCGATCGTCGCCCACGGGTGTGCCGTCCACTCGCTCAGCGACGCGTTCACGTCGAGGACGCGGTTGCCCTGGAAATTCTGCTGCTTGTACGATAGGGGGTACGAGAGCTTCCAGAGCTCCAGGCGGAAGTCGCCGCGCAGCGACAGCCGCCGCGCCGGGTACCAGCGGAACCCCGCATTGGGCGCGAGAGTGATCTTGGTTCCAAACTTGTAGCCGCTCGAGTCCTTGGCGATGCTCTGTCCCACCGCCACGCCGAGCGCTCCCCCGATGTAGGGTGCCAGTCCGCGCCAGCTCTTCCTCCCGGCGAGCGCAAGCTGGAGCCCGGCGTCGACGAGGACCACGCCGGCATCGTACGGACCGCTCCTGCGCGACAGGGAGTCCGTCGTCGTGCTCGCATCTATGACGAAGCTCGTGGTCCGGGCATACGCGACGCCGAGGGACGCCCCGATGGCGCCCAGAGGAACCTCGTAGCGGAGGCCGGCCGTCATGCCGTCGGACGGACCGACGCCGACGCTCCCCCGGCCGCCGCCCAAATCTCCGAAGGTGGCCACCCACACCGCACCCTTCGGGATGTCACGGTAGGGTGAGTGGCCGGGGTCGTGGCCCACTTGAGCTGAAAGGCGACGGAACGACGGAATGACGGAAAGTAGTGCAATCCCGAGCACCGTTGCTCTCCGCCGCATCCCCGTTCCAACGTTCCGTCGTTCCGTCGCCTCTGGCATTAGTCCGTCTCCCTCAAGTCGCGTCCCGTCATCTCCGGGGGCGGTTCGATGTCGAGCATCCGAAGCACGGTGGGGCCGACGTCGCGCAGCGCCCCGCCGTGGCGCAGCGGCCCGCGTGCTCGGTCTCCGACGATCACAAACGGCACCGGATTCGTGGTATGTGCCGTGTGCGGCCCATCCGTCGTCGGGTCGATCATCAGCTCGCAGTTGCCATGGTCCGCCGTCACGAGCAGCGTGGCGTCGCGTTGTTCGGCGCTCCGCAGCACGCGGTCGAGGCATTGGTCCACCGCCTCCACGGCCTTCACGGCCGCGCTTAGTACCCCCGAGTGCCCGACCATGTCCCCGTTCGCGTAGTTGCACAGGATGAAATCGTGATGCCCGGCTTCGATGGCCTTGCACAATACGTCTGTCACCGCCGGCGCGCTCATCTCCGGCATCAAGTCGTACGTGGCGACCTTTTGCGACGGCACCAACAGGCGCTCCTCGCCCGGGAACGGAGTCTCGCGGCCGCCGTTGAAGAAGTAGGTGACGTGGGCGTACTTCTCCGTTTCGGCCGTCCGGAACATCGTCTTGCCCCGTTCGGAAAGCACCTGGGCCACGATCTGCGAGAGCACCATCGGCCCGAAGGCCATGGGAAACGCGAACGTTTCGTCGTACTGGGTCATGGTCACCAGGTCGATCGATGGCCGCGTGCCGGTGTCGAAGGCGTCGAATCCTTCGACCGCGAGTGCCCGCACGATCTGGCGCATGCGGTCCGCGCGAAAATTGAAGCAGAACACTCCGTCGCCCGAGCGGATGCGCGGCGTTCCGGTGACCACGCGGGGCTTCACGAACTCGTCGGTCTCCCCGGCCTCGTAGGCGCGCCGGATCGCGTTTACCGGGTCGGGCGCGGGCTCACCCACGCCGTGCACCATCGCGTCGTAGGCGATCTTCGTGCGCTCCCAGCGTTTGTCGCGGTCCATGGCGTAGTAGCGGCCCACGACGGTGGAGATGACCGGGGCTCGGGGCTCGGGACTCGGGGTTCGGACCCCGCCACCTCCGAGCCCCGAGCCCCGAATCCCGAGCCCCTCGACCAGCTCCTGCATGAAGGCGAGACCGGATTGCGGCGGCGTGTCGCGACCGTCGAGCCACGCATGAATCGCGACCGGCAGCTCGTATCGGTGGCCGAGCATCACGGCGGCGACGAGGTGCTGGTCGAGGGCGTGCACGCCGCCGGTCCCGATCAGTCCCATCAAGTGCAGCGTGCCGTGCCGTCGCTTCACCGTCTCGCAGAGCTCCACGAGGGGGGGCAGGCGGAAGAACTCGCCCGACTCGATCGATTGGGAAATGCGCACCATGTCCTGCGGCACCCCGCGGCCCGCGCCCAGGTTCAGGTGGCCGACTTCGCTGTTACCGATCTGTCCCTCGGGGAGGCCGACCTCTAGGCCGGATGCGTTGAGCAGCGTGCGTGGCGCGTGGGCCCAGAGGCGATGCCAGGTGGGCGTCCGCCCGAGCTCGATGGCGTTGCCCTCGCGGCCGGGACGGAAGCCCCAGCCGTCGAGCACGATCAGGACGACCGGGGTGCGCGGCCCATGCCTCTTTGCCATATTGAAGGGGATGCAATCTAGCCGGGCCTTCCGCGCCCTTCCAGTTGTGCTGTGGCTCGTGACGCCCCCGCCGCTCGCCTCGCAAGCGCGCTATCGAGTCACCACCGACGGCGCCTGGTTCTACCAGGAGGCCAACGGCAAACGCCTGGCGCGCCTCGCGCGCGGGGCGGTGCTCATGGCCGGCGATGCGCAGGGCAACTGGCAGGGCCTGATCCTCGAAGGCTGGATCTTCGCGACCTCGGTGGGTCCCACGCCGCGTGCGGGCTTCGATCTCGCGGTGACCCGGGCACCGGAGGAAAACCTCCGGTCCGCGCCGGCCGGCGCCCTCAATGCGAAGCTGCCCGAAGGATTCCTGTTGAGCCGCGTGGCCGAGGGCAGCTCGGGCCGGTGGGTGCATGTGATGCGCTCGGGCTGGGCGGACCGGAACGATCTCGAGCCAGTCGCGCAGGTGGCGGGGTCGCGCACTGCGGCGTCCGACTCGGACAGCGCCGAGGTCGAGGCCCCGCCCCCCCCGCCCCCCCCCGCGACCAGCACGCCTGCGCCGCTGACGCGCCCCGGTGGCTCCGTTGCGGGGGGCCATACGACCTCCCCCGGCGCTGGCTCCCCGGATACCGGCCTCACCACGACCGCACCGGTTGATCCCACGCGCGTCGAATCCGCGCGCCGCACCGTGCTGTACCGCGCCCCGGAGGGCCAGCCCGCGGGCACGCTCGCGCCATCTGCGCCGCTCCGCGTCCTGGGCAAATCGGGCGAGTGGACGCGGGTCGAGCTCGAGGGATGGGTGAGGAGCGGCGACCTCCAGATCGCGCCGCCCGGCGTGCTCGTCGGCGTCACCGCCGCCGAGCTGCGCGCCGACCCACAACGGTACGCCGGGCAGGTGCTCCGGTGGACACTGCAATTCATCTCGCTACAAAAGGCCGACGAGCTGCGCCCCGAGATGCCGAGCGGCGCCACCTACCTGCTCGCGCGGGGACCGTTACCCGAGCGCGGCTTCGTCTATGTGGTGGTGCCCGAGGCGAAGCGACCGCAGCTCGAGAGCATCACGCCCCTCGCCACCGTCCAGGTGACCGCTCGCGTGCGGATCGGCCGCACGCGATTCCTCGGCAACCCCGTGCTGGATTTGATCAGCCTCGAGACGCTCCCATGAACGAGATCCTGCGCGACCGCCTGTGGCGGAAGCTCGAAGCGCTCCCGGAGGAAAAGGCCTACATGGTCCTCGACTATCTCGAGTTCCTCGAGTCCAAGTACGCCGACCGGCCGGCGGGCGCGCCGCCGTTCCAAAAGGTCGCGGAAACGCTGGAGGACACACTCCGGGCGGGCCGCGTGCCCGTGAACATCATCCGCGGGACGATGGATGCGGTCGGCAAGGCGGGGAAGCTCCTCGAGAAGGTGGCGGCCGCGGGCAAGGCGGCCGTCGCGGAGGCGTCCAAGCCCAAGGTTGAGGAACCGCCCCCCGCCCCATAACTTTCGCCATGGGAACCTTCCGGCCGGCCTCCGCCCTCACCTTCGACGACGTTTTGCTCGTTCCGCGGCTCTCGAGCGTGCACCCGCGGAACGTGGACGTGCGCTCGCGGTTCACGCGTGGCATCCCGCTCCACATTCCCCTGGTCTCCGCCGCCATGGACACGGTCACGGAGTCGGAGATGGCGATCGCCATCGCGCGCGAAGGCGGCATCGGCGTGATCCACAAGAACATGCCGGTGGATCGCCAGGCGGCCGAGGTCGACCGCGTGAAGCGCAGCGAGTCGGGGATGATTCTTCATCCCATTACGCTCGGCCCCGACCGGCCGGTGCGCGAGGCGGTCCGGCTGATGGAGCGGTTCCGGATATCGGGCGTGCCGATCGTGGACGACGCGGGCCGCCTGGTGGGGATCATCACGAACCGCGACCTGCAATTCGAGCGCGAGCTCGACCGCCCGATCCGGGAGGCGATGACCAAGGATCGTCTGGTGACGGCGCCCGTCGGCACCACCCTGGACGAGGCGGAGAAGATCCTCGGAAAGCACCGGATCGAGAAGCTGCCCGTCGTCGACGAGCGCGGCGTCCTGAAGGGGCTGATCACCATCAAGGACATCTTCAAGCGGCGGCGCCATCCCTACGCCAACAAGGATCAGCACGGCCGCCTGCGGGTCGCCGCTGCCGTGGGCGGCACGCCTGACGCGCTGGGGCGCGCGCGAGCGCTCGTGGACGCGGGCTGCGACGTCATCGTGGTCGACTCGGCACACGGACACTCCGAAGGCGTGCTCAAGACCGTCGCCTGCCTGCGTGAGGCGTTCCCCGACGCGCAGCTGGTGGGCGGGAACGTGGCGACAGAGACGGGGGCGCGGGCTCTGGTGGAGCGCGGTGTCGACGCCGTCAAGGTGGGCGTGGGTCCCGGCTCCATCTGCACGACGCGCGTGGTGACCGGCGTCGGCGTTCCGCAGATCACCGCCATTCTCGACGCGGTCCAGGGAGCGGGTGACGTCCCCGTGATCGCGGACGGGGGCATCAAGTACTCGGGCGACGTGGTCAAGGCGCTCGCCGCGGGTGCCGAGAGCGTGATGATGGGTTCGATGCTCGCAGGCACCGAGGAGAGCCCGGGCGAGTCGTTCCTGCTCGAGGGGCGGCGCTTCAAGGTGATCCGCGGGATGGGCAGCCTCGGCGCCATGGAGGAGGGCTCGGCCGACCGCTACTTCCAGGAGGGCGAGGTGTCGCCGTCCAAGCTCGTCCCGGAAGGCATCGAAGGGCGCGTCCCGTACCGCGGCCCCGCGGCCGACGTGCTTTTCCAGATGGTCGGCGGCCTCCGCAGCGGCATGGGATACTGCGGCGTGTGCGACGTCAAGGCCCTGCGCGAGGAGACCGAATTCATCCAGGTCACGAGCGCCGGATTGCGCGAGTCCCACCCGCACGACGTCGTCATCACCCGCGAAGCCCCGAATTACAGCCTCTGAAGCTTGACAGGCCCGCCAGCCGGACCTTACTCTAGCCGCCGTCCTGCCGTCTCTTCGCCAGTCTCTCGAACCAGAGTCGAGGGCCGCATGAATCTGCTGCGACGGAAGAGCGTCACCGATCTCCAGACCGAGGCGCTCACGGATCACAGCTTGAAGCGCGCCCTCGGCGCGCTGAACCTGACGATGCTCGGCATCGGCGCGATCATCGGCACCGGGATCTTCGTGCTGACTGGAACGGTGGCAGCGCAGAACTCCGGTCCGGCCGTGGTGCTGTCGTTCGTGCTCGCCGGCGTCGCGTCCATCTTCGCGGCGCTGTGCTACTCCGAGTTCGCCTCGCTTGTCCCGATGGCCGGGAGCGCCTACACGTACGGCTATGCCACGCTGGGCGAGCTCTTCGCCTGGATCATCGGATGGGACCTGGTCCTCGAGTACGCACTCGGGGCGGTTACGGTGGCGATCGGGTGGTCGTGACTACGCTGCTCGTGATCGGGATCAAAGAGTCAGCGAACGTGAATAACGTCATCGTGTTCATCAAGGTGGCTGTGGTCCTCCTCTTCATCGTGGCGGCGGCACGCGCGGTGAACCCCGCCAATTGGCATCCCTTCATTCCCGCGAACACGGGTGATCGGGGTTCCTTTGGCTGGACCGGAGTCATGGCGGGCGCTGGGCTGGTGTTCTTTGCGTATATCGGGTTCGATGCCGTGAGCACGGCCGCACAAGAAGCGAAGAACCCCCAACGCGACATGCCGATCGGTATCATCGGCTCGCTGCTGATTTGCACGGTGCTCTACATCCTCGTATCGGGCATCGCGACCGGCGTCATGAGCTACAAGGACTTGAACGTCCCCGACCCGATCGCCGTGGCGGCGGATCGCGCGGGCCTCGGCTGGATGGCGTCTCTCATCAAGCTCGGCGCCATCGCGGGCCTCTCATCGGTGATTCTCGTGATGTTGCTCGGTCAATCCCGGGTGTTTTACTCCATGGCGCGCGACGGGCTGCTGCCGCAGTTCGTCAACAAGGTCCACCCTAGGTTCCAGACCCCGTACATCACTTCGATTGTCACAGGAATCGTCGTCGCCATCGTGGCATCCCTGCTGACCGTCCGCGAAGCAGGGAACCTGGTCTCGATCGGTACACTGCTCGCGTTCGTAATCGTGTCGATCGGGGTGATGGTGTTGCGGGTGCGCGAGCCCAACCTGCCGCGGGCCTTCAAGACACCGGCGGTCTTTGTCGTGGCGCCACTCGGTGCCCTGTCAGCCGCGTACCTCATGGTCTCGCTGCCGTGGACCACGTGGCGACGGCTGATCATCTGGTTCATTGCGGGAATGTTTCTATACTTTCTCTACGGCGTGCGGCACTCGAAGCTCGCGCAGAAACTCTGAACAACATGCGGTACGCGCCTTGGAGCAGGCGGCTCGCCTGGCTCGGCCTCTGGACAGCACTCGGACTCGCCACGGGCGCGCAGCTCTTCTTCGCCGACCAGCGGTTGGCGCTTCATCCGTACGTGTGGTGGCAGGCGCTCGCGACCACGCTCCCGGCGTGGTACCTGTGGGGCCTCTTGTCGCTTGTCGTCGCCTGGCTGGGGCGCCGCTTCCGCGTGGACCGTGCCAACTTCGGACGCCACTTCTTCATCCATCTGGGCGCGAGCCTCGACCTCGCACTGCTGCAGCTTCTGGCCGCCGTGGGCGTGCAAGACTTACTGCACGCGGCGGCCGGTGAGCCGTTCGCGTTCGCGCAGAAGCTGGTGGACAACTTCGCGCAGTTCTACCATTGGAACATCCTCATCTACTGGACGATCCTCGCCGTCGTACACGCCCGCGACTACCACCGTGATCTCGAAGAACGGCGCGCCGCGCTCGCCGATCTGGAGCGGCAGGTCCAGCCGCGGTCGCTGACCGATCGACTGTTGGTGGAGAACGACGGTCGCAGCTTCTTCGTGCGGACAAGTGACGTCGATTGGATCGAAGCGGCGAGGAACTATGTCCGCCTCCACGTGGGCGACCGCACCCATGTGCTTCGCACCACGTTGGCGTCGCTCGAGGCGCGGCTCGACCCCGCGCGGTTTCGTCGCATCAGCCGGTCCGCGGTCGTCAACCTCGACCGCGTCCGCGAGGTGCAACCCTGGTTTCACGGGGACGCCATCGTGATTCTCGAGAGCGGCGCGCGCCTCGCCCTGTCGCGTCGCTATCGCGCCAACCTGCTCGGCACGCCGGTCCCGTAAGTCCCGCTCGTCCCCATCCGAGTCCCGCCCGTCCCGAATCGCTCGGCTCGCGCGGGCGATGGTCGCAGATTCTCCCGATGAACCTCTTCGCCACGAAGCCGATCGCCACGCTTCGAGCCGAAGCCGGGGCAGCGGGCGAGCACGCGCTCACGCGTGCCCTCGGTCCGCTCAATCTCGTCACCCTCGGCATCGGCGCCGTGATCGGCGCCGGCATCTTCGTGATCACGGGGCAGGTGGCGGCGCTGTACGCCGGCCCCGCGGTGCCCCTCTCGATGATCCTCGTCGGCGTCACCTGCGCGTTCGCAGGGCTCTGTTACGCCGAGATGGCGAGCGCCGTGCCAGTGGCAGGGAGCGCCTACACCTACGCCTACGCCACGATGGGCGAGTTCGCGGCCTGGGTCATCGGCTGGGACCTGGTGCTGGAATACGCTGCCGGCGCGGCCACGGTAGGCGTCGGCTGGTCGGGCCACTTCGTTTCTCTCACGGGCCTGTTCGGCATCCACATCCCCGCGAGCCTCACGGCCCCGCCGACTCAATGGTGTACGGGCGGCCAGGTGGCCGCCCATGCCGTCGGGTGCGCGCATACCGGGCTGAACCTGACCGGCGCGATCATGAACCTCCCGGCGGTCTGCATCGTGATCCTGATGTCCACCGTGCTGGTGATCGGCATTCGGGAGTCGGCGCGGGTCAACACGCTCATCGTGATTCTCAAAGTCGCCATCGTGCTGCTCGTCGTACTCGTGTGTCTGGTCCACGTCGACCGAGCCAACTGGACCCCGTTTATCCCACCCAACACCGGCGACTGGGGCACGTATGGATGGTCGGGTGTGTTGCGCGGTGCGGGACTCGTGTTCTTCGCCTATATCGGCTTCGACTCCGTTTCGACCACGGCACAGGAGTCGAAGAATCCCCAGCGCGATATGCCCATTGGCATCCTCGGGTCGCTCGTGGTCTGCACGGTGTTGTACGTCGTCATGTCGGCCGTCCTGGTGGGGGTGGTGCCGTACCGCGATCTGAACCTCCCGGCGCCCGTGGCCTATGCGATGGAACGGATCGGCGCCCCGTGGTGGATTCGGGTGTCGGTCGACGTCGGCGCGGTGTTGGGGATGGGCTCGGTCATCCTCGTCATGCTGTTGGGCCAGTCGCGCGTCTTCTATTCGATGTCGCGCGACGGGCTGCTCGGGCGGTGGGCCGGCGAGGTCCATCCTCGCTTCCGCACGCCGTACCGCTCCACGATCTACACCGGGATCGCGGTGTGCGTCGCCACCGGTCTGCTGCCGCTGCAGCTCCTCGGAACGTGGGTCAACATCGGCACGCTCCTCGCGTTCGTCCTCGTCTGTGGTGGTGTGTGGATCCTGCGGCATACGCGCCCGGATCTCGAGCGGCCGTTCCGAGTGCCCCTCGTCCCGCTCGTGCCGCTGCTCGGGATCCTCTCCTGTCTTGGTCTCATGCTCACGCTTCCACTCGATACATGGATCCGGCTGGCGGTGTGGCTCGTGATCGGACTCGGGATTTATTTCGGCTACAGCCGCAAGTACAGCGTGCTCCACCGGGAGCTGGCGGGCAAGAAGTAGAGCGCGTAACGGCGAGGCGTCACGACGAACCGTCGGGATTGTCCCGGCGGTTCTGTCGTTTTGCGGCGCTGCGCCGTAGGTTTGTTCGAGTGGCAACGCAAAGGCAGGAGGTCCCATGAGAGTGTGGTCATGCTGCGTCGTGCTGGCCGTGGTCGCCTGCGGCGGGGACAAAGTCACGGCACCGCTCCCGTGTGATACCTACACGGGCGGGATAATTGGGACCGGTGCCTTGCCCGGCTCATACGCGCTCAAGTCGTTTTGCTCGGGAACGAAGCCCGATCAGGCGGGGACGAGCGGTGATAACATCGCCATCATGGGTACGGATGCCACCGGCAACTTCAGTGCCTCCGTCACCAGTCAAGGTATCACCACCAACTACAGCGGAACCTACAGCACCACGCCGCCCGATGGTATCACGGTCCATTTAACGAGCCCACTACCGACTGATCTCGTGGGGACTTACCGCCTCCGCAACGACAGTCTCGCGGTGAGCGGCACCGTGGCGGGCCAGCGTCTGTCACTCGTCGGGACCCGCGTTCCATAGGTGTGACGGGTTCGCGCGACGCCTTCGCGCGACGCTCTTGCGTGACGGCCTCGCGTGACGCCTCTGCTTGACGCCTTTGTTTATCTTGATGCCATGACGACCAACGGCGTACCCATTCCTCCGGAGCGAGTCCGCGCGGCCGAAGCCGTCGCCGCCGTGCTTGGGCCCGGACGGCGTGTCGCGCTCACGACGCACGTGAACGCCGACGGAGACGGGGTGGGGAGCGAGGTTGCGCTGTGGCATCTCCTCACCGAGCGCGGGCTGCGCGCGACCATCGCGAACCCCACGCCGATCCCCGAGCGGTTTCACTTCCTCCTGCCCGACGGCGCCGACCACTCGGCGCGCGCCAGCCGCGAGATCGAGGGGGCCGACGTGGTCGTGGTGCTCGACATCTCCGACCTGAGCCGCCTCGGTGACCTGGCGCGCGCCATCCGCCAGTCGCACACGGTCGCGTGCATCGACCATCACGTGAGCGGCGGCTCGCTGCCGAGCGGCCCTCGCCTCGTCGCGCCGGAGGCGGCTGCCACCGCTGAGCTGGTCTTCGACTTCGCGAGCGCGCTGGAGTGGCCGCTCTCGCCGGAAGCCGCTCGGGCGCTGTATGTCGGGATCCTGACCGACACGGGGGCGTTCCGGTTTGCGAATACCTCACCGCGCGTACTGCGGGTCGCCGGCGCCCTGCTCGAGTGTGGCGTGGATCCGGAGTCGATCTACGAAACGGTGTACGCGAGCGCGCCGGAAGGACGGGTGCGCCTCATGACCGAGGTGCTCGAGACGCTCGTGGTCGAACGGGAGCGGGGCCTGGCGTGGGTCACGGTCCCGCCGGACGCGCTGCAGCGTCACGGCGCCACCGCCGATGACCTGGACGGGATCGTCGAGTACCCGCGCTCGATTGCCGGCGTCCGGCTCGCCCTCCTGTTCCGCCAGCTCGCGAACGGGAAGGTGAAGGTGAGCTTCCGCTCGCTCGGTGACGTGGACGTGGCGGACCTGGCGTACCGCTTCGGCGGCGGCGGGCACCGAAAGGCGGCGGGGGCGTCGCTCGAGGGCTCGATCGCCGACGTCCAGGGGAAGGTGTTATCGGCGGCTCGGGAGTACCTTGCTTCGCTGGCCGGCGCCAGGTGCTGAAGCGGCTCCTGCGGCGCGACCTCTGGACGGCGGGGCGTGTGTTGGCCGGGCTTGCCCTCCTGCTCCTCCTCTTGGTGCTGTGGCGGGTCTCGGCGGTACGGGGAGCGCGAGAGACGGTGGTCCACAGCGATTTCGGCGCTTTCTGGCTGCAGGGCTACTACTTTCTGACGGGACGCCCCCTTTTCGACCTCCCTCCGCACGTCCGCGGCCCTGCGTACCCGCCGTTCGCGGCCATGGTCTTCCAACTGTTCGCATTGTTACCGCTCCCGACATCGGCCGCGATCCTGTACTTCGTCAACCTGCTCCTGGTGCCCGTCGCCGCATACCTCACGAAAGGCATCGTCGACAAGCTCCATCCCGAGCGCAATCGTGCCGCCTGGCCGCTCGTGGTCGCCGTGATCCTCTCGCTGCAGTTCTTCCTCAACAACATGAACCTCATTCAGCTGAATGAGGTCATCCTCGTCCTCTGCCTCCTCGGAATCAAGGCGTACCTTGACGGGAACGACGGCTGGGCGGCGCTCGCTTTCGTCTCCGCGGCCGCCATCAAGGTGGTGCCCGCAGTGTTCGTCGGATGGCTGATCCTGCGTGGCCGCCGCCGTGCGGCGCTGGCCGTCATCCCCGCGGCGGCCGCCTGCCTCGCGCTACCCGTCGTGTTCCGCGGCGTGGACGCCGGGGTGCGTGACCTCGCCGAGTACCAGACGAAGGTCCTCAGCCAGTTCGAGCGGGGCCACGTGATCTCGAGCTCGACCAACCAGAACCTCGGCGCGCTGGTGTACCGGCTGACCGTGCCCGCCCCCGACGACATCAACCGAGACTACCGGCCGCTGTTTCCGACCTCCGAGCGGACCGCGGCGGCGATCTACGGCACGGCCTTCGCCGTCGTGCTGCTCGCGTTCGTCGGCAATCTGGTCGCGCTGCGGCTCCGGCACGCCTCCGTCACCGGGTTCGAGCTGGCCTCCGTGTTTCTCGCGGGACATTTGCTGTCGGGCATCACGTGGAAGGCCCATCTCGTGACCTTGCTGTTCACCTTCTACTGCTTTCTGTCGATCCGAGTGCGGGAGCTCGGGCGACGGCTCCGGGTCTTCGTATACGTGCTGGTAGCCATGATGTTTGTGGTCGGGTTGACCGGGAGAGATCTGGTGGGGCGCGTGGTTCAACACCGCATAGATGGCTACAGCGTTATCGTGTGGACCGAGATCTTGTTGTTCGTCGGCTGCCTCGTGTTTTCGCAACGTGTCACCCGCGAGCGTGAGGTCGCTTCAGGGGCTCTTCCGTAGGAACCCTCGCACGAAGTTCCGTTTGGAAAAATCTCCACCGGTCCAGATGCGCCACGCGAGATCGTTCCCCGGAAGCGCCCGGGCGATCGCGGCCTCGCTCCAGCCGCGGCCGTGGAGCTCGTGTATCTGCTCGCCGAGCTCGACCAGAAAGGTGAGTTTCTGGCGCATCCGCGCCGCCCCATGCTCCACCCGCCCGCGGTGCTGGCAGAACAACACCTCGGGCTCGAGCGCCAGGACCCGGCGCAGGGAGGCGATCATCGCGTACACGTCCTCGTCGGCACGGAGGTAGCGAAGCTTCGGGGCGAGATACAGGTCGCCCGAAAACAGCCACCGGCGGTCGCGCTCGAAGAGCGCCACGTGATCAGCGGCGTGTCCGGGGGTGTGGATCACCTTGAACTGGAAGCTCGGCGTATCGAGCCGGTCGGAGAGCGGCTCGACTCGCGCGGCCGGACGGGCGCCCCACGCGACTCGCCGATAGAGCTGAGGGTGCGCCTCGGGCTGCGCCAGGCGCGCCACGGCGAACCGATGGGCGAGCGGTGTGATGCGCAGCTCGCTGGCCAGCACCCCGTTGTTGCCTGAATGGTCTTCGTGGTGATGCGTCGTGACGCATTGCCGCACGCGCAACTCGCCCGCGAGGGTGCGCACGTCCCGCGCGAGGTTGGGTGGACCCGAATCGATGAGCAAGCCGTCCACGAAGTAGACGCCCGTCCAGTAGATCGCGCGGCCGAGGAATGTCCGGGCCATTCGGAAATAGCGGACGTCGCCATAATCGGAGCAGAGGATCACACCGGGAGTGTAACACCTGTCGACGCGGTTTCCGGGGGAGCAGGTGCCCGCGGTTTGACAACCAGGCGTACTGGAGGGCCAATTATCCCGGTCCGGACAATCCGGCTCCAAGCGAGGTGCGTTGTGCGGCGCTCATCCAGCAGACTGGCCCGGCGGACGTTGACGGGAATCGAGAGCGACCCCGTCCGCGTCCTGCTGATCGAGGACAATCCCCGTCACGCAAGGCAGTTGGAGAACGCGATCGGCGAGGCGGGTGTGGCGTTCGCGGGAGCGGCGCCCTACGAGTTCTCGCACGCACCCCGTCTCTCCCAGGGCCTCAACCGACTCGGGAAGGGCGGCGTGGACGTCGTCCTGCTCGACCTCTCCCTGCCGAAGACAACCGGGCTCGAACCGCTCCAGCGGGTCCGGGAATGTGACCCGGACGTGCCGGTGGTGGCACTCACGGGCCTGAACCAGGACCACCTGGCGGCCCAGGCCCTGGGCGCCGGCGCCCAGGACTACTTGACGAAGGGGAAGTTCAGCGCGGCGCTCCTGGCGCGGAGCATCCGCTACGCCGTTCAGGTGCGGCGTCTGCAAGTCGGGATGCGGAGCCTTTCGCTCAATGACGCCCTTACGAGGCTCTACAACCGTCGCGGCTTTATCTCCCTCACGGAGCCGCACGTGAAGCTCGCCCAGCGGACCAAGGGCCGCTTCCTCGTGGTCTCGGCCGACGTGGCCGGCCTGGGCGACATCAATCGGGTGGCCGGACACGATGAAGGGGACCGCGTCCTCCGCGAGACCGCAGTGCTCCTGAAGGGAACGTTCCGCGACTGTGACCTCGTGGCGCGCATCGAGGGGAGCGCCTTCGCGGTGCTCGCCGCCGATGCGGCGCCCGACAAGCGCGCGATCATCACCGCTCGCATCGCCCAGCAGGTGCGACGCTACAACGGTAGGACCGTCCGTCAGTACAACCTCGTCGTGAATCTCGGGTACGCCGCGTTCGATGGCTCTGAACAGTCAGAGGGGGCAAGGGGGCCAGGGGGGGCGACTGCTTCCATCGAAGAACTGTTGCAGCAAGCGGTGGCGGACCGAGTGGCCGCCCGGCGCAGTCGCGCTTGAGGCCGTGCCTTGCCCCGCGAGCACGGCCGAGCGAGCTTGCGTGACCTTACGCGCGTAATCGGGACTTAAATCATGAAACGTATCGTCCTCGTCCTGCTGGTCGTCCTGGTCGGCCTCATTGCGGCGGTCGTCACGCGAACGCTGGGGCTCCACTCCCGGCAGGCCGCGGTCGCGCCCGTTGCTCCCGAGCCGCTCGACTCGAACGCCCTGGCGCAGCGGCTGGCGGGTGCGCTCAGGTTCAAGACGATCTCCTACCAGGACTCGACGCAGTTCGAGGCGCGTGAGTTCGACGGATTCCAGCGCTACCTCCGCGAGTCGTTCCCGAAGCTCCACGCGGTCCTCAAGCTGGAGAAGGTGAACGGATACGGCCTGCTGTACGAGTGGGTTGGCTCCGATACCGGTCTCGCGCCGGTGGTGCTCCTGGCCCATCAGGACGTCGTGCCTGTCGAGCCCGGGACCGAAGGCAAGTGGACCGAGCCGCCATTCGGCGGGACGATCGCCGGTGGATACGTGTGGGGCCGCGGCGCGCTGGACGACAAAGGCAGTGTGGTGGGGATTCTCGAGGCCGTCGAGCACCTGATCTCAGTCGGCGCCAAGCCCCGGCGCACGGTGTACCTCGCGTTCGGCTATGACGAGGAAGTCGGGGGCCGTCGCGGGGCGGCGCGCATTGCCGCCCTGCTCGCGACTCGCAACGTGCGCCCCGAGTTCGTACTCGACGAGGGTGGTGCGCTCGCCACGGGCCTGATTCCGGGCGTGGCCGCACCCGTGGCGCTCATCGGGATCGCCGAGAAGGGCTACGTCACCGTCGAGCTCACGGCGCAGGCAGAAGGTGGGCATTCGTCGATGCCGCCGAAGGAGACAGTGGTCGGGATTCTGGCCGCGGGCCTCACGCGGCTCGAGCACCACCAGATGCCGCGCGCCATCCGGGGGCCCACCGCCGACCTGTTCGATTTTCTCGGCCCCGAGATGCCGTTCGGACCGCGCCTCGTGATGGCGAATCGCTGGTTGTTCGGCGGGCTCCTGGCCGCGGGGTTCGGCGCGACGCCGCAGGGGAACGCCATGCTGCGAACCACCACCGCACCGACCGTGCTCCAGGCGGGAGTGAAGGAGAACGTGCTCCCGTCCACGGCCCGGGCGCTGGTGAACTTCCGGATCCTGCCGGGGGACAGCGCGGGCAGCGTGCTTGAGCACGTGCGGCGCGCCGTGGACGATCCGCGCATCACTGTACGCGAGCTCCAGGAAACGGTGAGCAACCCCTCCGGGGTGACGAGTGCCAATGCCGAGCCATTCCAGCTCCTGGCGCGCACCATCCGGCAGGTGATTCCCGAGGCCGTGGTGACGCCCTGGCTCGTGGTGGGCGCGACCGACTCGCGGCACTATAGCGGGCTCACGCCCAACATCCTGCGTTTCGTGGGCGCCCCCATCGGCCCGGACGACGTGCGACGCGTCCACGGCACCGATGAGCGCGTGGGCGTCCAGGCGTACGCGAACTCGGTACGGATCTACATTCAGCTCTTGAAGAACGCGGCGCTGTAGCCGCCCCCCAGCCCCCCCCGCCCCCCCCCCGGCTCAGGGAGCAGCCCGTCAAGCTCAGCGTCCGCGGTCCCGCGACCGTATCCACGAGAAGAGGAGGAGAGAGAAATGAAATCGTACGTCATGCTCATGGGGATCGCGTTAGCCGCCCTCGTGGTGTTCCCGGGTCGCGCCCCGGCCCAGAACCCGATGAGCCGCGGGCCCAGCCGGCGAATGGAGATCCTGTTCAAGGACATCACGCTGACGCCTGTCCAGCAGGCCAAGATCGACTCGATCCAGTCGCATTATCGCGAGCAGATGCCGTCGTTCACGCCCGGGAGTCCGCCGGACTCGGCGACGAGAGAGCGGGTTCGCGCGCTGTTTCGCCACGAGTTGGACGACTTTCGGGCGGTGCTGACCCCCGATCAGCAGCCGACATTCGATCGGAATGTGCAGGCGATGCGGGAGCGCCGTCGCGGTTGACAGGTCCGCCGTGGGTCGGAGGCTAGGCTCCCGCCCCCTCCCCCATCTCCCGTGCGCCCCTCTACCTTTCTCTTGTGGCTCCTTCCAGCACGCTTCAGGGGCGCGTCGAGCGCGCGTTGTCCCAGCTCAAGAATCCGCGGAGCGGGACCGACGTGCTCGCCTCGTCCATGGTGAAAGATCTCGCCGTGGACGATGCCGGGACCGTCACGTTCACCTTTCTCCTCGCGCGCGACGATCCCGGCTCGCTCGCCCGTGAGGTCCGGAAGGCCGTACAGGCGGTGGAAGGTGTGACCGCGGTTCGGGTGAACGTCACAGATGCGAGCAGCGGAGCATCGGGTACCGCTCCCCGCCAGGCCGCTTCCCGTCCGGGCGCTGCGGCGGTTCCCCCGCCTCCGACGCCCGTCGAGCTTCCCCATTTGGGCGCCGTCCTCGCGATCTCGTCCGGAAAGGGGGGGGTGGGGAAGTCCACCGTTTCGGCGAACCTCGCGGTGGCGCTCGCCCGCGCCGGCCGCCGCGTCGGCCTCATGGACGCGGACATCTACGGGCCGAACATCCCTCGCATGATGGGCGCGGACCAGAAGCCCGAAATCCGGGGCGGCAAGATCCAGCCGCTCCAGGCATACGGCGTGAAGCTGATGTCGCTCGCGCTCATCGTGGAGCGCGATTCACCCGCCATCTGGCGCGGACCCATCATCATGAAAGTCATCCAGCAGTTCGTGCGCGACGTCGACTGGGGAGAGCTCGACTATTTCCTCGTCGATTTGCCGCCGGGGACCGGAGATGCGCAGCTCTCGCTCGCCCAGACCGTTCACATCCGTGCGGCGATCATCGTCACCACCCCCCAGGAGGTCGCGGTGGGCGACTCGTTGCGCGGCGCCAAGATGTTCGAGCGCGTCGGCGTGCCGGTGCTGGGCGTGGTGGAGAACATGAGCTACTTCGTCTGCCCGCACTGCGGCGAGCGGACCGAGGTATTCCTCGCGGGCGGCGGCAGCCGGCTCGCCGACGAGCTGGGCGTCCCCCTCCTCGGCCAGATCCCGCTACAAGCGCGCATGCCGGACCTTGCTGATGCGGGCCGGCCGATCGTGGCCGCCGAGCCCGGCTCGCCAGCCGCTCAGGCGCTCGACGCCGTCGCGCGGCGCGTGAGCGACGCGCTCGTGGCTCTGCCGCGCTGACGTGCGGGCCCTCGCGGCCGCGCTCCTGCTGCTGCAGCACCCTCGCACCCAGCGTGCCGACTTGCGCGCGGGCCTCGACACGCTCTACGCGGGGGGATTCCCCACCGCCGCTGCCTACTTCGCAGAGGTGGGTGCGCGGGATACCACCGACCCAGCCCCGCTGACCTTCGAGGCGAGCGCCTACATCTGGTGGGCCGCCGCGCTCGAGAACGACGAGTACGAGCGCGCCCGTATCGATTCGCTCCTCGATCTCGCGATCGTGCGCGGGCGGGCCGCGGCCCCCGGTCCCGCACGCGACTTCTGGCTCGCCACGGCACTCGGGTATCGCGCCCGTCAACGCGATCTGCAGGGGCATTCCTGGGGCGCCGCCAAGGATGGGAAGGCGATGCACGACGCCTACGCCCGGGTACTCGCGGTCGATTCGAGCTGCGCCGACTGCTATCTGGGCCTGGGCGTGTACCAGTACGGCCTGGCGCGCGCCGGTGCGCTCGCGCGTCTCGTCGCAAAGATCGTCGGACTCGGGAGCGGAAATGCGGAGCGAGGGATCGGGTACATGCGGCGGGCGGCGACCGAGGGAGACCTCGCCCGTGTCGAGGCGGAGTGGGTGCTCGCGGCGTCGCTCGAGCGCGAGGCCGCCCGCGATCCTGCCGACCGACCGGCGCTGGAGGAGGAGGCGCGGGAGGCCGTGGCGCGCCTGGCCGAACGCTACCCGGGGAACGCCGTGTTTCAGCGATTTCTGCGGACGCTCGGCGACGAGCCGCGGCGAAGGGCCTGACGTGGGCGCTGTTGCGCGGCCGCAACTCTAGCGTTACGTCGGCGATCTCGTAGCATCCTCGCATGGAGACCCGTAAGGGGGTGGAGAAGACCGACCCGCAGTGGGCGCGCGTTCGCTTGGATGCCAATTACGGGTTGCGTCGCGGCGCATGGTATCGCATCGTGACCCTGACGGACGATCAGGCCCTGCTCGAGGTCAACCGGCAGCGCGTGTCGCTGCCGCGCGACTCGCTGCAGATCGTCGCCGCACCACCTCAGTCTTGGAGCATCGTCCCGCGGCCTCGCGACGCGAAGAACCTCACGGCGCAGTGGGGCGAGAAATACGCCGTGTGCCCTGGCTGCCGGAACCGCGCCCAGCTCCGCCAAGCGCCGCAAGCGCTGCGTTGTCCGCGATGCGACCAGACGTTCCGTGTGGCGTGGGGAGAGGGGTTCGTCGGGGTGGGCTGACCGGGCCGCTTCAGTTCGACCGGCCCCACTCCCGTGTTACTCGTAGAACGAAGGCGCGCGCCCCGCCGTCCCGACACCTCGAGGACGGGGATGATGCATGTGCAGTGGCTGAGACGTCTCGGGCTGCTCCTGGCCATCACCGCCGGCTACTTCATCGCCGGCAAGCTCGGGTTGCGGCTCGCCTTTATGAACCCGAGCGCGACTCCCGTGTGGCTTTGCACGGGCATCGCGCTCGCCGCGTTCCTGCTGGCCGGCGCCGAGGTGTGGCCCGCCATCTTCCTCGGCGCGTTCCTGGTCAACATCACCACCGCGGGCTCCGTCGCGACCTCCGTCGGCATTGCGGCGGGCAACGTGCTCGAGGGCCTCGTGGGCGCCAGGCTGGTGAGCCGCTTCGCGCGCGGGGCACGAGCGTGCGAGCGCGCCCCCGACGTGTTCAAGTTCGCGGGGCTGGCCGCCGGGGCGAGCACGGTCGTCAGCGCGACGGCAGGCGCCGTCTCCCTCTCCCTTGGCGGCTTCGCGCGATGGGCTGACTTTTGGCCCGTCTGGGCGACCTGGTGGATGGGCGACGCGGTCAGCGACCTGGTCGTCGCCCCCGCGTTGCTCCTCTGGGCGGCCCGGCCGCGGATCCACTGGAGCCGGCGGCGCACCCTCGAGGTGGCGGCCCTGTGCGCATCGCTGCTCGTGGTGGGAACGGCCGTCTTCGACGGCGTGGTCCCGTGGAAGAGCAGTCACTATCCGCTGGAATTTCTCTGCGTCCCGTTGCTCCTGTGGGCGGCACTCCGCTTCGAGCAGCGCGTGGCGATGACCGCCGTCGTCGTCCTCTCAGCCATCGCCATCTTGGGCACGCTGAGCGGCTATGGTCCCTTCGCCCGGCCGACGTTCAACGAGTCGCTGCTTTTGCTCCAGGCGTTTCAGGGCGCGTCCGCCCTCATGACCCTCGTGCTGGCGGCGGTCGTGGGGGAGCGCAAGGAAGCGGAAGACCGGCTGCGGCGGCTCGCCGTGAGCGATCCGCTCACCGGGCTCGCCAATTACCGCCACCTCACCCAGGCGCTCGACACGGAGATTCAGCGGTCCTCGCGCACCGATCGGCCGTTCGCGGTGGTGCTCCTGGATCTGGACGGCCTGAAGAAGATCAATGATCGCTACGGCCATCTGGTGGGAAGCATGGCGCTCCGGCGCGTGGCGGAGACGTTACTTGGCTCCTGCCGCGGCATCGACACCGCCGCCCGCTTCGGTGGGGACGAGTTCGCCTTGGTGTTACCCGAGACGGGCGACGCCGCGGCATGGCACGTGGCGCGGCGGGTGGCCGAGCGGGTGGCGCGGGACGGCGAGAAGCCGCCCCTCACCATCAGCATCGGCGTCGCCGTTCATCCACGCGACGGGGCCACGCTCGAGGCGCTGATGAACGCCGCCGATCACTCGCTGTACGACAACAAAGCCCGACACCGCCGCTCGCCTCGACCCGCTCGTTGACCCCCGGCCCGGGGCCCCGGTAGCTTCCGGCGCCATGACCAGCGTCGCCGGCACGCCGGGTTCCCTCACCGTGGGGCCACTCCGGCCCGTCATCCTGAAGCTTGCCGCGCCCGCCGTCGCCATGATGGCGTGTCACTTCTGCTTCAATCTCATCGATGCCATCTGGGTGGGACACCTGATCGGGCCGGCGGCGCTCGCGGCGGTGTCGACTGCCGGATTCTACGTCTGGGTGCTCCTGTCGCTGGGCGAAATGGTGGAAGTGGGGCTGATCGCCGTCGCCGCGCGGCGCCACGGCGAGGGACGGCCGGACGCGGCCGCGCGCGCCGCGGGGGCGGCGGTGCTGTATGCGCTCGCCGCTGGCGCCGTGGTCGCGTCCGTCGGGTTTGCCCTCACCGACGATCTGTTCCGCCTCATGACCGTGCCGCCCGACGTGGCCACGCTGGGACGCCGTTACCTCCGCACCTGGCTGCTCGGAGGGCCGCTGGTCTTCGGGTTTTTCGCGATCGAGGCGACGTTCCGTGCGTCGGGCGACACGCGTACCCCGTTCCTCTTGCTCATGGCGTCCGTGCTGCTCTCCGTCGGGCTCGATCCGCTGCTCATCGCCGGGCTCGGCCCCTTCCCGCGGCTCGGCGTCGAGGGGGCCGCCCTGGCCTCGGTCATGGTGCGGGGTGGCGGGTTCCTCATCGGGATCGGCATCGCGTGGCGACGCGGGCTGCTCCGCCTCGACGCGCCAGACTGGTCGGCGGTCCCCACCGTGGTCCGTGTGGGCGCCCCCCTATCGCTCGCCGGAGTCCTGCTGTCGATCGTCTACATGTGGCTCACGCGGTACACGTCGCGCTTCGGTACCGCGGCGCTCGCCGCGCTCGGCGTCGGGCACAAAGTCGAAGGCCTCGGCTTCATCGCGATCTCCGGCTTCGCCTTGTCCGCGTCTGCTCTGGTGGGGCAAAATCTCGGCGCCGGCCAGGAGGACCGTGCCCGCCAGGCCGTGCGGATGACGGTCGGCTATTGCCTCGCGGTCACGATCACGACCGCCGTCGCGTTCCTGACGATCCCGCGCACGCTCGTGGCGCTATTCACGCCGGATCCCGCGGTGATCACGGATGGCAGCCTCTATCTCCGGGTGATCGCGTTCGCCCAGATCGGTCAGACGTTCGAGATCATTCTCGAAGGCGCGCTCGCGGGTGCGGGCTACACGCTGTGGCCCCAGATCGCCAGCACGACGCTCACGCTGCTCCGTGTGCCCCTCGCCGCGTGGTGGTCCGGGACGCTCGGCTTGCTCGGCATCTGGATTGCGCTTTCGGTGACGGCCGTCTCGCGCGGCGTCATGATGACGATCTTTTGGCTGCGCGGCTCGTGGCGACGCGCCACGGTGTGACCAATCCCTAACCCCAGGCCATAGCTCCGACCCGTGGCCACCCTCATTACGCTCCTCACCGACTGCGGAAGCGCCGACAGCTACGTGGCGGAAGTAAAGGGGGTGCTCTTGTCGCAGGTCCACGGTGTCGTCTTGGTCGACATCACGCACGAGGTCTCGCCGGGTGACGTACGCGCGGCGCAGTACGTCTTGTCGCGCGTGTGGCACCGGTTCCCGCAAGGAAGCGTGCACCTCGCCATCGTCGATCCGGGGGTCGGCACCGACCGCCGGGTGCTCGCCGCCTCCACGGGGGGCCACTTTTTCGTGGCCCCGGACAACGGCCTGCTCTCCTTCTTGCCAGCGGACGCGCATTTCGTCGCACTTCCGATCCCGGCGGGCGCCGCTCCGACTTTTCATGGACGTCGACCGCTTTGGCACTCTCATCTCGAACATTCAAGGAGCGGCGGTCGAGCCCGGGGTGCGGATCCGCGTCGAGGGGACGGAGATCGGGCCGCTGGCGCGGACCTTCGGAGATGTGGGGCGGGGCGGGCTGCTCGCGTTTGTGGGCAGCGGGGGGACGGTCGAGATCGCGGTGCGCGACGGCAGCGCCGCGAGACTGCTAGGCGTCGGAGTCGGGGCGGAGGTGCGGGCCTGAGGGCGCCGGGATTTTCACCTTGGCCATGACCCGCTCGACGAACCCGAACTCCGGTGCGAATCGCGTAAGTTGCGCCAGCTCGCGAAGCAGCTTGCGCTCCCGCTCGGCGGCGACGCGGCACTCGGCGCACTCGCCGATGTGCACGTCGCGCGCGGCGGGCAACAGGCCCTGAGCCCACAGCTCGATTTCGTCAGGGGTCAGGTGTCGGGGGTCAGGCGTCGGGCTCATCTTGGCCCAGCCCTACGCATGCGTTCACGGGCGGGTTTCATGCCTTCCGATCCTCGAGGTAGCCGCGCAATTCGTTGCGGGCCCGATGGATATACGTCTTCACGGTGCCGAGCGGCAGGTCGAGCATGCGGGCGATCTCTTCGTAGCTGTGGCCCTCCACGTGCCGTAACAGAATGCACGCCCGGTACTCGGGCCGGAGCCGGGCGATGGCATGATCGATGGCGCAACCCAATTCCCGCGCCTCGAGCTCCTGTAAGGGCGTCTCCCGCCGATCGCCGAGCTGCAATGCGGTGGCACTCATTTCGTCGGGCGTGGTGGCATGGGGCGAGCCGTCGAGCGACAGCGTGTCGAGCTCGCGCTTGCGGAGGTGATCGATCGCCGCGTTGTTCGCGATCTTGAAGATCCAGGACGAGAACTTGAACTGCGGATTATAGGACCCGATGGCGTTCAGCACCTTGATGAACGTTTCCTGCGCGAGGTCCTCGGCCAACCCGCGATCGCGCACCATGCGGTAAAGGAGCGAGAACACCGGTCGCTCGTAACGGCGGACCAGCTCGCGGAACGCCGCTTCGTGCCCCTGTTTGGCCCATGCGATGACCTCCTGATCGCTGGCGCCGGTCAGGTTGCCCGGCCTATCTTTCGCGCTTATGACCCCGTCTCCTGCATTCGAGGTGGCCGCGCACTCGGGTGGCGAGGCGAAGCGGTCGTACGTGCGCAGCATGTTCACCGCGATCGCGCCGCGCTACGACTTCCTGAACCATCTGTTGAGCCTCAATGTGGACCGCTCGTGGCGCCGGGCCGCCGTGCGGCGACTCGGCTGGGAGCGGCGACCCGACGGCACGTACCTCGATCTCTGCGCCGGCACCCTCGATCTTGCGGCGACGCTGGCCCGAGGGCCCGCGTTTCGCGGGAGCGTGATTGGAGCCGACTTCGTGATTCCCATGTTGGCGCGGGGACGGGGCAAGGCGACCCGTACCCGTCCCGTCGGCGCCGACGCCCTCGCGCTCCCGTTCCGCGACGGCCGGTTCGACGGCGCCATGGTCGCGTTCGGAGTCCGGAACCTGGCGGATCTCGACGCCGGGCTCAAAGAGGCGCATCGCGTGCTCCGGCCCGGCGCACGTTTCGTGGTGCTCGAGTTCACCACGCCGCGCTTCGCGCCGCTGCGCGCGCTGTATCAGTTCTATTTCCGGCGCGTCCTCCCCGCGATCGGCCGCGCGGTGTCGAAACATAGGGATGCCTATAGCTACCTGCCAGAGTCGGTGAACGACTTCCCGGACCCCGACGCGCTGGCGGGCCGGCTCGCGCGCGCCGGGTTCTCCGCCGTTGGCTACGAGCTCTTGAGCGGCGGGATCTGTGCCGTCCATCATGGCACTCGATAGTCTGCGGGACTTTGTCGCCGCGGTGGACGCCCGCGGCGATCTCGTGCGGGTCCAGCATGCCGTGTCGGTGGACAAGGAGATCACGGAGATCGCCGACCGTTGCATGAAGACCCCGGGGGGCGGACCGGCGCTCTTGTTCACGCGTCCCACGCTCTCATCCGGCGCACCGGCGCGCCAACCTGTCGCGGTGAACCTCTTCGGCTCAGAGAAGCGGATGGCGCTGGCGCTTGGCGTCGACTGCCTCGACGAAATCGGCGAGCGCATCGCCACGCTTCTCAACCTGAAGGTCCCGGACACGCTGCTCGGCAAGCTCGCCATGCTGCCGCAGCTCGCCGAGATGGGGAAGTTCCCACCCAAGACCGTCGGCGGACGGCCGCCCTGCCAGGAGACCGTGATCCGAACCCAGGACGTGGACCTGACGCAGTTCCCCGTGCCGGTGTGCTGGCCGGAAGACGGCGGGCCATACATCACGCTGCCGGGCGTCATCACGCGTGACCCGACGACCGGCGTGCGCAACGTCGGTATGTACCGCATCCAGGTGATCGGCCGGAACGAGCTGGCGATGCACTGGCAGCGGCACAAGGTGGGGGCGGCGCACTGGCGCGCGATGGCGGATCGGGGGGAGCAGATGCCGGTGGCCATCGCGCTGGGGGGCGATCCCGCATCCATCTACGCGGCGTCGGCGCCGCTGCCGCCCACGATCGACGAGTTTCTGTTCGCGGGGTTCCTGCGGCGGGAGCCGGTACGGCTCGCGAAAGCGCTCACTTCCGATCTCGAGGTGCCGGCCGAAGCCGAGCTCGTCCTCGAGGGCTACATCGACCCA
>QHUC01000209.1 GCA_003221045.1 Gemmatimonadota bacterium | reverse complement strand
ACGCTACGTAGCTCACCAGCTGCCCGAACGTCCCGGAGAGCGTCAGCACGATCGCCCAGGCCGCCTGGAGTAGGAGGGCGGCGGTGGGCGTCCGGTGCACTGGATGCAAGCGAGCGAGCGCAGGGAAAAACACGCCGTCCGCCGCCATCGCCTGAAATACCCGCGGGGTCACGAGGATCACCAGGTTTAGGAATCCAAACGTCGATACCGCGATTCCGGCCGAAATGATCGTGCTGCCGATCGGGCCGAGGACCGTTCGCATCACGCCGGCCGCGGGCGCCGAGCTGGTCGCGAGGCCGCCCGGACCGAGGGTGTGCAGATACGCCACGTTCGCTAGCAGATACACCGCCACTACCACCACGACGCCCAGCACGAGCGCGCGGGGCAGGTTTCGCTCGGGGTCGACGATTTCTTCGGCGATGAAGTTCGTTTGCTGCCAGCCGCCATACGTGAACAGAATGGGGACGAGGGCAGTACCCAGAGAAACCACCACTCCCCACAGCCCCGCCGGGGCGGGAGAGGGCGGGAGAGGGCGGGAGAGGGCGGTAGAGGTCGAGAAAGACAGGCCGACGATGATCAGGGCAGCCAAGGCGGCGAGCTTGAGCACCGTGAAGACATTTTGTGTGACCGCCGCCGGCTTGACGCCGACGTAGTTCACGCCCGTGAGGAGGACGATCGCGCCCACCGCCACCGGCGCGGTGAGGCCGGGAGAAAGCCCCGCCAGCGCGAGGGCATAGCTCGCGAACGTCACCGCGACCGCCGCGATCGCGCCGGTCGCAATCACTAAGAGAAGCGCCCAGCCATACAGGAAAGCAGGGAGCGGACCCCAGGCGTCTCGCAGGTACACGTACCCGCCCCCCGCCCTGGGCCGCCGCGCGCCCAGCTCGGCGAAACCCGATCACGGCCATCGTGGCGGAGAACAAGCCGAGTCGGCGGGCGTACGTGACGCCGGTGACCGATGCGCTCACGCCGCAGAAGATGCCCGCGCCCGGCATGTTCGGATAGCGTTGCCCCCCTTCCCTCTGCGTGTCCTCCGGTGCACGTTGTTTTCATCTTCCGACGAGGACGCCCCTTCATGCCCCCCATCAGCTTTACCGTTAACGGCAAACGCGAGACCGTGAACGTCACACCCGACACGCCTCTGCTCTGGGTGCTGCGCGATAACCTGGGTCTCACCGGCACCAAGTTCGGCTGCGGCATCGCGCAGTGCGGCGCTTGCACCGTCCACCTGGACGGCGTCGCCACGCGCACCTGTGTGCTGCCGGTCGCGGCCGTCGCCGGGAAACGCGTGACCACGATCGAAGGCCTCTCCAAGAACCGCTCGCACCCGGTACAGCGGGCGTGGATCGAGGAAGACGTGCCACAATGCGGGTATTGCCAGTCGGGCCAGATCATGGCCGCAGCGGCGCTCCTCGCGAAGAATCCGCATCCCACGGACGCGGATATCGACGCGACCATGACGAACATCTGCCGCTGCGGGACCTACCAGCGCATCCGCGCCGCCATCCATCGTGCGGCGGGAGCCTGACATGAGCGCTCCCACGAACGTCAGCCGGCGCGAGTTCCTCGAGACGAGCGCCGTCGCAGGCGCGGGCCTCGTGATCGGATTCCACCTTCCGGCGACCGGTCGCCGCGGGGTCGCGTACCCGGGGCCGTTCGCGCCGAACGCCTGGCTGCGCATCAATCCCGACGAGAGCGTGCTCGTCATCGTGGATCGCTCCGAGATGGGCCAGGGCGTCACGACGTCGCTGCCGATGCTCCTCGCGGAAGAGCTCGACGCCGATTGGTCGAAGATCAAGATCGAGTCCGCCCCCGCGGATAAGGCGTACATCAACCCGATGTTCGGTATGCAGGGAACCGGCGGGAGCACGAGCGTCCGCGCCGCGTACACGCCGCTCCGCAAGGCCGGCGCGGCCGCGCGCGAGATGCTGCTCACCGCCGCCGCCGAGACGTGGGGCGTGGACAAGTCCGAATGCCACGCCGAAAAGGGCGCGGTGATCCACGCGTCGAGCAAGCGGAGGCTCACCTACGGGAAGCTCGCTGCGAAAGCGGCAACCGTCCCCCTGCCCCACGACGTCCCGCTCAAGGATCCCAAGGATTGGAAGATCCTCGGCACGCGAGTCCAACGGCTCGACACGCCGCCCAAAGTGGACGGCGGCGCGCAATTCGGGATCGATGTGAAGGCGCCGGGCCTCCTGGTCGCCCTGGTCGCGCGGAGCCCGGTGTTTGGCGGCAAGGTGAAGAGCTTCGACGCGGCCAAGGCGAAGGCCGTGCCTGGCGTGCGACAGGTCGCGCAGATCTCCGACGGCGTGGCCGTCGTAGCCGACGGCTACTGGCCCGCCAAGAAGGGACGCGATGCGCTCGACATCACCTGGGACGAGGGCCCCACGGCCAGCGTCTCGAGCGCCACCATCTCCGAGCTGTTCGCGAAGAATGCCGAGCAAGAGGGCGCCATGGCCCGCCACGATGGGGACACCCAGGCCGCGCTGCAGCTCGCGACCTCCAAGGTGGAGGCGGTCTACGAGCTGCCGTTCCTGGCCCACGCGACCATGGAGCCGATGAACTGCACGGCGCACGTTCGCGCCGATGGTGTCGATATCTGGGCGCCCACGCAATTCCAGACGGGGGCACAGGGCCTAGGCGCTGGGATCGGCGGCGTGCCGCCCGAGAAGGTCAAGGTTCACACGACCTATCTCGGAGGCGGATTCGGCCGGCGGTTCGAGCTGGACTTCATTAAGGAGGCGCTCGAGACGTCCAAGGCCGCCGGAGCGCCGGTCAAGCTGATCTGGTCGCGCGAAGATGACATTCGTAACGCTCAGTACCGTCCCGCCAACCTCCACCGTATGCGGGCGGGGCTCGACGCCGCCGGTCACCCGGTGGCGTGGACGCAGCGCATCGTCGCGCCGTCCATCATGGCGCGCGTGTTCCCCGATACCGTGAAGAACGGCCTCGACGGGGAGGCCGTGGAGGGGGGCGTGGGCATGCCGTACGCGGTGCCCAATGTCCACGTGGACTACGTCCTTACGGACACCGGAATCCCGGTGGGCTTCTGGCGCTCCGTGAACAACTCGTTCAATGGTTTCGCGGTCGAGACGTTCATCGACGAGCTGGCGTATGCGGCCAAGAAGGACCCGTATGAGTATCGCCGCGACCTGCTCGGCAAGGCCCCGCGGCATCTCGCTGTGCTCAATCTGGCCGCGAGCAAGGCCGGATGGGAAACGCCGCTCCCCGCGGGGCGCGCGCGTGGCATCGCGGTGTTCAAATCCTTCGACACCCACGTCGCGGAGGTCGCCGAAGTGTCGGTGGACTCGGACGGCGCGCCACACGTGCATCGCGTGGTGTGCGCCGTGGACTGCGGGCCGGTCGTGAACCCCAGCATCGTGGAAGCCCAGATGCAGAGCGCCATCGTGTACGGCCTGACGGCGGCGCTGTGGGGCGAGATCACGATCGACAAGGGACAGGTGCAGCAGAGCAACTTCCATAACTACCGGATGCTGCGACTCGCCGAGATGCCGGTGGTCGAGGTCCACATCGTGCCCAGCACCGATTCGCAGGGTGGCGTAGGGGAGCCCGGGACGCCGCCCATCGCGCCCGCCGTGTGCAACGCGATCTTCGCGTTGAATGGGAAACGGATCAGGAAGCTGCCGATCGGGAAGATCGTCTAGTCTTCACCCCCTGTCCCCCTCTCCGTTCCGGAGAAGGGGGACGAGGGGAGGGACGCATTGAGTTCCCCCTCTCCCAAAGAGAGGGGGTCAGGGGGTGAGGACAAAGGGAGGTAATGCCCGTGGCTTCCACACTCTCCCGCCGCGATTTCGTCGAGACGGCCGCCGGCCTCGTCATCGCCTTTCATCTTCCGCGGGACCTCGCGGGTCCACGCGCCGCCGCGAAGGGGCCCTTTGCCCCGAACGCCTGGATCCGGATCGATACCGACGGGATCGTCACGCTCACGCTCGACCGGTCCGAGATGGGTCAGGGCTCGCAGACTGGCCTCGCGATGATCCTCGCCGAGGAGCTCGAAGCCGACTGGTCGGCGGTGCGTCTCGGCCCGATGCCGGAGAATCCCGCCGGCTGGTCGCGCACGATGCGAACCGGCGGCAGCAACGCGATCCGGGGCTCGTGGGAGCCGCTCCGCAAGGCGGGCGCCGCGGCGCGCGAGATGCTGCTACGGGCGGCAGCGGAGACCTGGGGGGTGGACAAGGGCGAGTGCCGCGCCGAGAAGGGCGCCGTGGTGCACGCCGCGTCGGGCCGGCGATTGTCGTACGGACGGCTCGTCACCCGTGCCGCGGCGCTCCCAGTGCCCCCCCCGAGCGACGCCCCGCTCAAGGATCCCAAAGACTTCCGTCTGCTGGGCACGCGCGTGCGCCGGCTCGACACGCCGGCCAAAGTAGACGGCAGCGCGGTGTTCGGGATCGACGTGAAAGTCCCGGGGATGCTGATCGCCTCGATCGAGCGGTCGCCGGTGCTGGGCGGAAAGATCAAAAAGGTGAACGCCGATGGGGCCAAGGATCTCCCCGGCGTGCGTCATGTGGTCGAGCTGGAGGCCAGCTCCTGGATGGGACCGGCTGGCGGCTGGGCGGCCGGGTGCGCAGCGGGCGTCGCGGTGGTCGCGGACACATACTGGCAAGCGGTGGTGGGGCGGCGCGCGCTGCAGATCGATTGGGACGAGGGCGACGCCGCGGCGCTCGACTCCCCGAGTGTGCGCTCGCAGCTCGCGGCGCTCGCCGAGCGACCGGCGGTCGTGGCGCAGACGATCGGCGACGCCGCGGCGGCGCTGGCCGGCGCAGCGAAGCGCGTCGAGGCCATCTACGACGTGCCGTTCGTGCACCACGCGACCATGGAGCCGATGAACTGCACCGCGCATGTGCGGCCCGATGGTGCGGACGTCTGGGCGCCGACCCAGAACCAGGGCGACGCGCAAAAGGTCGCCGCCCAGGTCTCCGGGCTGCCGGTGGACCAGATCCGGATCCACACGACCCTGTCGGGCGGCGGATTCGGGCGGCGGCTCGAGCCGGACTTCGTCTCGGAGGCGGTTCGAGTCTCGAAGGCCGTCGGCGCGCCGGTGAAGGTCATCTGGTCGCGTGAAGACGACATGCGCAACGGCTTCTACCGGCCCACCAGCTACAACCGGTTCGCGGCCGCGCTCGATGCCACCGGCCGGCCGGTGGCGTGGACACATCGGATCGCGGGCACGCCACTGCGCCTCAAATTCGGGCCCCTCGAAAAGGGGATCGACGATAGCCTGGTGGACGGCGCGATCGACCTGCCGTACGACATTCCGAACGTCCTCGTCGATCAGGCCACGCTGGAGCTCGCCCCCGTGCCGCGCGGCCCCTGGCGCTCGGTGGGGGTGTCGCACAACGGCTTCGTGACGGAGTGCTTCCTGGACGAGGTCGCCGCGGCCGGCGGGCGGGATCCGTTTGACCTCCGGCGCGAGCTGTTGCAGAAGAAGCCGCGGCACCTGCGCGCACTGATGATGGCCGCCGAGAAGGCGGGCTGGGGCACCCCGCTCCCCGCGGGTCACGGCCGGGGGATCGCATTGGCCGAGTGGGGACCGACGGTCTGCGTCGAGGTGGCGGAGGTCGTAGTGGACGGTGACGGCACGGTCCACGTGCCCCGCGTGACGTGCGCGGTCGACTGCGGACCGGCGGTGAATCCCGGCCAGATCGAAGCACAGATGCAGGGCGGGATCGTCTTCGGCTTGAGCGCAGCGCTGTATGACGAGATCACGCTCGCGGGCGGGCGCGTGGTGCAGGGCAACTTCGACACCTACCCCGTAGTGCGCATGCCGGAAGCGCCCGCC